>CAZNRT010000098.1:0-10728 GCA_964575445.1 uncultured Proteiniphilum sp. | reverse complement strand
ACTTATCCCGCTACATTAGTTTTTATACCCAATGCCTCCACCCTATTGGCTATTTCTTTCAAATCATCTACTGATATTCTTTCTATGCCTTTTGCGGGCGTTTCTCTATCTATGGTATAAATCATCACCTCACGTGGATTAAGCTCTTTGAGAAGCTCGAGCCAAGCTTCAACCTCTCTATCTGTGGTATTATCAAAAGCTGTGCCTTCAAACACGCCACGAATAAACATAGTTTGAATAATAATATCATGACCAAACTTCTTATAAAGCTCTACTTGATTTCTTACCGAATAGGATGGCGAGTTGGGCCTATCAATTAGTCTTACCGTGGTGTCGAATGCAGAATCAAGTTTGAGGATATTGTTATCAACCTTTTGCAATGCATTAAAAACTGACTTCTTAGCAACATGCAGTCCATTCGTCAGAACGCTAATTTTGGAATCAGGATAGTATTTGTCTCGAAGTTCGATTGTATCATCAACGATACCCTCAAACTCGGGGTGCATTGTGGGCTCGCCATTACCTGCAAAAGTGATAACATCTACGGCACTATTATCTTGTTGTAATTGTTGAAGCTTTTCTTCCATTGCAGCTCTCACATTTGCTCTATTTGGAAGTTTGGTTTTGGTACGGAAATTCTTATTGAATCCACATTCACAATATATGCAATCAAAGGAGCACACTTTGCCATCATAAGGAAGCAGATTAACACCCAATGACGCCCCCAATCTGCGACTATGAATTGGTCCAAATATTATCTCATCAAAAAGAATTGTGGACATATGGTTTTTATCAGTAAAATATTTCGATAATTATGATGAAGTTTATTCTTCTATATCAATATCTTTACTCTTAACTATCGGCACTTCACGTTTGACGCCCTGGCTAAGAGATATCATGGTTTCCGTTGCCACTACTCCAGGTATTTCTTGAATACGATTATTGAGTAAGTCCATAAGATGTTCATTATCTTTGGCAAACAATTTGACCAAGAGTGTATATGGTCCAGTAGTGTAATGGCATTCTGTTATTTCTGGAATCTTCTCAAATTCTGGAATCACTTCTTTATACATCGAACCCTTCTCAAGTTTCACGCCAATATAAGCATTAGATGCGTAGCCCAATACTTTGGGGCTGATGTGGTATCCCGAACCTGTGATAACATTATTTTCAACCATTCGCTGAACGCGCTGATGAATAGCAGCCCTCGATACACCACATTGTTCGGCTACATCCCTAAATGGAATACGTGCATTTTGAGAAATAATCTCCAAAATTTGCCTATCAAGCTTGTCTATCTTTTCCATTGTCTCTTATTTATTAATTATGTGCCAAAGATAATAAATAAGCAAATAAAAAGTGTCATTTTGAGATAAAATAACGTGGTCTCAGTTACTATATGCTTATAAAACTGTTATTATAGCGTTATATTCTTACAAAATGAAAGAAGTGAATGAAAAAGCCCCACTAATGCGAGGCTTAAATTGGAAGAGGGAAAATGCTATTTATTTTACTGTTGCCCTGATGAATTTGGCTCCAGCCAAGACTTCACTATCTTTACCAAAAGCCTCATTATATCTACCCACGGGCATATCACTCAACACAAATGCGGTACACTTTCTTCCAGCAATAACCTTGTCCGTCATAGCTGTGCTAATGGCAGTTGCAGCCATATTTGCTAAAGCGCCGATGAGACCACCACCTCCACCGCTATTAACACTTGTATCCAAATTTATCAATCCTTCGCGTTGATAAAGTGTTTCATTTGTTGTTGTGGATCTCAATATATATTCCACACCAACTGTAATAGAGCCCAGCAAACTATTCTTTTCCCAAGATTTTATTATTGTAAATATTGCAGCATCTGCGCCAAGTACATTATTGAAATTGCTTAAATCATTCTCAATAAACATCTCACTCTCGTAGGCACTTTCAGATTGCAACATCTCCATAGTAAGATAAGGGGAATATACATAATATCCTTTTTCGCAAAGAGGCATATACAATGTTGTGTAAAAAAACTCCTTTGCCTCCACCGAATTTGTCTGATTTATAGGTGGCATAATCACAATTGAAGTGGGTTTTTCTTCATATAGTTTTGAATATTGTACACCCCTCGTTATGCCCACACCTTGTGCACACGAAGACAATAATATTGCCACGATTGAAATAATAAAATAGTTTTTCATTGCTCTAATTGTTTAATGATTCGGGATACATATTTCTCTGATTCGGGATACAGCTTAATCTCCTCTTTCAAAAAAGAAAGCCCTTCTTCCACTTTCCCTGTCTTAAAAAGGAGAAAACCATACTCTGCATACAAACCAGGAGGCACAACGGCTCTTAGCCCTTTTTGATTAAGAGATATTTTTTGATATTCCTCTAACAGTTTTACTTGCAATTCGTCAGTGCTTTTCTTACTATACTTGTAAGTGATATCCTCATAATTGTACCAAGAATACATATTTTTGGTTGGAGAACAAGAAGCAAGTGAAACAACGCACACTCCTATTATTAAAAACTTCTTTATCATGGCAATGTTATTATTTTGGTTTCTTGAGTAGAAACAAATATTTCCTTATTATAAATTGATCTTCCCTTATATTCAACATTAATTGCTCTTCTTCCTGTAGCAATCGAATAAGAGGAGCCCTTAGTATATGAATTTCTTGATTTCACAACTTTTGCTTCAAAGGTATTTGCATTATCAATGGATACTGTCACATATTTATTGGCATATTCTTTAGGACTAACAAATAGTAAATACGCAACATCATCTTTTCCGCTCTGTTGAGCTACGGGGTAATTGGCTCTACATCCACTTAGTAAAAGTATGAGCCCCAATGTAAATAAAATTTTAATTTTCATGGTGTTTTCAATTAATCTCCTCAATATAATATTCGCTTAGCTTGTTGACATCTATATCAGTATTTGGGGAAAGCTCCACAAACGAATATTCCGTTTCGGCAGTGTCACCCCCTGTAGCAAGAATTGTTACAGTACCAATTTCTTTACCTGGCAGCTCGATCATCAAGCCCGTCTGAGGGTTTTTCACGCTTTTCCCTTTGGTTTTGATGGAAAATATGTCCCCAACTTCAATACCCTGACTTGCACCACCAGCTATTAAAACAGCATCCTCTTCGAAAGATAGAAAATATGTCCTCCAAGCTTTATCAGTCAATTTATTAATGATATTTTCTACTAATTGTCCAATAGCTTCTGAAATAGCTTTGTCGCTAAGAGTAGCGTCAAAATCTGCTCTCCCCCCCACTCCCAAAGTAGTTTTTGTTGTGAGATCGGCAGATCCCTTTGCCTCATCCGAATAAATAATCAATCCTGTAGCCACATCAATCAAACGTACTGCTACAGCCGCTTCTACGGTTTGAATTTTACTATCAGTAAATACCCCAGATTTACCTACATTTTTTCGTCCAAACTCTGTTATTGACCCAATTATCATATAGTCGGCACCCAGAGTCGATAAGCCACTGCCACCTTTCTCGCTCTCTTCTAATAATGTTGACAAGTCACCTCTTTCTAACAATAAAAATTTACCAGATGCAGCAAGCTTTGAGGAAAGTATATCCAATGCTTGTTTTCCCATAGGGTCATTCTTCTTGTCATAAAAGATTCCTTTTGCATACTGAGTTTCGTTTGAAAATCTCCCAATAGCAACCTTACGTTTAATCACTTTTTCATTTGAAGCGGAGATGTTGCTTTGTGCTTGTTCCATAGTCTTTACATCTCTCTGTGCATAGGCTATATTATATACAACCATCATGCATAAAATCATTGATAAAACTTTTTTCATTCTGTTACTTATTAGTTACAATATTGTGCTTTGTCTGTAAATAAATAAATACTTGTATTAAATAAATGTATATTAGTGACACAAAAATACAAATAAATAGGAATGAAAAAAATTATTTCCAAATAAATTTTAAAGAGCCCAGCTATATAACGAATCGAGAGAGTAGTCAAATTTTAGCTTTCCCATTTAGGGAGTTAATCATATTCATATACATATTGGATCAAAAGATGAAAAATCCAAACAATGTATTTTGTGTTCAAATACCATTCAAACACTGTTTGAACGGTATTTGAATAGAAAGCAAGTGTAAGTGTTTATTCGATTATTAAACCTAAAAAATAAACATTCTACCCCATTGTAATTTTACAAAGGCACTCCAAACTCCAAACACGTCCTTGTAAAATTACAAGCACTCAGAATTAGTTAAAACTGCATGAAATGAATAGTTTTACTACTAATTTTGAAGTGATATAGTGAATTTGGGTTACCTTTTTGTTATTTCATATCAACAATATTGTGAAGCTTGACAAGTATGACTTGTAATAAAATGTAGAACTCAAAGTATAAAGACTGCGGAATTGAGGCGTTAGATAATATAAATAGTGTGTTTGGAGCACTCAATTTAACTGTCATAAATGAATAGTTTAAAGTAGTTTATTATCTTTGCAATTGTAGTAAAAATGAACAAAGTAATTCACTTACATTAATTATAATCAAAGTCAAAATGAGTAATCTTTCCCAATGTAGGTAGGTATGAACGAAATAAAATTTATTCAATCCACCATTTTAAGAGAACTCGATAACTTGGAATTTTGGGGGCTGATGAACATAAATACGTATTAAAGAAAAAAATGAGCACACAGTTTTTTACAAATAGAGATAACAATAACCTTTTAGCAAAATTCCAAGGAGTTCTTGAACACATACCTAATCTTCATTCTTTTGATGCTTTGGCAGGTTATTTTCGTTCTACAGGCTATTTCAAATTAAGACCATTTTTGGAGAATATTCAGCAGATTCGAATATTAGTAGGAATCAATGTTGACCAACTTGCTGCACAATATACGGCAGTCGGACAACAATATCTAAAGGACCCAATAGAAACAAAAGAAGCTTTCATAGAGAGACTGAAAACAGATATTGAAGATGCAGATTACAATAAAGATATAGAAGATGGAGTTTTCCTTTTCATAGAAGATATTGTAACAGGCAAAATACAAATCAAAGCACATCCAGAAAAAAATCTACACGCTAAAATCTACATATTCAAACCAGAAAATTTCAACCCCAACTCAACAGGAACCGTCATCACAGGTTCATCCAACTTTACAGATAACGGACTTGGAACATCTGAAAAATCAAACTATGAGTTTAATGTTGAATTACGGAATTACGATGATATTAAATTTGCATCAGACGAATTTGAGGCTTTATGGCTTGAAGCTATTGATATCTTGCCTATTGATGTGCAAGAGCTTAAAAAAGTAACTTATCTAAACGATGAGTTTACTCCATTTGAATTATATATCAAATTGCTAATTGAATATTTTGGTCGCAGGATTGATTATGACCCTTCCAATGTTGATTTATTATTACCTGATAATTACAAACGTCTAACCTATCAAGCAGAAGCGGCTATTGAAGGGTATGAAAAGCTAACAAAATACAATGGTGTTTTTTTGGCTGATGTGGTAGGTCTTGGAAAAACAATCATTGCCTCAATCATCGCTAAAAAGTTTGTTTTTGAAAATGGCTATCACACCAAGATATTGATTGTATATCCACCTGCTCTGGAAGATAACTGGAAAAAGACCATTAAGGATTTTCATATTTGGAACAATTGCTCTTTTATTTCAACAGGAAGCTTACACAAGGTTATTGATAACGAAATTATCGACTACCCAGATGCCGACGAATATGACTTAATCATTATTGACGAAGCACACAAGTTCAGAAACGACTCTTCTCAAATGTATGAGAAGCTACAAACAATTACAAAAACCGATCGAAAGATTCCAGGAGTTGACGGAGATGTAAAGAAAAAAGTGATGTTGCTAACCGCAACGCCACTAAACAATCATCCTGCGGATATTGAAAATCAAGTTTATCTATTTCAAGATAAACGAAATTCAAATTTACCAGCAGTAAAAGACTTGCAACAATTCTTTACGCCACTTAAAGAAGAATACGACAAGCTCAAGAAGGATAAAGCACTAAATGTTGGAAAGGTAAAAGCAATCTTTGATAAAATTCGTGACAAAGTTGTTGAACCTCTTGTTATAAGAAGAACTCGAACAGACATACTCAACAATCCTGAGTACCTAAAAGATATTAAGGAACAAGATATTGAATTTCCGACTATTAACCCCCCAAATGAGGTGAAATATGAATTTGATGATAAGCTTTCCATACTATTTGACAAAACAATAACTCTACTGACCAGTTTAGATGAAAATGGTAAAGAGGCCGTTGGTTTGGGATATTACAGGTATCGGGCTATTGAATACTTAATAAACGAAGAGGATAGAAAACGATATGGTGATGTAGAGTCAATTTCGGGCAGACTTTCTGCCATAATGAAAACATTATTGGTGAAGAGATTGGAAAGCAGTTTTCACGCTTTCAAAATGTCATTGAGTCGTTTGTTGAAGAATACAGACCACATGATAAAGATGTTTGAAAATGATAAGGTTTTCGTAGCACCCGATATTGATGTAAATAAATACTTAGATGAAGGTGATGAAGATGGTTTGGAAGCCAAAATTAATTCAAAGGGCGGGAACAATCAAATTTATCAAACAAAAGATTTCAAAGAGACATTTATTCCATTACTAAAACGCGACCGAGAAATAGTTGCTAAATTAGTAGATACATGGGAGGAAATAAACTATGACCCCAAATTAGAAAAATTTTTATTAGAGCTGAAAAACACCTTTCTAAATAAGCCAGCCAATCATTCGGGTAAATTGGTGATTTTTACCGAGTCCAAAGAAACAATGGACTACATAGAGAAAGCTACCAATGAAGCAGGTTTTAATAAAACTATTGGCATTAGTGCTAACAACAGACAAGAAAAAGAGAAAACCATAAGGTTAAATTTTGATGCCAATCAAGACAAAGCAGACTGGCAAAATGATTTAGACTTCGTTTTTACTACCGAGGTTTTAGCCGAAGGTATCAACCTGCACCGTTCTAATGTAATTATCAACTATGATGTACCTTGGAACTCTACCCGATTAATGCAACGAATTGGTCGTGTCAATCGTATAGGAACAGAAGCAAAGGAAATCAATATATTTAATTTATACCCGTCTGACAAATCAGAAAATCAAATCAAACTAACCCAAACTGCCATTAAAAAATTACAAGCCTTTCACTCTGCTTTTGGGGAGGATTCACAAATATATTCGCAATTAGAAGAAGTGGGTGAAGCTGGATTATATGGTACAAAATTGAAAGAAGAAATTAATGAAACATTGCTCTTTTTGCAGGAATTAAGAAGTTTCAAAAAAGAGAATAGGAAGCACTTTGAAGATATCACAAAAATACCTCAAAAAGCACGATTGGCTCGGAAATCAGGAAATATTAAAACGCATCTTGTTGCAAAATGCTCGGTTACCTACCTTAAAAGTGAGGGACATCCCGGGGTTTTTTATAAAATTGATGAGAGTGGTATTGTACACGAACTCAACTTTGTAGAAGCAGCTAAGATTTTTAAAGCTACTGAAAAAGAGGAAGCAATAAAACCATTGCCTGCATTTCATCACGAGCAGGTAAACAAAGCAACAGAACACTTCAAAACGGTAGTAAAAGTTGCGGAGAATCAAAAAGTAAGCAAATCTCAATTATCGGCAATTGAAAAACGTGTTTTGAATGTTTTGCCAACATTTGCTGCGCAAGTGAAAGACCCATTTTACAAACAGATTTTAAAACGGACAATGGACGAACTTTACAAAGGTTCGCACAGAAAATTACCCAACAATATTGATGCTTTCATCAAAAGAACAAAGAAAGATAATATAAACGACCTGGAAACATGGGTGGACAAACTTTATAAGGAGGTGCTGGCAGAATACAAGTTCAGCGATACCGAACCTGTTAATACCAACACAAAAGTGAAAAAGATTTTTGCCAAGCCTCAAATTGTAATTTCAGAATCATTTGAATAATATATGCAGTTAGATAAAGAATATAAAAATTGGATAAGCGAACTAAAACTAAAAGTTCGCTCTGCTCAAATAAAAGCAGCTATTGCGGTCAATAGAGAATTGATTCTTTTTTATTGGGATTTGGGCAATATGCTTTCCGATAAAATCAAGAAAAGTCAGTGGGGCGATAAAGTCCTTGAAAATGTATCTAAGGATTTGAAAGAAGAGTTTCCTGATATGAAAGGTTTTTCGAAGACAAATTTGAAGTATATTAAAGGGTTTTATGAATACTTTTCATCCAATTTTGTAATTAGTCACCAAGCTGGTGACCAATTGCTAATCAATAATTATAAAGATATTATACATGGTGAGGATAGTTTGAAAAGTCTACTAGATACAAAAAGCCACCAAGCAGGTGACCAATTAAATGCTTTTATTAAAAATGATGTAGCTATTATCCCTTGGAGACACATTGTGGAAATTATAAACAAATCAAAATCATTTAAAGAGACACTTTTCTATATCCAAAAGACCATAGAAAACAACTGGAGTAGAGATGTTCTAAGTCTTCAGATAAAATCAAATCTATACCAACGGCAAGGTACAGCTATTACCAATTTTTCTAATACCTTGTCAGAGCCTTTTTCTGATTTGGCACAGCAAACGCTTAAAGACCCATATATTTTTGATTTCCTACAACTAACAGAAGGCTACAAAGAGAAAGATATCGAAAATCAGTTGGTCAATCATATCAAAAAGTTTCTTTTAGAATTAGGAAAAGGGTTCGCATTTGTTGGTCAACAATACCACTTAGAAATTGCTGAAAACGATTATTATTTAGATTTACTTTTTTACCATATCAGACTCAAAAGCTATGTGGTTATCGAATTGAAAAACACTGCCTTTATCCCCGAATATGCAGGTAAATTAAATTTTTATTTGTCAGCAGTAGATACTATTCTAAAACAAATAGATGATAAACCTACCATCGGTATCCTAATTTGTAGAGAAAAAAACAACATCGAAGCCGAATTTGCCTTACGTGACATTAACAAAACAATGGGGGTAAGCGAGTTTGAATTAACCAATATAATACCCGAAAACCTCAAGTCTTCTTTGCCAACCATTGAAGAATTGGAACAAAATTTATTGAACAATGAATAAAGAAACTTTAATACAGCTCTTCAAAGCTCCATACAATCGCCAAGCGTTTATAGACAATGGTTTACTGCCCACCTTTCAAGGTAAGGTTGCCAATTTGAAAATATACGATGCCCAAGGTTTGCAATCTATTGAACTAACCGCATCTGAGCAAAACTATGCTGTTTCAGTGGTAAAATATGGAGAGTTTCAAACCTTAGATGAACTTCCCAGAACGGTAGAACTTTTTGAAGTCATTGTAAACGATAATATTCAAATAGAAAGAAGCCGGGTTGGATTGGGTACATTGGTGAAAAAGCACATTATAGGCAACAATGCCGTATTAGTCAATTTTGCCTACCAAAATCCTGAACAAAGAACGTGGCGCTTCTCATTTATTGCTCGTGATGGCGTATTTCAAGATGGAGAGATGCAAATTACCGATACACACCCAAAGCGATATACCTATATCTTTGGTGAATTAGAGGAAACATATAAAACAGCTCTCGACCGATTTTTTATTCTAGGGAATGAATTTGAAATCACCATCAACAAAATAAAAGATGCTTTTGGTGTTGAAGCAATGTCTAAAACCTTTTTTGACGAATACCGTGATGTACATTACGCTGGATTTGTGGATTATTTGATGCGTTCCAATTTTAAAAAATCTGCTTTCAGCGGAAACGATAAAGATGTTCGAGATTTTGTAAAGAAATTATTGGGTCGAATTGTATTTTTGTACTTCCTCCAGAAGAAAGGTTGGCTGGGTGCTAAAGACACTTCATATAAAAACGGAGACAAAAACTTTATGACCAACTTCTTTAAAAATGCAGGTGCCAATGATGCATTTTATGCCACTTGGCTGACCAAGCTATTTTTTGAAGCATTAAATAACGAACGACCCAATGATGATTTCACAATGCCTGATGGCGAAGTAGTCAAAATCCCCTATTTGAATGGTGGTTTGTTTGAAAAAGAATCTTCATTATTTGATTTCCTGACTTTCCCTGCCGATTTATTCACCAATCTTTTTGCCTTTTTCGACCAATATAACTTTACTATTTTTGAGGACAGCCCCGAAGAACACACTGTAGCCGTTGACCCAGAAATGCTCGGTCATATTTTTGAAAACTTACTGGAAGACAACAAAGACAAAGGTGCGTTCTACACCCCAAAAGAGATTGTACATTATATGACGCAAGAATCTTTGATAGAATATCTACACACCCAACTACCCGATGCAGACAGAACAGATATAGAAAACTTTGTAAAAAATGAAGTTTCGACAGGCTCAACTTCCCTAAGTAATGAGCACAAAAAAGCCATAGACCAAAAACTCGACACAGTGAAAATCTGTGACCCTGCTATTGGTTCGGGAGCTTTCCCTATGGGATTACTACAAGAAATTTTTGGACTGAAAGAACGTATTGCCTACGATTTGGGTTACAAAATTTGGAGTCCTGCCACAGTAAAAGAAAACATCATCCAAAAATCTATCTATGGTGTGGATATTGAGCGTGGTGCTGTGGATATTGCTCGTTTGCGGTTTTGGCTTTCGCTTATTGTAGATGAAGAAATGCCCAAAGCTCTGCCCAACCTCGATTATAAAATTGTGGTAGGCAATAGCTT
>CAZNRT010000097.1:0-10744 GCA_964575445.1 uncultured Proteiniphilum sp. | reverse complement strand
GAAAAAAACAAACAATGTCGAAAGACTAAATGCTGCACAAGATATCTATAATTTACAGCATAAAACATTTTACCAATTTTAAATTTTAATGAATTCAACAAATGAAATGTAGAAAAACTTGGGAAAACACTTTAAGTAAGGCATTGATATTAGTAATGATCTTTTCATTAATTAATATCACACCCCTGTTGTCGCAAAATCAGCGAATAACGCTTAATCTGAAAGATTCCCCAATCAGTGATGTATTCAAAAAAATAAAATCTGAAACAAATTTATCAGTAGTTTACAATGTTGATGATATCGCTTCTGATAAAATGATTAACTATGATGCTAAGAACAAGCCTCTTAGTGAAGTGCTTGATTATGTATTGAGTGAAATAGGGCAAAACCTATCTTACGTAATCCAAGACGAGCACATAGTGATATCAAGCAATACTGCAAAAACAGTATCAACAAAATCAACTCAACAAGCCCGTACTATCAATGGATTAGTTGCTGACTCGCAAGGAGAGCCAGTAATTGGTGCAACTGTGGTTTTGAAAAACAATCCAACAGTGGGTACGGCTACCGATATTGATGGCAAATATACACTCTCAAATATTCCAGATAACTCAACTCTTGTTGTAAGCTATGTGGGAATGACAAGCCAAGAAGTGGTAGTAAAAGCAGGTAAAAATAGTTACAACATCACCCTTGCCGACGATTCGGAGCTTCTTGACGAGCTCGTTGTTACTGCCCTTGGTATCAAAAGATCGGAAAAGGCACTGAGCTATAATGTTCAACAGGTGAGTGCTGAGGAGCTAACGAGAGTAAAAGATGCAAACTTTATTAATTCTTTGAATGGCAAAGTTGCTGGGGTGAATATTAATGCTTCATCGTCGGGTGTTGGTGGAGCTACTCGTGTTGTAATGCGAGGAACTAAATCAATCTCTGCTAACAATAATGCACTATACGTTATTGATGGTGTTCCTATTTTTAATGCAAATGATGGAACAACAGAGGGTATATACTCACAACAGCCAAGAGGTGAAGGAATCTCAGATATAAATCCTGAGGATATTGAAAGTATGAGTGTATTGAGTGGTCCTGCTGCCGCAGCTCTCTATGGTTCAAATGCTGCTCAAGGAGTGATTTTAATCACAACGAAAAAAGGTACTCAAGGTAAAGTTAAAGTAACTGTTTCTAACAATACTACTTTTTCTCGTCCATTTGTGATGCCAGAGTTTCAAAATACTTATGCAAATAGAGCTGGGGAGTTTAAAAGTTGGGGACAAGCTGGATTAGCAACAGATTACGACCCATCAGGTTTCTTTAACACTGGAACTAACATTCAAAACGCAGTGACTTTGTCAGTTGGAAATGAACGAAATCAAACGTTTCTTTCTTTAGGAAGTACTAATGCAAATGGTATGATCGTAGATAACAGCTACAATAGATATAACTTTACATTTAGAAATACCACTAACTTCTTAAATGATAGAATGACTTTAGATGTTGGTCTTAGCTACATCATACAAAATGATGAGAATATGATGGCTCAGGGTGAGTATTATAATCCATTAGTTGCAACGTATCTATTCCCAAGAGGGGAGGATTTCTCAAAAGTTCAATTATTTGAAGAGTTTGATGAAGGTCGCCAGATATATACTCAACGTTGGGATTGGGGTTCACAAGGTTTAAGTATGCAAAATCCCTATTGGATCGCAAAAAGGAATACTTATGGTACCAAAAAAGACCGTTATATGATGAATGCATCTTTAAGCTATGAATTGCTTGACTGGCTTAGTCTATCTGGACGAATCAGATTAGATCATGCTAATAGTGACTTATATAGAAAAAATTATGCATCTACCTCTGAACTGTTTGCAAGTCCTAAAGGATTTTATGCATTTTCAAAGATGAATGATAAGCAGGTATATGGAGACCTAATGGCCAATATCAATAAAAACTTTGACAACTTTTCTTTGTCAGCAAACATTGGTACAAGTATTACCGATATATCATCAGATCGTGCTGGGTTCCAAGGTGCGCTAAAAGATATGCCTAACTTATTCAATTATTATAATATTGATTTTAAGAATGGTCGCGATTCATATCCAATCCAGAGTGGATGGCATGAACAAACTCAGTCTATATTTGCAAGTGGTGAGCTTGGGTGGAGAAGTATGCTATACTTAACTCTTACAGGGAGAAGCGACTGGCCGTCGGCATTAGCAAATACTGAGAGGAAAAGCTTCCCCTATCCCTCAGTAGGTCTTTCAGGCGTTGTTACTGAAATGGTAGAGTTGCCTAAGGTTATAAACTACTTAAAAGTTAGAGGTTCTTGGGCTAAGGTGGGTTCTGCAATTCCAAGAGGTCTTTCACAACCAAGATATGAATGGGACCCAGCAACAGGCAAATGGGCTACAAATACATTTAGACCATTAGGTAAATTATTCCCTGAAATGACAGAGTCATGGGAGGCTGGAGTTGCTGCAAAATTCTTTAATAACAAACTGAGCCTTGATGCTACATGGTATAAATCAAATACTAAAAATCAGACCTTCAATATTCCAGTGTCTGCATCAAGTGGATATTCTTCTATGTATGTACAATCAGGTAATGTTCAAAACTATGGAGCAGAGGTATCATTAGGATATAATCAGAAATGGAATGAGTTCTCATGGAGTTCTAACCTAACATTTAGTTTCAACGAAAATAAAGTTATTGAGTTGTTAGACAACTACGAAGATCCAATCACTGGTGAGTTCTATTCTCTTGAGCAAAGCCGACAAGGTGGTATTGGAGCAAGTGAAATAATTTTGACCAAGGGTGGTACTATGGGTGATTTGTACATCAAGAAGGGACTTAAGCGTGACCAGGAAGGTAATATTTGGATCGATCCAACGACCAATAATGTTGTTATGGAGCAATTAAGTACTCCTAAGAAAGTTGGTTCTGTTCTACCGAAAGGTCATTTAGCATTTAGAAATGATTTTAATTGGAAAGGATTGAACGTAGGATTTATCCTGTCTTCTCGCTTGGGAGGAGTTGTTATTTCACATACACAAGCAGTATTGGATGAATACGGCGTGTCAAAAAATTCGGCAATTGCCAGAGATAATGGAGGCATTTCATTTAATAACGGTTCTATTGACGCTGAAAAATACTATAGTGTTGCAGGAGGTAGAGACGGGAACTTATTGAATTATGTATATGATGCTACTAACGTTAGACTACAAGAAGTATCATTAGGTTATGGACTACCATCAAAGTGGTTTGACAATAAGATGAACGTAAGTCTGTCACTCGTTGGTCGCAATCTGCTTATGATATACAGCAAAGCACCTTTTGATCCTGAAATGACAGCATCTACTGGTACCTATTTTCAAGGTATGGACTACTTTATGCAGCCAAGCCAAAGCAATTATGGATTTAATGTAAAAGTTCAGTTCTAATTAAGTAAACTATTATAATATGAAACTAAATAAATTTTATACATACTTTATCCTTGCTTTATTACTCTTCGTTAATGCTTGTACTTCAGATTTTGACAATATCAATGAGCCAAAATATCAAGCTAGTGTTGAGGATATGCAAGGTGATAATTTTATGTTAGGAGCATTCTTCCCACAACTCCAAGACAATGCGTTTCCTGCGCAAGAGAACTCTTATCAAATGAATGAAAATTTGATTGGAGATGTATATGGAAGATACATGATGACATCTAATGATGGATGGAATACTTCAAACTTTTCTGTATATAATGCACCTGAAGGCTGGGTGAAATACCCTTTCAATGATGTTATGTCAAAAGTATATACCGCATGGAATGAAATAAGAAAACAAACTAATGGCGAAGGAGTAAACTTTGCATGGGCACAGATTCTTAGAGTAACTGCAATGCAAAGAATAACTGATATGTATGGACCAATTCCTTATTCAAATGTTGAAAAGGGAGATTTGAAAGTGTCCTACGACAGCCAGGAAGAAGCTTATAAAGCTATGTTTAAAGATTTGAGTGATGCGATTGAGATCCTTACAACTTATGTGAATGCAAACCCAAATTCTCGTCCTATGGCAGAATTTGATGGTGTATATTCAGGAGATTATAAACAATGGGTTCGTTTTGCAAACTCTCTAAAACTGAGAATGGCTGTTAGAGTTAGATTTGCAGATTCTGGCTTGGCAAAAGAAATGGCCGAAGAAGCCGTGAATCATCCAATAGGAGTAATGACATCAAATGCTGATAATGCGTTATATAATTACTCAAAAGGCAACCCTATATATGTAATGTGGAGTAGCTATTCTGACACACGTGTTTGTGCTGATATCACTTCATACATGAATGGCTATAACGATCCTCGTAGATCAAAATATTTTCAGCTATCAAAATTATCAGGGTCAGAAGATCAATATGTTGGACTACGATCTGGAGCTAGTTTGCCTAACAAATCTTTTGCTTTAGAATATTCTGCACCAAATGTTGAAAAGAGTGATGCTCTTCTTTGGATGAGTGCTTCAGAAATTACTTTTGCTAAAGCTGAAGGGGCTCTTGTTGGTTGGGATATGGGTGAAACTGCTGAAAATCTATACAACCAAGGTGTTAAGCTATCTTTTGAACAATGGGGTGCGAGTGGAGTAGAAGACTACTTGAATAATAGTTCTAATAAACAGGCAAACTATACAGATCCAAATAATAAGTATTCTACATCAGCTCTTAGCACAACTACTATCAAATGGGATGGAAGTGCAGATGAGATAACAAATCTGGAGAGAATTATTACTCAAAAATGGATTGCAATGTGGCCTGTTGGACAAGAAGCATGGAGTGAGTATAGACGAACAGGATTCCCTCGTTTCTTCCAAGTCGCACAAACAGTGTCCCCTAATATACCCGTTGCAAATAGAATCCCATTTTCAGCAGATGAATATTTGAATAATGCGGATAATATGCCCGAGGCATTGAGTCACTTAGGAGGTCCTGATAATTATTCTACAAAATTGTGGTGGGACAAATTCAGAAATTAATTTCAATAACGTGAAAATTATGAATAAAACATATATCTATTGCTTTATTATATCCTTACTATCATTAAGTGTCGCATTCACTTCTTGTGACGATTGGGTTGAAGTAGAGCCAAAGTTTAGTGAGAAAACAGATGGTTCAATATTTGATGAAGATTATTATGCTTCTCTGAGAGAATATAAAGAGTCAGATCATCCAGTTACTTTTGGATGGTTTGGAAACTGGACGGCTAAAGGTGCAAGCCTTGAGAAATCATTGGCCGGACTTCCTGATAGTGTTGATTTTGTTTCAATTTGGGGTAATTGGCGAAACTTATCAGAAGAGCAAAAAGCAGATTTGAAGTTTTTTCAAGAAGTAAAAGGTTCTAAAGCATTGATGTGCTTTATTGTGCAAGACTTGGGAAGTGGAATCCATTCTGATGCAACACGCTTTGAGTTTTGGGGATGGAAGTCTGATGATAGAGATTCACAAGTAGCTGCGATACGTAAATATGCAAATGCTATATGTGATACTATTGATGTTTATGGGTATGATGGATTTGATATTGACTATGAGCCAAATTATGGTCACAGAGGTGATTTAGCTGGCAACTTAGAAAATATGACTATTTTTATAGAGGAACTTGGTAAAAGAATAGGGCCTAAATCAGGAACTAACAGAATGTTGGTTGTTGATGGTGAACCTCAAAGTATTCCAAAAGAAACTGGAGAATATTTCGATTACTTTATAGTGCAAGCTTATAATAGTCCTGGTGATTCTGACTTAGATAACAGATTGAATAGAACTATCAGTAACTTTAGCGGTGTACTTACTCCAGAACAAGTTGCCAATAAATATATTGTGACTGAAAACTTTGAGGATCATGCTCTTAAAGGTGGAGTTAATTATACAGATCGATATGGAAAGAAAATGCTTTCTCTCGAAGGAATGGCTCGTTGGACACCAATTATTAATGGCAAACCCGTTAGAAAAGGTGGAATAGGGACTTATCATATGGAGTATGAGTTTGTTGTTTCAGGTCATGAAGGTACATATCCTTTTTTGAGGAATGGCACTAGGATAATGAATCCACCAGTAAAATAGATTGTCACTCATATTAAACTGTGATTGAATTTAAATAATTAAAACTGAAATTATATAATGATGAAAATATATCAAAAAGTGATTTTGAGTTTACTTTCTGTATCCTTCTTACTTGGTATGAACGGATGTAAGGATGCTGATTATACGGTGTTAGAGTCAGTTGTCTATTTAGCTGAAGCATCAGGTATAAGTAACGGCAAGAAAGTAACAGTAGATGATAAAGGTGGAGTTGCTCCACTCTCAATACGTGCAAACAAGAAGGTTAATGATGAGGTATCGGTTAACGTAAGTGTTGATCAAAAAGCTCTTGAGGAATACAATAAGAAGAATGGTACTAACTATGTATTATTACCCGAAGGGCAATACGCTATTTCAGAATCAAAAGTAACTATTGCAAAAGGAAATGTTGGTGCTTCATCTATAAATGTAAGCTTGAATGCACTATCACAAGAGCTTATTGATTCAGGACATAAGTATGCACTTCCCGTTAAAATCTCAACAGATAAAGCAAAAGTACTTAAGGGTGCTGAGAGCGTGGTGTACATCTTAGATCAGGTAATTGTGACTTCTGTACCTGTACTTAAAGGTACAAGACCAGTTAAGTTAGCTATGAGACAGGATTATGAAATTAATACTTGGTCTTTAGAAATGCGTCTTAATATGAGTTTGTTAGGTACTGCAATTGGACAGTTAAATAATCAGGCCATATTTGGAGCATTTCCAAATACTGGACGTGCAGAGGATGGGGAAATTTATATCCGATTTGGTGATGCTCCAATTAAAGGGAATATTCTTCAAGTTAAAACTCAGGGAACACAAATCAATTGCAATACGGAGTTTAGTGCTAATAAGTGGTATCATTTAGCTTTAGTGTGTGATGGCTCAAGCTTGAAGATTTATGTTGATGGAGAGTTAGATGCTACTCTTACTACACCAGGAACTACATTAAAGTTAGATAAGGACAATTTTTCTTTATGCAGCTCTGGGTCATGGCTAAAGGCAGATGTAATGATGAGTGAAGTGCGATTCTATACTAAGCCTATTACTCAGAATCAAATCAAGAATAATATGTTCGTTATCAATCCTGAAACAGATGGTTTAGAGGCATATTGGAAAATGAACGAAGGTGATGGAGTTATCTTCAATGATGCAACTGGTCATGGTAATACTGGGACAGTTCAAGGAGGTGCAATCAATTGGGTTCATGGTGTTCGTTCCGATGGTAAATAACTGTAATACATTGAAGAAATGAAAAAGACTAATTTATTTTACTTATTGTCTCTTATATTATCCGTATTTATTTTATTTAGTTGTGAAGAAGAAGACGAGCTAAATACGGTAGGTTTAAAGGTTTATGTGAATACTCAGACTCCTCCGATTAATGAGGCTAAATTCAAAGTTGTACATACACCAACCAATTCATTATTAATAAATTCTGAATTTGAATTCCCACTCAAGACAACGCGCAAGTCAACAGCTAATATTGTTGCTGAACTTATTGTTGACAACTCTATTGTGGAAAAGTACAATGCACAAAATGGTACGAAGTATGCCTTAGCACCTGAGTCTGCTATCAATATTAAAGGGGGAAAAGTAACCATTAAGGCAGGATCAGTCGTGTCAGAGGAACCAATCATATTGGGGCTTAATAATATAGAAAATCTAAAAGATGTAAATGGTTATTTAGTGCCTCTGAAGATTGCTAATCTGGAGACAACCGATAAAGGGGTACAGATCAGCTCAAATATGTCCACAGTGTTGCTCTTCATCACAAGTGAGTTTAATAATATCGATATTAATGCAAACAGTATTGAAGGTGAGGTTATTAGTAAGGATACTTGGACAGTCTCTGCTGTTGGAACATATACTGGTTATCCTGCAACCAATATAATTGATAGTAAGTATAATACTTCTTGGTTTTATACTGCTTCCTCAAAACCTTCAATAACCATAGACATGAAGAGTATGCAAAATATTTCGGGTTTTAGATTATCACCTAATTATGCTGCTTTTTCTTCTACTTATGCGTTTAAGAAAGTTGAAGTTGAGATAAGCAAAGATGGAGAGAACTGGATTAAACAAGGTTCTTCTACTGACTTTGCGAGACCAATAGGTAACGCTAGTAATCCAGATTTTAAGGTTGTAAAGTTCTACAGTCCGCTGGAGATGCGTTACTTACGCCTAAATATGATTGGAAATTATGAATCTTGGGGTGGAGTTGGTGAAATAGAAGTTTATCAATAATTAATATCTTATTTTAAGAGGGTTGGTCTTTATTGTGCCAACCCTTTTTTGTTTAAAGCATTAGCAATATGCATAAAACTATAATGAAAAATCTATACATATTTTTAGTGTTCCTATTCTCATCTTCAGTGATGATTGGACAGGTAACTATTATAGAGAAAGGGAAGTCAAAATCTTCAATAATAATTGAAACAGAAAATGCAAATAATCGGCAGGCTGCTGAAATTTTGAAAAGATTTATCTTAGAGATTTCGAGAGTTGATTTGCCAATAGAAATTGGAGTAAAAGCAAAAAAAGGGGATATTCTTATTGTCAATAAAGATGATATGGGTATAAATTTTGATGGCTTTAAACTATCTACAGAAGATGGTGTCGCAACTATAATAGGCAATAATGGGAAAGGTGTAATATACGGTGTGCTAACCATTCTTGAGCGATATTGGAATGTGGATTATTGGGGTGAGTTTGAATATTCATTAGTCAAAACCAATTTTTTATCACTTCCAAAAATGAATTATGTTGAAAATCCATCATTTAAATATCGTCAAACTCAGTTTTATGGAATCACAACAGATCCAATTTATAAGTTGTGGAATAGACTGAGCACTCCAGATGAATATTTCGCAGCTAATTATTGGGTACACACTTTTGATAAGTTATTGCCATCATCGGAATATGGTGTGTCGAACCCTGAGTTTTATGCCTATTATAATGGACAAAGAAATCCAGGAAAGGCTGGACAGTGGTGTTTAACCAATGATGAGTTATTTGAAATTGTGGCTAATAGGGTTGATTCAATTTTCAAGGCAAATCCTGGAATGAATATGATATCTGTTAGTCAGAACGATGGAAATTACACAAATTGCACATGTCTATCTTGCAAAGCTATCGATGATCATGAAGGTGCATTCTCGGGTAGCTTGATTGCATTTGTAAATAGATTGGCTGAAAGATTTCCAGATAAAGAAATCTCTACTCTCGCATATCTCTATACAATGAAGCCTCCTAAACATATTACACCAAGAAGAAATGTGAATATAATGTTGTGTAGTATTGATGCAGATAGGGAGGTGACTCTACAAGAAAATGCAAGTGGTAGAGAATTTGTGGATGCACTTGAAGGTTGGTCGGCCATTTCGGATAATATCTTTATTTGGGATTATGGCATTAATTTTGATAATTATTTGTCTCCATTTCCTAACTTGAACATATTGAAAGATAATATGCAGTTGTTTAAGAATAATGGTGCTACAATGCACTTTAGTCAAATAGCCGGTAGTCGCGGAGGAGATTTTGCTGAATTAAGAGCATATCTTGTTTCAAAATTATTGTGGAATACTAATGCTAACGTTGACGTATTAATAAGGCATTTCCTATCAGGATATTATGGACGTGCAGATACTTATATCTATCAATATATAAAACTGATGGAGGGTGCGTTGCTTGGTAGTGGAGAAAGATTATGGATTTACGACTCGCCCGTAACATTTAAAAGCGGCATGTTGAAACCTGAGTTATTAAGAAGATACAATGTTCTTTTTGATGATGCGGAAAATGCAGTCAAAGATAATTCAGTATTGCTAAAAAGAGTGCAAAGACTTCGGTTGCCTATACAATATTCGGAACTTGAAATTTCTCGAACTAATGCAGGTGCTAATCCAAATGAAATCCTTAACAAGTTATCATTATTTGAAAATCGAGTAAAGATGTTTGATGTTCCTACATTAAACGAAAGGTCAAACTCACCACTTGAGTATTGTGAATTGTATAAAAAGAGGTATTTGCCTGCAGAAAATGAAAGCCTTGCTCATGGTGCTAAAATAGAGTATTTGGTGGAGCCGTCTGGTAAATATAGAGATATGCCAACTTCAACTCTTACAGATGGCTTATTTGGTGGCACTACCTTTGTGGAAAGCTGGATAGGCTGGGAAGGGAAAGATGCATCATTTACAGTTGATTTGGGAGAGATTAAAAACTTTACTACTATTGAAACTGACTTTTTACACCAAGTAGGAGCATGGATTTTATTTCCATTAGAGGTTGCGTATTCCTATTCAACAGACGGCAAAAACTATGTGCACTTAGAAACTATAGGTCTTGATGAGGAGAAGTCTAATAAAGTAATGTTTAAGGGAGTAAAAAGCATTTTAATGGAACCAATCAATGCTCGCTATATCAAGGTTGATATAGTGGCTACTAAAGTTTGCCCTCATTGGCATTATGGAGTTGGATATCCAAGTTGGGTATTTATAGACGAGATTACAGTTTTGTAGTATTTGTTATAGATAATCTATAAATAACGGGAAGTATCTTGACGATACTCCCCGTATTTATTTTATTAATAAATTAATCCTTATGAAAACGCACAATTCGGTTGCGTCACCACCTCAAAGAAGTCGTTTCCTTTGT
>CAZNRT010000096.1:0-10832 GCA_964575445.1 uncultured Proteiniphilum sp. | reverse complement strand
AATTGATAAAGGCAATAACGTAAAGATTAGTTCTGCCAATGTTGCCGAATTAGAACAAAAGTTTAATATTTCGTCATCTAATATTCGCAAAGTATCGGTGGAGATTATCTCTATAACCGAAAGCATGTCAGGAGATTGCGACGACTGCTCAGAACATGAGAGATGGATATATAAGTTTATATCGCACAACACCACCTCGTGGAATAATGAGGCTGCAATGAATGCGAGCCCCGTAAACGGCTCTTCATATTATCCAGCCAACCTGATAGAATGGCTTTGCGATAAACAGGGTGATGTGACGCTCAATTTAAGATTTGCAATTCCTGATAAACAAAGTGTATGCAGCAGAGAGATAGCAATCTGTTTGCGTTACAAATTTGTGGATAAAGACTGCAATGTGTGTGAAGAGATTGTTTGTTATGAACTTAAAAACTGATGCATCATGAAAAGACTACTTTATTCAATATTTTTTTCTATGTACGTGCTGTCGATGACGGCACAGAGTGATTGTTGTCCTAAATTTCAACTCTTCTCAGATTATATTTCATGTTCAGAGGACAAACAAAAGGGAGAGGGTGAAGGAAAATATATGCAAATACAATCTTGTCTTAATAGCAGTCAAAACTATATTGTATCGCCCAATATGCCAGGATTCAATTTTACGTGGGAAATAGAGGGTGGCACGCCATCCACTACTTCAGGGCATAACATACAAGTGGAATGGGGTAGTATATCTCCTGGAAAGATAAAAGTGTATATCGAAAGTGTAGATGGCTTGTGCAAAGATACTATCAATGTATATGTTCAATTGCAGAAAGCACCGACTGCGGGATTTGATATATCGACAGATACAGTGGTGTGCAGAAATGAAATAATCTCTTTTACGAACACATCCATAGGAGCAAATGATTATTATTGGGATTTTGGTGATGGCACAAGCTCTACTCAAATAAATCCAAGTCACTCATACAGTAATCCTGGCACATACACGGTGACACTTGTGGCAAGAGATAGAAGTGCAGGCGAACGCCCCGATGTGAGCGACAAGATGGGTGATTGTGGCTGTAGTGATACTTATGAAATGATTATCACTGTATTGCCCGAACAAGCATTGCAGATAGAGTCAGACTGTAAGGAGATGTTGTGTTATGGAGACGTGGCAACATACTTCACGCCAGCTGATTGTGATAGCTACAATTGGTCGGTAAAAGGTGGAACAATAATTGGTTCAGCTACTAATAAAGAAATAAAAGTTGTTTGGGATGGCACATATCCTGCCACTGTGACTCTTGTGGGCGAATGTGGATCTGTGTGTGGAGATTCTACTACTATATCTGTGCCAGTTCTATATCCAACTATGGATATAGAAGGATCTGAAAAGGTTTGTATAAATAGTAATGGCACATATAGTTTGCCCACAATGCCTGGTACAATATATAATTGGACAATAACTGGCGCAGGCAACCATATTGTGGGAGCAAGCAAGAATACTTCCTCAATAAATGTGAAGTGGGGATATCAAGCTGGAGATTATAGGATAGAGTGTAAGTATTTTAATCCGCATACTAATTGTGAGGGTAAGGCAACAATAGAGGTAAAAGTTGTACCACCGTTTTATATATATGGTTCACAAAAAGTTTGTGTTGGTAGTTCTTTCATTTTTAGCACAATAAGTGGAGATGCTGAATGGGAAATAAGCCCTAATGCAGGATATACCCCTTCGAGCTTTGCTAATGGCAATAGCATAAGTGGCACATGGACACAAGTGGGAGAATATACAGTAAAAGCTGTAACTACCACACCAAATAAGTTTTGCAATGAGGAGTCGGAATTAATTATCGAAGTCGTTGAGAAGCCAACTATCGACTCACTTGCGGGACCCCACAACATTTGTCCTGGCGGAACATACGTATATATTGGCGAAAGCACAAGTAATGAAGGATGGTATCAATGGATAGTGAATGGTGGTGTTATTACATCATATATGGGCTCACACAATGACTCTATATCTGTCAAATGGAATAGTGTAGGTCCGTATAGTATTTATGCCTCTTTCCACAACGGAATTTGCATATCTCCTGCCATACATTTGGATGTGGAGCCTGTTGCGCCTCCAGTAATTGATGGGAATCCTTTGGCTTGCATGGACGAAGTGGCTGTTTATACCACAAATACGTCTGCTCCGACTGGAGGTTTTGAGTGGACATTGAGCAATGCATTGGGCACCATATTGAGTGGGCAGGGCACGGACTCGATACAAGTGTTGTGGCACGGCTCTCTGAACAATAATACAAGTGTGCTCACCCTTACTACTTGTGGTGGAAACACCTCATTAAATATAACTGTAAATATTCCAGATCCTATTGTTATTACTTCTTCTGGCTCGTTCTGCGACACTAATGGCAAAACACTAACTGCATCAATAAGTGGCGCAAGTTCGTATGGATGGACATTGGATGATTCACCAATCAATCAAAATGGGCAAACAATAACCATTACGCAAGCAGGAAAATATAAAGTAAAAGTTATAAATACTGACGGTTGCGTGAGCGAGGCAACACTTGTCGTTCCCGAAGAGGATCTAAATCTTTCGGCAGCACTATCAACTCAAGACAAATATATTTGGGATTGCGAAGAGGATGTTAATACTACTCTTCATGCTATTCCTTCTATTGCAGAACTATGCTACCAGTGGTATAGAGCCAATAATCCAAACAGTCAGGGTGCACCAATTGCTGGGGCAACTTCTCCCGATTATACTGCTACAAGTCCTGGATTTTATTGGGCATCAATATCGGTTTGCAACACATCGTGTGTAGAAAATACTGATACTATTCAGGTGATAAAGTTGGTGTGCGACACAGTATGCGATAAGATTGATGACTATACGGCAACGATTATTAATTCGGACTGCAACCCCATGACATTTACTGGCACAACCAATCCACCAGAGGCACTGCAAAATGTATATTGGTATTTTGGAGATGGAAAAGAGGCATTTGGAACACAGGTGACACACCACTATAGAGACACAGCAGTGTATAAAGTGTGTGCTACTTTTTGGGCTGACGCATATTGCGCAATAACAGTATGTAAGGATATTGAAATAAATATTGTAGCTGATTTTAATTTCTCAGTAGATTGTGATCAGGTAACATTTACCAATACAAGCAAATCACGTTATCCAATTCTTTCATATCAATGGACTTTTGATGGAGGAGTGCCTACCACAAGCAACGCTGAGAACCCTGTTGTGACATTTGCTCAAGCAGGAGAACACATTGTTACGCTAACTATCACAGACGGAACATGCACTACTACATATGAAAGAAAAGTAATAACACATGGTGCGACTGCGCAAATGAATGTGCCCGACCCACTATGTGCCAAAACGGATGCTCCTTTTACTGCTTCATCTGGCAACCCAGACTTGACTTATAATTGGGATTTTGGCGATGGATTTACTTCGAACTTGCAAAATGTAACCCATGCGTATCAAAGTTCAGGAAGCTATACTGTTACGCTTACGACAATGGATGAGATGGGTTGCACAAAAACAAATACGCAGCAGGTAACTGTTAACCCTGAGCCTGTAATTAATATTGGTGTTGATTTGGAAATATGTAAAGGAGACTCAATACAGATTTCTGGTCCTTCAGGATTTGATGGCTATCAATGGTATAGAAATGGAAGTGCAATCAGTGGTGCAAACAGTCAAAGCTATTATGCTACTAATCATGGCGAATATTGGGTGCAAGCATCTAATGGCGAGGGCTGTATGGCAAATTCTAACCATGTAAATGTGACGCTCAAACAATCTCCTGTGGCATCTATTGTTGCAAACAAAATGATATGCTCGAATAGTGTACCATTTATAGTTTACAATAATGATGGGAATAATCCTAACTATCAATATAATTGGAGCATATCAGGACCATCTTCGGGCACTATAACCCCAAGTGGTGGCAATAGTGCTAATGTGGATATTCCATCCAAAACTTCAGGTAATTATCAAATAGTGTTGGAGGTAACTGATAGCAATTATGGCTGTGTGGCAAATGATACTATTTGTATTTATCTGTCTCAGTCGCCAGTGCTAACTGTTGAAGCACCTGAAGGAGACCTTTGCGCTGATAAAATACACACCTTTGTGGCTCATGCAACTCCTGATATCAGCCCCAATGAATATATATATATGTGGAGTAATGGACATGTGGGCGACACATTGAGAACGGGGAAGCCAGGCATAATCTCAGTGACGGCACTTTCGCCAAATGGATGTAGTGTGAGTAGCTATGTTGCAATGATCAAAGCTCTTCCAAACGTTAGCCTCGCACCAGTGGGATGCGATACGCTATGTGTTACGGACACTATCTATCTACCTCTTCCTCAACCGAGCAATATGAGCTATAATGTAACTTGGTATGACGATGATGGCACTGCCATAGCCACTGTGGGCAATGATGCAATGTTGCCTTTATTTAATCTCCATCCAGGCATTCACCATCTATATGCTGAGGTGTCTTATGGTAGTGGATGTGTATCTACTTCTGGCATATATCACCTTTACGTAGAAGATTGCTCATTGCCAAAAGTGTGTGAGCCATGTGATGAACTATTGGATACAGCAACGGCAACACAAATTGATTTGATGGAGAATAGTGCAAATGCAACAATATACAACTACAACATCACATTCACAATTAAAAAAGAGGTGCAAGAGGTGAGGATATCATTGTCCAATTTAAATTATGAATGGAACGACACTACCTGTATTGATTGTAATTTGCAAGTCATTGAGAGGGGATGTATGTCATCAAACAATCAAAATATTGGGTCTTTGCAACTGCAAGCTAATGCTAACAGCAATAGTGATTGCTCGCAAGAGTTGGTATGGAAAGGCAGTTCAATATTAGCCCCAGGCACATATACAGTGGCTATAAAAGTGACATTGCCAAAGTCAAATTCGAAAGACTGCAAGCTAATAATTGACGAAACATGTTTCCACTTGACCCTTGTTGACGACAATTGCCAGCATTGCGAAAGCATAATATGTGCTGAAGGATTGGCAGACCCAACAGAGGGTGGAGGAACAGAATCAAGTGACGAGGATTGCGATTGCAATTTATCGGGAGAATGGACAAGTTTGTATATGATTCCACAGAAACCAGGTATTCCAAAGATTACAAGGCAGATATTATGCAATACTGTTTTGGATAATGTGGCAACAAATACTCCATACGTACTTTCGGGAGTATATAATTGCTTTGGAGATTGCATATCTGTGAAGAATGAGATTGTAGTTTACAACCAGATGAATCAAATCATTTACACACGAGAGGTAACTACGCTAAATGAGACAATATCATTCCCAGCTAAAGGAGCTTATACCATTATGCTTACTGCAACTTGTGGTGAGAAAAAGTGTGTTTGCACATTTAGAATAAATGTTTCAGACAATCCTACTGATATTGATGGCAATGATGTACCCCCAACAGGTACACCAGATGATATTCCGCCTTTTATCCCAACACTTCCGCCAGACTTGCCTGCAAAGATTGACTCGGTGGTAGGAACAATAATTCCTAAAGATTTTAATGGTGGTATTCTTGTGGCAAAGGATGATAGCGTTATCTACGAAAAGTATGTAAGCTACAAGCATGAGGTGAATAAACATACCGCATTTGATATAGCAAGCATCACCAAGCCATTTACAGCATCAGCAATACTGAAGCTGATGGAAGAGGGGAAACTGAATTTGGAAGATGCAGTAGATAAATATCTGCCCAAATTCCCTTATCCAGAGATTACAATTAGCATGTTACTATCTCACCGAAGTGGACTGATGGATTATCTTCACTTTATTGATGCATCAGGTTGGGATAAAACTATTAATGTAACCAATAATGACTTGCTGAACATAATTGCCAATAATAAATCTAAAGTGCTGATTACCAAACCTGGTTCGGTTTACAAATACTCCAACACCAACTATTCGCTTCTTGCAATGATAGTGGAAAAGGTGTCGGGAAGCAGTTATGCCAATTATTTAGATTTGAACTTCTTTATGCCATTGCAAATGAAGGACAGCTATGTGGTGGATATCAACAACTTTGCTCGCTCCACTCAGTCCTATTACAAAAATGGCACCACATATCGACTAAGATATTTAGACATGATATATGGTGACAAGTGTGTATATAGCTCTACTGATGACCTTAAGAAATGGGATACAGCATTGCGTGGGGGCAAAGTTTTAAAACAATCTTCCCTTGACTTGGCTAAGAAAACAATTGGTGAGCCTTTAGCATTCAACTCGTCTTACACAATGGGCTGGAAAAAGATGATAGCATCCAATGGTAAAGAGTTCCTTTATCACGATGGTTGGTGGGCAGGCAATCGTGCACTGCTGATAAGATTGATCGATGAGAATGTGGTGATTGTGGTATTGAGCAATAACAACTTCACAACTATCAAAGATATAAGAAAACTGTGTGACCTATTTGGTGATTATCAGATGTCGAGTAGGGGAACTATCAATTTCTAATCAAAATAATCTGAAAATATTTATAGATATGAAACATTTTCAAATAACAATATTGTTGCTGATAATTAGCTTTGCGATAGTGGCACAAAGCGATGAGAAGCCTATCAAAATAACAGGCTCACTTGGTACTTCGTATGACTATAATGGGTTGAGCACCAACCCTAATAGTCCGTCATTCTACAACGCACGCCGACCATGGAACTTGGTGAGGTTTAATCTAAACCCTGTGATAACAACAGGTGATTTTAAGCTTCCCATTAATATAAATGTAAGCCCCACAACCTATGGGTTCAACGGAATTGGAGGATATTGGCCACCCAACATACCACGACCAAAGCAAACATTTGGTCAATGGCTTACTAATCCTATCAACAATATTGGTATTAATCCAAGTTACAAATGGGCAGAGTTGCAATTAGGCACTCAATATCTGAGATATAGCCCATTGAGCACGGGAGATTTGGGTGTGTTTGGTGCAGGAGTTAATCTGCAGCCAGGAAACTTCAGATTCAAATTCTTTCATGGTATTAGTCAGCAAAGACAAGACCCAATATTTACACCCTCGCCTGGCGTGCTGGGTATATACAGACGCAATCAAACAATGGCACAGATTGGGTTTGAAAAGAAGGATAGCTACTTTGCGGGGTTCAATATTGTTAGAAGTAAAGATATTGAAGATAGTATTCTTCCAATCCCTGCTATCAATAAACCGCCACATCCCGACCCACAAGAGGGCGTAGTAGTGACGTTTATGCTAAATGTGAAAGACAAGAAAGGGTGGTACTTCAATACTGAGCTTGGCAATAGCTACCACTCAAGAGATATCAATGACACATCTGCACCATTGGTAACAAATGGTTCATTCAAAGGATTGGTAGGTTTGCTAAAACCAAGAATAAGCACCGCACAAGGATTTGCAACTCAAACAAGCATTGGGAGGAAATCTAAAAACTTTGATTTGGGGCTAAATGGTAGATTCTTTAGCAAGGGATATTACACAGCTGGATATCCGTTTTTGCAAAACGATAGATTAGATTTTACTATCAATACACGTATTGCAAGCACCAATAGGAGATACATATTCAATGGAGATATTGGCCAGCGATTTACCAACTGGAGTGGCACTCGCAACAAACAATTGATTGCAAATGCAAATATGTTTGCACAATTTTCCGACCAATTTTCAGTTAATGCTACTTACAACAACTTTGGATTTCAAGCACCTGCATATGGCACATTCTTGGGTATGAGAAACGTGGCAAACGATATGAGTATTAATCCTACTTACTCTTGGAGCAACACATCAATGAGCAATATGATAAGTGCAACCTACAGCTGGAGCAAGTTTGACGAAACAGTATTGCCAAACCCTTCTACCACTAATAATACTCAAAGTGTGTTGTTGCTATATGTGCCAGTATTCTACAACTATTCTATCTCGCCCGACTTTAGCGTTTTGTGGTTCGAGAATAATATAACCCCCTCAAATATAAAATTGAGTTTATATACTGCTACAGCTGGTGCAAGTATGCCACTAAAAAAACCAAAGATAACTTTGAAAGGGCAGCTGCAATATACCAATACCAAATTGCAAGCATTCACACCCAACAATAACTTGTTGGCAACAGTGGGATTTAAATGGCCCATATCTAAGCGATTGATATGGAACCTATCTGCTACCGTCAATTTCTTGAAATATGGAGATGAGTTGACTCCACCAACTACTTTGATGGGGGCCAACTACACTGAGAGCCATATCAAAACATCTATTCAATATAGACTTGGAGAATAACTAATCAATTTTATGAAAACAGCTATGAACAAGAAATATGAAATAATAAAACAAGGCAAGGGGATACGAAGAATATTATTTGTTGCAATTATCCTGATGCTAATAGGCGAGGTTTCTGCACAAAACATTAGAGTGAATCTAATAGTGAGCTCAAGACCCTCAGCTTATCTTGCAGAATGGTACAGACCGCAAAATGGTACGGTGGTGCTTTCAACTATGAAAGGCGAAGATATTGGTCAAACGTATGTAAGATTTGAAACAGAACTATATAACAGTGACGAGCAATTGGTGTATTCCTTGTCTTTGGCAAATAGTTCGCCCATTTCAGTATCGGGCAATATTATGACATTGACATTGAGCGATATATTGCAGTTGCAAAATGGACAATTTGCAGATGCGAGGATGACAAATAGCTTTGCTGGAGGTGGCAAGCTGCCAGCTGATCAATATACCATCAGGACGCGAATATGGCATGGTATGGAGGATTTTCAGATGGCGGAATGGACACCATCGAAACCATTTTTGATAAGTAGCTATACATTACCAAACCTTATATCTCCTGCTGAAGATCAAGAATTGGAAATGCAAAAGGCAAAAAGCATCATAACATTTAGATGGACACCCCTAACTCCTTCTATTGCCCAGTCGATACCAAGCTATCGCATTCAGATATGGCGTGTGCTGCCAAACCAAACGCCATTGCAAACGATGCGTAGCACACCACCGATAGAGGATAGACTGATCAAAGGTACTACTCAATTTATTTGGCAACCAAGGCTGAGTATGATGGAGGATGACCCAATAGAAACAAACCAATTTATATGGGCAATACAAACATTGGACGAAATGGATATGCCAGTGGAAACCACTGATGCTTCGATGAATGGATATAGCGAACCAGCAGTTTTTACAGTTGTGAGCAATACTAAAGCAAAAACTAATTAAGATGAAGAAGATACTTATACCAATATTGCTGATGTTTAGCATGCTGATGTCGGCACAAAAGAAGCCATCCGTGGCATTGCATTATTCGCTTACCGATTTTGGAACGGTGTTGAATAGCCATTTAAGTAAGTTCTCGGCTATGGATGGAGGATACGGTATCGGCTATTGGCAGGGCTTTAATCCCAATTTTGACATTAAAGCTGGAATGAACTATGCAAGTAGTGTTTACACAATTCCCTCAAGTGCATATGCTAACACAGAAAAAATATTTACTATAGAAGCGCAAGGTGTATATAAAGTATTGACTGAAGACAGATATGCCGTCACTCCATATATTGCTGCTGGAGCAGGACTCTTTAGCAATGTGGGAAAAACTGGTATGTATGTTCCAGCTACATTTGGTTTTCATATTAATCTTAAAAATGAAGCCTTCATATTTGTAGATGCATCTTATAGATTTGCGTTGGGAAGTGCGAATAATAACTCATTGATTTATAGTATCGGTGTGGGCACATCTTTGGTAAGAGAAAAGAAAGTAAAACAATTAGCAGTGACTCCGCCACCCATTGTTGAGCCAAAACCTGTCACTAAAACTATTGGAATATGGGTGAAAGATGAGGCTACGGGAGTGCCACTGCCTAATGTGGAGGTAACTCTATCATCATCACAAGGCAAACAGTTTAGCGGAAAAACAGATGGTGAAGGTAAGTTTAGATTTACAAACATCATAAAAGATAGCTATGGAGTGAAAGGTGTATTGCACGATGTGACGACTCACAGCAAGCATCTTGAGGCATCAATGTTTGACAATAACGAGCCAACAATTTCATTGATACTTATTCATAATGACCCACGATTTACACTCGTCGGAAAGGCAGTGAAGAAAAAGGGTGGTGAGCCAGTAAGTAATGTTGATGTATCTGTAAATAATGCAACTCGCAACTCGCTCGAGATTGTGAAGAGCAAAGTAGATGGTTATTTTGAAGCTCAATTGGAAGCTCAATCTTATTTCTCAATTTCGGGAAAGAAGGCTGGTTTTATTAGCAACATTGAGGAAATGAGCACAAAGGGGCTTAATAGAAGTGAGACGTTATATGTGAAGCTTGAGTTGGAAATAGAGGAGGCTAAAGCGGGGCAGCAGATTGTGATGAATAAGATATTCTTTGCAACGGGCAAGGCTGATTTGAACACTGTCGCATCCACCGATTTGAATAAGTTGGTGAAGTATCTGCAAGACAACCCCGATGTTAGATTAGAAATTCAAGGACATACTGATAATACTGGTAGCGTGGCAATAAATAATAAGCTGAGTCAAAATAGGGCAGATAACGTTGTTGGTCATTTGGTGCGCCAGGGTATTAGCAATGGTCGCCTTTCTGCAAAGGGATATGGTAGCTCGAGACCAATAGATAGTAATGCTACTGTGGAGGGCAGAGCTAATAATAGAAGAGTGGAGATTAAGATATTGCTGTAGGGGTGATTCAATGGATATTCGCCTTTGGCTGCCTGTCTCGCCAAAGGCGATGTTGGAACGCTTCGCTGTTAGTA
>CAZNRT010000095.1:0-11350 GCA_964575445.1 uncultured Proteiniphilum sp. | reverse complement strand
GTGCAAATGGTTGAGATTGTATTGAAGAAAGTATCTCCATCACTTTATCAGGCTCTGGGCGTATTTCTTCCACTTATCACTACCAACTGTGCTATTCTGGGTGTGGCTATATTGGTGATCCAAAAGGACTTTACACTAATTCAGTCGGTGGTGTTTGCAATTGCCACATCTATTGGATTTGCTATTGCGTTGATTATCTTTTCGGGTATCCGCGAGCAATTGTCTTTGACAAAGGTGCCAAAATCAATGGAGGGTATTCCGATAGCATTGGTGACGGCTGGTATTATTGCAATGGCTTTCATGGGATTCTCTGGAATTGATAGAGTGTTTCAGTAATCAATAACAAATTAACTTAGTAAGGGGTTCAGGATGGTTATCTTGAACCCCTTTTATTTTATATGCCATCAAACATCCCCAACCATTAAACCTTAATTTAATCCCTCCGTCATAATGACAAAGAAAAGAAGTTGAACCCTTTAAAAAATATAGAGATATGAAAACGCTAAGAAATACCCTTATGATAGCTATCATTGCCCTATTAGCTACATCCTGCATGGCACTTCAAGGAGGTGCATATTCGCAGGGGAATTATGGGAATGATTATGGATATGATTATGGATATTACGATGATCAATACTATGGCGATGCTGGAATAAACATGCAAGTATTCTACAACGAGCTAAGACCACATGGCAGATGGATCAGACATAATGCCTACGGCAATGTATGGATACCAAGAGTAAATAGAAATTTTCATCCATATGCAACAGATGGATATTGGGTAATGACAAACTATGGTAATACTTGGGTTTCAAACTATTCATGGGGATGGGCTCCTTTTCACTACGGACGCTGGTTCTTTGACGACTACTATGGTTGGGCGTGGATTCCAGGATTTGAATGGGCTCCAGCATGGGTGTCATGGAGAACAGGAGGTGGATACTATGGTTGGGCTCCATTAGGACCAAGAATGGGTATAAATATAAACATTCATATCCCAGTGAACTATTGGACATTCTTGCCAAATAGATACATGTATAAACATAACATGCACAAACATTATAGTGGAAGAGGAACCTATGCAACAATATATAATAGAACCACTATCATTAACAACGTGAACGTATATAACAATACTAACTATTATAGTGGACCAAGCTCAAGAGAATACCAGAGCACAACAGGTAGATCAGCAACGGTGAGAACTCTTGAAAGAAATAATACCTCGGGCAGAACAACTGTGTCTGATAGATCTGTATCAGTTTACGAACCTCAGAATCTGAGAAACTCAAGCGGTAGCTCGAGAGGTCAAAGTGCGACAGGCAGTAATAACAACAGTGGCAGAGTAGAGTCTTCATCAAGAGGCTCATCTACAACTAACGCCACTCGGGGCAGCAGCGGAACTGTGAATAGAGAGAGAACAACGACTACAACTGGCAATCGTGAGACAACTACTCAACCAAGACAGTCAACGACCACTACCCGAAGCTCCTCAAGTAGCCCTGCCAACACTCGCCAGAATCAAACAACGAGAACCACAAATCAGGAAACTACTACAAGAAGACAAGAAAATAATAACAGTCAGACTGGCACTACTACTCGCACACAATCATCAAGTAGTAGGAGTTCATCAGTCTCTAATTCAAGAAACGATAATAGTAGCGTGAGAACTGGTGGAGATGCCACAAATACAAGAAGTAGCGGCAATAGCAATGTTAGAAATAATGAAAGCAGCTCGAGAGGAAACAACAATTCTTCAAGAACCTCAACCTCTGGAAGAAGCTCTGGGGGCGGAAGATAAAAGAGATTTTTAAAAAATAAGAAATAACTTCATGTGCTTTTCAATGAAAAAGACCAGACTCTAATATTGGAGAATGGTCTTTTTACTTTTTGACTGCTATTATAAGGAAATAGCCTAAAGCAGAAAATCCTTCAAACTAATGGGCAACTCTCTTATAGCACTCACAATACCCTCTGCATTTAGATGAGCTCCCTTTAGAGATGTATGAGTATGATCATTTTTGAAATTGTAGTCCACTTCATCTATATCCATCAAATCAAACTTAGCAGCTGATATTTCGTTCAAATCAATAAAGTAGCCTCCAGCTTGTACGGCAGCCTCCCTTGCCCACAATCCATAATCATTGTTGTTACGCTTAATTTTTCCTTTATTATCTCTTTGGTTTCGTGGCACATGGCTTACAACAATCGGAATGCCTCCCTTTTCTTTGGTATCCATAATGTACTTTCTCAGATACCAACCATAAGTATAGATAAGCTGATATCTTCCATCCTTTTCCATTTTTAAAATTTTTGTCTCGTCACTCGATCCCTTTAATGTTCCTCGAGCTTTGTCTGTATTGATGGGTCCCCCATCATTGTGACCAAATTGTATTAAAACATAATCACCAGGTCGTATTGCCTCATAAACATTATCCCACAAACCCTCATCGAGGAATGTTCTTGAACTTCTGCCACCTCGTGCATGATTGTCAACCGTAATCTGTGTGTCATCAAAATAAGATTGAATAACACTACCCCACCCCCACATGCTATCTTCGCCAGAATCTTCATTCTTAACAGTGGAATCGCCAATGGTAAACATTACTGGATTATTGCCAATTCTTTTGACGCTATCATACGGCACTCGCTCTGGCTTAAGATACTTAGCCAGCCCAAGACTAAGAAAGTTGCGAATCTCTTCTGCAAATGTTATCGCATTGAGTTGTGCTCCATATGCATTAGTATGAATATTGTCTCCGTAAAACATACATTTAGTCTTTGTTTGTCCATAGACATCATACCTGCGTGCCACAATCTCATTCATATCAATAAAAGGAACGCTCGTTTCATTAGCTACTTGCTTAGCCCAAATAGCATGAGTATTGTTTCTAACCGCTCTGCCCGTTGTCTCATCAAAATTGTTTCGCATTGTAATAGACATTAAAACCACATTAGCCCCTTTGGCTTGTGACTCTTTAACGAACCGCCTCAAATACTCACCATAAGTATAAACGGTGCGCTGTATGCCTGTTTCAAGAATAGTAACATTGAGCGAATCGAAGCCAACACCTGGAATAGATGCACGAGCCCTGCCACTATCGTAGGGTCCATTATCATTGTGTCCTAGCTGCACAATAACCCAATCACCAGGTTTAACTCCAGCTTTGACATCATCCCAAAAACCCTCATAGAAAGTTCGACTACTAAGTCCACCTAAGGCATGGTTTTCAACTGTAATCATATTTGAGTCAAAAAACTGTTGTGCAAAATAACCCCATCCCCACTGACCATTAGCACCATCACCCTTAGTTCCGTTGCGCATAGTAGAATTGCCTACTAAAAACATTACTGGATTGCTACCTCTTCTCGAACTACCTGAAATAGGTCGTGAAGTCATTGCAATGTTTATACTATCTAAAGTATTATCAACTACTCCCTGATCTTTGATAGGCTCCGCAATATTAAACTGTGCACTTATATTCATCAACGGGAGTATTAATGCTGAACACAACAACATGAATGTAATTATCATTGTACTATCTCTAAAATCTTTCATTGTTGGATGTAAATATAAAAGGGTTAAGCTCACAAGAACTCAACCCTTAAATCATAATATTATATTTGAAATTCAAATTATCTTGAGTTGAAGTTATTTTGCATAACTCACAGCTCTCGTCTCTCTAATAACAGTAATTTTAACCTGTCCTGGATAAGTCATTTCGGTTTGAATTTTCTTTGCTATATCTGCTGAAAGTGCTTCTGTTTCTTGATCAGATAGTTTATCTGCTCCAACTATTACTCTTAATTCACGACCTGCCTGCACAGCATATGTTTTTACTACTCCAGGATATGACAAAGCAAGATTCTCCAAATCATTAAGTCGCTTCATGTAAGCCTCCACAATTTCGTGACGTGCACCAGGGCGAGCACCTGATATAGCATCACACACCTGAACAATAGGAGCTAACAAAGTAGTCATCTCCATTTCGTCGTGGTGAGCACCTATAGCATTACAGATATCAGCCTTCTCTTTATACTTCTCAGCCAATTTCATCCCCAACAATGCGTGTGGCAATTCTGGCTCATCATCAGGTACTTTGCCAATATCATGCAACAGCCCAGCACGCTTAGCTTTTTTAGGATTTAATCCTAATTCAGATGCCATGATAGCGCACAGATTGGCAGTTTCGCGCGAGTGTTGCAATAGGTTTTGACCGTAAGAAGAGCGATATTTCATCTTTCCTATCAGGCGAATCAGTTCGGGATGCATACCGTGAATACCTAAGTCGATAACTGTACGTTTGCCAGTCTCGATAATTTCATCATCAATTTGCTTTCTAACTTTTGAAACAACCTCCTCAATTCTTGCTGGATGAATACGACCGTCTGCTACAAGCTGATGAAGTGCCAAACGTGCAACCTCGCGGCGCACAGGGTCAAACCCTGAAAGTACAATAGCTTCGGGAGTATCATCAACAACTATTTCCACGCCAGTGGCAGCCTCAAGAGCCCTGATATTTCTACCTTCACGACCAATAATGCGTCCTTTAACCTCATCAGAGTCAATATGAAATACTGTAATTGAGTTTTCAATTGCTGTTTCAGTAGCTACACGCTGTATAGATTGCACTACAATCTTCTTAGCCTCTCTATTTGCGCTAAACTTTGCTTCCTCTATTATTTCATCCACATACGTTTGTGCATTAGACTTGGCGTCTTCCTTTATTGTTTCTATCAAACGTTCTTTTGCTTCCTCAGCAGACAAGCCAGAAATTGACTCCAGTTTATTGACTGATTGCTGATATAGCTCTTCAACATCTTTTTGTTTTTGAGCCAAAGCCTCTTGAGATATGTCTAAGCTAACACGAAGTTTTTCAACATTAGCATGTGCATTATCCAGCTCTGTATTCTTTTTATTCAAATCATCCTGACGTTGATTCAAATTCATCTCACGCTGTTTCAATCTATTCTCATTGACCTGCAACTTTGAATTACGGTGAGTTGCCTGCTTTTCAGCTTCAGCTTTCATCGTAAGAATTTCCTCTTTTGCTTCTATGAGCTTATTCTTCTTTATAACATCAGCATCTTTCACTGCATCACTCAAAATATTTTGAGCATGCGAATTAGCCATCTTACCAGTCACATACCAGGCAACCACTGCACCGATAAGTAAACCAATAACAACACCTATAACTATTCCCATATTTTCTTTTGTTTATTAGTAATTTGTAATATCTCTGCATCTAATCTTTGAATACAGAAAATGGTCTTTTTAATTTATTTGTTATTAATCATATAATATAAAAAAGCACTTTTGCGAATGAGATAATCATCCACACAAAAGTGCGACATAAAGCAACCTATTTTTAATTAGGTAGTATTATTTTTTAAGATAAATATTCAATTCCTCAACCAACGTACCAATCGCTCTCTCATACGGTTTTGTATCATTCTTATCAAGTTCAGAATAACTCTCGCCCAACGCATGAATAGTAGCCATAATTAAAAAATCAACTGTTGACAACTCTGGATTATCTCCGAATGCAATTTTATATCGGTTAAGTTTATCATCTATAATTTTGGCAGCTTTCCTATATGCCCATTCCTCAGAGCGCATTACTCTAAGTGGGAAAGTACGGCCGTCAACCCTCAAGTTTATTAAAAATTTATCGTCGTTCATTGCATAAATTTTTTATCATATTAAATATTCAACAAATTTATGCACTTGTCAACTTCTCGCACCAACATCGACAGCTTTTCTTTGGCACTATCCACATCCACTGATGCAGCAGTAATTGTACGTGCCATCTTCAAGCTATCATACTTTTTGCTTAACTGAACAAGTTGCTCTTCTTTTGCTGATAATAGATTCTTTATGGAATCCAATTCAGACCGAAGTCGCACATTTTCACTCTTAAAAGTATCGCATAAATACATAACTTGTTTTACACGAAACTCAAGATCATTCAACAACTTTATTTTCTCATCAGCCATATATAACAAAAACTCACGCAAATATAGTCATTGCTTGTGTTTTTCACAACTTTTTGTAAGTTATTTTCGTTTATTCGATACAAATTGTATATTTTCATTATTAATTAAATGGTATATTGTATATTTGAGTTTTCAATGCGGTACATCTATAAGAGTGATGATGTCAAAATTCAGAATTACAAATGGTTACGATAGAAATAGGCAGAGAAATTTTAGATATTTGTCCAAAGTTTGATTTTAATGCAATAGAATGTAGGGTACATAATAGTATTTCACATCCAGATTTATGGAAAGAAATAGAAAAGTTTTCACAAGAGTTTTCGAGTAGCTACAAAATGTCAGACATCAACAAGCTGCCCACAATAATGGCTACACGACAAGCCTATAAAGCTTTAGGTAAAGAACCAAATAGATATAGACCATCAGCAGAGGCATTATGCAGAAGAGTTATCAAAGGAATACCTCTTTACAAAATAGATACACTTGTTGATTTAATAAACTTGGTTTCGCTAAAGTCGGGATACTCTATCGGTGGATTTGATGCTGACAAAATTGAGGGGGACTTATTATTGGGAGTGGGCGAAGCCAATGAAAGGTTTGAAGCAATAGGAAGAGGTCAGCTCAATATTGAGGGGCTGCCTGTATATCGTGACAATATTGGAGGTATTGGCACACCAAGTAGCGATGAAGAACGAACTAAAATAACAACAAGCACTATTAGAATATTGATAATCATAAATGGATATTCTGGCACAAAGGGACTTATGGAAACAACAAACTATGCAATAGAGTTGTTGAAGAAATATGCAAATGCAGAGAGTATAGAAGCATGTTCTCTAAAGAGTAATAACGTAGCTACAATAAACAACATACACTAAACCCAATCTTATGCACAAAGCGATAGTATCTATTTTATTGATATTTATTTCAATAAGTTTATCTTCACAAACAAGTAAAATATCGTGGAATCCTTCTGAACAAGCATTATTAGACGGAAAGACTATTATCAAAGCAAACCTATTAGGCGCAACAACACGCAACTATGGCTTTTATGGAGAAAGGATACTCGGAAAAAGAGTAAGCTTAGTGGTTGGTTTTAACACAATGCCCAATGGCAAAATTCCACATATCGAACGGTTTACCAACGAGCCAGAGATACTAAACATTGAAGTCAGCTCGATGGCATTTACTCCAGAGATACGATTTTATCTTAGCCCTTCAGGTTATGGCAAAGGCTTCTACATAGCCCCCTATTATAAATATGAGAAGTATAACGCAAGTAGTTATAATATCGAATTTATAGACGAAGAAGATATGACACAGTTTATAAACATGAATGGCTATCTTGACACACACAGTGTGGGAGCCGCAATTGGCATTCAATGGTTTTTAGGCAAAAGAAAAAATATATCCTTGGATTGGACTATTATTGGTGCTCACTATGGCTCTAATACTGGTCACCTAAAAGGAAGCACCACATACATTATGACTGAAGAGACACAAAATGAAATCATCAAGACCATTGAAGATAGCTTCAGCAGTATTGAGATTGGAAATTTTGTGCCCGTCAAAACAGAAAATATCAAGGTTGATAGCCACAATGCAAGTGCTGATATCAAGAGTCCATGGGCATTTATTCGGTCTGCACTGTCAATAGGGATTAGATTTTAGAAATAGATCTGTGCGCTTTAGAGCTATCAACAACTATTCTAACAGTTGTTCCTTGCCCTATCTCAGATCCTTTTACAAATATTCTCCCTTGATGATAATCTTCAACTATACGCTTAGCAAGCGACAAGCCCAAACCCCATCCTCTTGCTTTGGTGGAATATCCTGGCGAGAATATCCTTTTATATTTAGATTTGGCAATGCCCTTGCCAGTGTCTTTTATATCCAATATGACTTTATTGTCTTTTTCAAATAACGTAAACATGATAACGCCTTGCCCCAACATAGCATCTGTTGCATTCTTTACAAGATTTTCAATAACCCACTCAAACAAAGGCTCATTCGTATCAACCAATAATTCTGTATCTGGGAACTTAGTTTCAAAAACGACTCTATTAGATATTCGTCTATGCATATAAGACAAAGCATTATTTACCACTCCTCGTAAATCTGATTGAGTTAAATCAGCAGATGATCCGATTTTGGAAAACCTCTCGGCTATCATCTCTAACCTCTTCATATCCTTGTCAATTTCAGAAAGCAATTCGGGCTCCACTCCTTTTAATTTTAACAACTCAATCCACGCCACTAATGACGATATTGGCGTACCTAATTGATGAGCAGTCTCTTTAGATAATCCCATCCACACTCTATTTTGTTCTGCTTTGAGAGAACTACTCAACGCAAAAAAAGCCATTATAATAAAAACAAACATAACTGAAAGTTGAATATACGGATATATCGACAACTGCTTCAGGGTATATGAATCATCATAATAGAGATACTGATTCAATTCGTGTAATACAATAGGGTCATGCTTGCTTGCAAAGCTCTCAACCTTAGATTTCAAAAAAGCGTCATGATTTTGGGATGGTAGTTTCACATTATTTGCTACATAAGTATCAAGCGACACATCATGAAGCACAACAGGTATAGTAGTATTACTTTGTAAAATATGCAGAATAAGGCTCACATCACTATTATCACTCTCAGAAGCAATTAATCTTGTAGCCTCTGCCCAAATCTCAATTTTATTCCGCTCTTCCTGCGCCAGATCTCGCACAAGTTTATGAGAGAACAATAGAGAAGCTGCAACAATCACAATTGCAACAATAATAAAAAGGTATATAATGAGCTGTCTTGAGTCCAACAATAATTTCATACTATGGTATAATTTGGAATACTACAAAACTAACGAAAAAAAGAGCCAATTATTGAACAAAGTCTATTATTTAATTTATTTTGATTGCAAATAATAATAAATATGGCTTTAAGCTTGATAGTTTAATTAAATATTGCACTTTTGTGTGCGTGCACATTGATGGAGTATCACAACATGATGCAACAGCATTGATAATTAAAAGAATTGAAATTCATTCTCTCTTTTTTATATAGAAAGGGATTGAACTCTAAACAGAGCTTCAATCCCTTTCGCTTTTTGATGACCTCTGGGAGCGGTTAATTGGCTAAACGGTTAATTGCTTAACTGCTTAATCGTATCAAGTACAAGCCTGACCGTAGGGCAATATGTGAATAATCAAGACTGTCATCCTGATCCCGTCAAAACGGGAGAGGATCTCATGAGATTTCTCTCCGCCAAGGGCGAGATCGAAATGACAGGCGTCATCGAATTACAATTACTAAAGGTTTAGCAAAGGTATAATCCAATTGGATTCTTAACTTCATCATTTGACGAAAAGTACAAATCGATCCGTTTGTTACCTTCATCAAATGACGAAAAGTACAAACCGATCCGTTTGTTGTCTTCATCAAATGATGACGAGTACAAATCGATCCGATTCCTTACTTCATCATTTGACGAAAGGTATAAACCGATCCGTTTGTTACCTTCATCATTTGACGAAAAGTACAAACGGTTCCGTTTGTTGTCTTCATAAAATTACGAAACATGAAATCGATTCGATTTATCATGATTTTCACCCTATTTTTAACACAATCAGGTCAAATTGTCAACAAATTCAAATGATAATTGGGTAAAATCAATCTGTTTATCCACAAAATCATCCAATAATCGCTACTTTCCAATCGAATTGGACACTTCGTCATTTGACGAAAGTACCACTTCATTCCGTTTGTCCAAAAAATAATAATACGAAACATGGAATCGGTCGGTTTTTATGTTAAACGTTCACATCTCTTAACGCAAATAAATGTTAATCATATTTTTTTGCTTTGCGTTGCTAACAAAACTGTATGATTGAGGCGTTGAAGAAAAATCACAAACATATCAAAGAACTATTATTTTATGGTACTAAAGCAGCGACGTAGATACAAAAACATTAACGAACTATTGAATTAGTGCGATGGGAGTAATTTATCTTGATGTGCACAACCCCCTCCTTATGAAGCCTCAAACAGCATTAAATTAATTCCACTAAACTCAGAGTTTATGATGATTATATTGATTATTTTTGCACCCGCAATTATTAACATAATAAAAATAGAAACAAATGAAAAATGGAAATCCCGCAGTAGTAGGATTAGCGGGCTTTGGAATGACTACTCTATTGCTTCAAATTCACAATCTTGGGCTCCTTGAGTGGGGTCCTGTATTAGCAATGGGTATAATATTTGGCGGATTAGCTCAAATGATAGCTGGTTTTCAAGAACAAAAAATGGGAAACAACTTTGGATACAGTGCGTTTGTATCTTATGGTGCTTTTTGGATTGGACTGAGTATTATCAAATTATTCAATCATTATGGCATTTACCCATCAAGCACAAGTGATTTAGGATTCTATCTGCTTGGCTGGACTCTCTACACAGCAATCATGTTTGCAGCATCACTACGTGTACACAAAGCGATGTCTTTTACCTTCGCAACATTATTAATTGGCTTTATACTATTAGTATTAGAACATTTTTATTTCCCCGAGCTTAAGGCACTTGCAGCTATCGACCTCATCATATGTGCTTTTGCAGCATGGTATATGATGGCAGGAATTATTATCAACGATTTGGCTGGCAAGACAATTCTACCTATGGGAGGAAAGATAGTTAAATAATATATTAGAGTATAAGTATTACTCCATTATATATTTCCAACTGAGGTTAGGTCGTTATAGTCAATAACGCCTAACCTTTTTTCTTTCACCAAAATCCAAGAACTAATCCCTGATTATACACACAATTTGAATACCATTCGAATACCGTTTGCACATAAGCAGAACAAGATGTTCTAATCAACAATTTTCATTTTTATGAAAATATAGAGATAAAAGTTTATAACTTTGTTCTATACACTACTAAAATTAAAAAAGAATACAACATATGATAACCATATTAATTATTGCAATCACGAGCATTACCTCCATAATGGCTTTTAGAGATGTAAACTTGATGAATAGATTAATCTTTTATCCTCCAGCAGTTTCACATGGTCAATGGTATAGACTTTTCAGCTACGGTCTTTTACACGCCGACTGGACACATCTAATCTTCAATATGTTTACTTTTTATTTATTTGGGACTACCGTAGAGAGTATTTTCAAGACCACTCTTGGCAACGACATTGGCGCAATTAGCTTTGCGCTATTATATATATCTTCACTTTTAGTATCGATTCTCCCCACTTATAGCAAACAAAAGCAGAACTCGTACTACCGAAGTTTGGGTGCCTCGGGTGCTGTGTCGGCAATTGTTTTTGCATATATACTAATCAATC
>CAZNRT010000094.1:0-11377 GCA_964575445.1 uncultured Proteiniphilum sp. | reverse complement strand
ACATCTATTTGGGCAGGGTCAAAAAGTTGATGCCTGCACTAAATGCTGCATTTGTGGATGTAGGACATAAAAAGGACGCTTTTCTTCACTATTTAGATTTAGGGGTAGAATTTAACTCTGTTTCGAGCTTTCAGAAAATGGTTGCTGATAAAAAAAAGGCACCTCAAATCCAGAAAATGAATCTTCAACCTGGTATTGAAAAAGAGGGAGCAATTTCTGATATTCTCAAACCAGGACAGGAGGTATTAGTTCAGATAGCAAAGGAACCAATATCAACAAAAGGACCACGTTTAACTGCTGAAATTTCATTCGCAGGACGGTTTATGGTCTTAATTCCATTTATGAATCGCGTATCAGTATCTCAGAAAATTAAATCGAGAGAAGAACGAGCACGATTGAGAGAACTTGTGCAAAGTATTAAACCCAAAAATTTTGGTGTAATAATTCGCACAAACGCTAAAGACAAACGTGTAGCAGAACTGGATGCAGAGTTAAAAACATTAGTAAAACGTTGGGAAAAGACTTCAGAAAATCTTATTAAAGCGAAGCCAAACCAGTTAATATTTGAGGAAACTGGACGTACCGTTGGCTTGCTGCGAGATCTGTTTGATCCCTCGTTTGAACATATTCACATCAACGATGAGAGTGTAGCAAAACAAGTTGCAGAGTACGTAGAACTAATTGCTCCCGATAGAAAAAATGTAGTAAAACTATACAAGGGAGGACTACCAATCTTAGATAACTTTGGTGTTACTAAACAGGTAAAATCGCTATTCGGAAAAACGGTCACCTTCAAAAATGGTGCCTATCTCATTATCGAACATACCGAAGCACTTCATGTAGTTGATGTAAATAGCGGAAATAGGAATAAGAAATCAATCGGCCAGGAAGAGAGTGCATTTGAAGTAAACATTGCAGCCGCCGAAGAGATTGCTCGTCAACTCCGCCTACGCGATATGGGAGGCATTATTGTAGTAGATTTTATAGATATGAGTTCGGGTGAACATAGGAACAAACTATTCAACAAGATGGGTGAGTTTTTATCTTCCGACAGAGCCAAACATAAAATCCTGCCTCTTAGCAAATTTGGTCTTATGCAAATTACGAGACAACGGGTAAGACCCGAAATGGAAATTGCTACAAGCGAGACATGCCCCACTTGCTTTGGTAAAGGAAGCATTAAATCTTCGATTTTATTTACAGATACTTTAGAAGGTAAAATCGAATATTTGACAACTAAGTTAAAAGTGAAGAAATTCAGTCTGCACATTCATCCGTATGTAGCAGCATATGTAAAACAAGGGTTCTTTTCATTGGGCAGCAAATGGAAAAAAAGATATGGTATATCTTTAAAAGTAATACCAAATCAAAATTTAGGATTTCTGCAATATGTCTTTTATGATAAAGACAATAATGAAATAGATCTGAAAGAAGAATTTGAAATGAAATAACACTTCGACAGAAGCCGAAGTTGCAAACAAATAAAAGCCGTCATTATTATAAACGACGGCTTTTTGTATTTTAATTCTACAATGGCGGTTATACCATTTTGTCGGGTCTAACCCATTCATCAAATTGCTCTCCTGTGACGTATCCTAACCGTATAGCCTCTTCTCTCAATGTTGTACCGTTTTTATGTGCCGTTTGGGCTATTTCTGCAGACTTATAATATCCAATTTTTGTATTGAGGGCGGTGACAAGCATCAGGGAGTTGTCAACAAGTTCTTTTATTCGGGCATAGTTGGGCTCAATGCCTTGAGCACAATTAATATCAAACGATAAACAAGCATCACCAATTAATTCTGCTGACTGTAAAAAGTTGTATATCATTACTGGTTTATACACGTTTAATTCATAATGTCCATTGGCACCTCCAAAAGAAATTGAAACATCATTACCGATAACTTGTGCTGCTACCATTGTCAGTGCTTCACTTTGCGTAGGATTCACTTTCCCTGGCATAATTGATGAGCCTGGCTCATTTTCGGGAATAAATATTTCGCCAATCCCCGATCGTGGACCTGAAGCGAGCATACGGATGTCGTTAGCAATTTTATGCAACGAAATCGCAACCTGCTTCAATGCACCATGGCTCTCAACAATAGCATCATGCGAGGCTAATGCCTCAAACTTATTTGGAGCTGTTACGAATGGCAATCCCGTGAAATCAGAAATATATTTTGCTACAAGCTCATCGTATCCTCTTGGTGCATTCAATCCTGTCCCTACGGCTGTGCCACCCAATGCCAATTCGCCAAGATGCGCAAGAGAATTATTGATCGCCCTAATACCATAATCTAACTGCGCTGAATACCCCGACAATTCTTGCCCAAGCGTAATGGGTGTTGCATCCATTAGGTGTGTTCTTCCGATCTTAACAACCTCTTTAAACTCAATAGACTTGTCATGCAATGTTAATTGCAATTGTCGAATACCTGGAATAGTCTTCTCTATTAGCATCTGATAAGCAGCAATATGCATAGCAGTAGGAAACGTATCGTTTGATGATTGAGATTTGTTTACATCATCATTTGAGCGAATAAACATTTCCCCACCCAACTTCCCATATTTATTAAATTGAGCCTTATTTGCAATTACCTCATTAATATTCATGTTAGACTGCGTACCCGACCCTGTTTGCCAAATAACTAATGGAAATTCGTCATCAAGATTGCCAGACAATATTTCGTCACAAACCTCACTAATAGCATCGCGCTTCTCGACAGGAAGAACCCCTAAATCATAATTTGCATAGGCAGCTGATTTTTTCAGAATTGAAAATGCTTTAATAATTGGTTTGGGCATCGAGGCTTGAGGACCGATTTTGAAATTTTCTAAAGACCGTTCTGTCTGTGCTCCCCAAAATCGGTTTGCAGGGACTTTCACTTCTCCCATAGTATCTTTCTCAATTCTATATTCCATAATTAATTGGTTTTAAAATATATAATGATATTATATAATGTAAAATCGAAAGATACAATAAATCAATTTTTATTCCTAATAAATTAATTGGTTTCTAACGTAATATAATAGAAGTGTATCGAATGTATAGATACAAAAAAACCACTTCAGAAGAAGTGGTTTAAAGTGGTGCCACCAGGAATCGAACCGGGGACACAAGGATTTTCAGTCCTTTGCTCTACCAACTGAGCTATGGCACCAACATTTAGTATATTCAGCAATATCATTTCTGAATTGCGATTGCAAAGATAGCTTCTTTTTTTAAACCTACAAAACTTTGTGTCAGAAAAATGCTTTTTTTATTAAACTGATAGTTGTTCCCATCCTTGGGCTCTTAGCTCCATCTCTTTATTATCACGAGTAATTAATTTACAGCCATCATCCTCTAACGTTATATGCCCAACGAGATGCACTCCAGGGATCAGCAAAGCTTGATCGTGCATTGAAAGTGGCAATGTAAAAAGTAGCTCATAATCCTCCCCTCCATTGAGTGCTACAGTTGATACATTCATATTGAATGTTTCGGCCATAGAAGCCGTTTGGAAATCGATTGGGAGACGCTCCTCATAGATTCTGCACCCGACATTACTTTGCTTGCAAATATGTAATATATCAGATGACAATCCATCAGAAACATCAATCATTGATGTAGGCTTAATATCTTTTTCCGAGAACATCTTAATAATATCTTTACGAGCTTCAGGCTTTAACTGACGCTCTAAAATATATTCTTTACCCCCAAAGTCGGGTTGTTGCTCTTGATGCCCTGAGAACACAATCTTTTCGCGCTCTAATAGTTGCAACCCCATATACGCAGCTCCTAAGTCACCAGACACAAATATCAAGTCTGTATCTTTGGCTCCACTTCGAGTTACTATTTTATCTTCGTCAACAATTCCTATACAAGTTACAGAAATTGTGAAGCCTGTTAGGGAGGTTGTTGTATCCCCTCCAATCAAATCAACACCATATATTTCGCATGCCAAAAGAAGACCCGAATAAAACTCCTCCAAGTCTTCAACCGAAAATCGTTTCGACACACCTATAGAAACAGTGATTTGCTGAGGAACCCCATTCATTGCATAGATATCAGAGAAATTCACAATCGCTGCTTTATAACCCAGATGTTTTAACGGTGTATATACTAAGTCGAAATGAATACCTTCAAGAAGCAAATCGGTTGAAACTAAAGTCTGCTTGTTAGAATTATCTATGATTGCTGCATCATCCCCCACACCTTTTATTGTTGTGGACTGTGTAATTTTTATATTTTTGGTTAGATGATCAATTAGACCAAACTCTCCTAAAGTTGATATCTCTGTGCGCATAAAAGTATATTAAATTATTAAATACAAAAAAATAAACAAGCAAACACACTAACGAGTTCACTTGTTTATCAAACTAAAAATTATTATCGAATTATATGCGTTCAACTATGGTGCGCATAATTTCAGCCATTTTTGGCTGCGCCACCTTAGCTGCCACCTGTACCTCTTCATGAGATACTTCAACTATTTTGCCAATAACGCCCAAATCGGTTATAATAGAGAAGGCGAGAACTTTCATTTTGGCGTGATTAGCCACAATCACTTCTGGAACAGTTGACATACCTACCGCATCGCCACCAATGATACGTAGCCAATTGTACTCTGCGGGAGTTTCAAAAGTAGGTCCTGTGAGACCAATATATACACCATGTTGAAGTTTAATATTCTTTTCTTTTGCAATATCCATTGCCATCAGTCTCAATTCCTTATTGTATGCCTCACTCATATCAGGGAAACGAGTGCCAAGTTCTTCATGATTCTTGCCATGTAGAGGATGCTCGGGGAATAGATTAATGTGATCTTCAATCAACATAATATCGCCAACATCAAAAGAAGAATTCATCCCACCAGCGGCATTTGACACAAATAAGTATTCTACACCGAGTGCCTTAAACACTCGTACTGGGAATGTAACCTGTTTCATATTGTATCCTTCATAATAATGAAAGCGACCTTGCATAGCCAATACCCTTTTACTACCTAAGGAACCAATAATTAACTTACCACTGTGTCCTTCAACAGTTGAAACAGGGAAGTTGGGAATTTCGGTATATGGTATCTCTGTTTTATCCTTGATTTCATGAGCTAACTCTCCTAATCCAGTACCCAGAATGATAGCAACATTGGGAACATCACCAATTCTACCTTTTAAATAATCAGCCGTTTGTTTGATAGTTTCTAACATGTTTGAAAATTTTTTTATTAAATGAATCTTTATCTTGATTTTTTAAAAATACAACATTTATGGGGATATAAAAAATCCTTCGCTTTATACTTTCATCTTCAAACTGCATAGAGCGAAGACGAGTGGCATCTTTTTCTGTTGTAACAATTATTTTATCGTCCTCATCTACATCAATACTCTTGAATTTATTAACTATCTCAGCTATATCTTCATTATTGAAGAAGTGATGATCTGGATATGATAATAGATGAAGACTATTTATTTCTTCAGAAATATAATCAATAAGTGGTTGTGGTGATGCAATACCTGTTACTAAAAGTATATTTTTAGGAATCACGCTCAGGCTATTACCAACATTCGGAATTAGAGATTTAAGACTACCATATTCGAATGTTGTGAAATAGAGCTTTTGAAATGGATACAAATCAATATTTGATTCTTGTATTCTAAGATCTAACGGAGTAGCATCTATTTTGCACTTTGTGTAGATTACAATAGAAGCCCGATATCGTCCACTGAATGGCTCCCGCAATCTTCCTACTGGCAACAAATAGTCTTCATGAATAGGTCTATGACTATCCACCAGCAAGATGGATAATGATGGGGTCACACGCCTATGTTGATATCCATCATCAAGCAATATCAAATCAGGACGGTTTTCATTGCTGGAAAGAATTTTATCGATAGCTGCTCGACGATCTTTGTCAACATATACGAATGCTTCAGGAAACTTTTGTTTAATCTGAAGGGGTTCATCCCCTACCTCTTCTGGTTTTGAGTGGACATGTACCTCCTTAAAACCCTTGCTCTTGCGCTTGTATCCTCTACTTAGCACACCCACTTTATATTCGGATGACAATAACTCTATCAGATATTCAATATGTGGTGTTTTGCCTGTTCCGCCCACCGTGATATTACCTACACATATTACTGGAACATCAAATTTCTTTTGTTTAAATATCTTAGAGTCATAGAGCCAATTACGAATACTTACAACAATTCCATATAACCATGAAAATGGTAATAATAAAAATCTAATCTTAGAGTTTAAAATATTCATAACCCGAAAAAGTAGTCCTATCTTATATTCAAATCATAGGGGATACGTGCTTGCATAAAATCCTGCTCTTTAGAATCTTTAAGCATCATGAACAAATCCATATTATCGCCAAGCCACTCTTTGGCAGCCTTAGTCACAAGCTCCTCTTTGCTTTTGCTTAGCAACTCCTCTATTTTATTCTTCATTTTTGGATATTCATACACCGCATAGCTCTTACCCAAATTTGCCAACTCTGCGGCAATCTTTATTGCATCTTCTACTCCACCCAATTCGTCCACCAAGCCAATTTCCTTAGCTTGGTTTCCAGTCCAAACTCTACCTTCAGCATATTTTGCCAAAATATCTTTTGGCATACCACGTCCATCGGCACATCTTGTAAGGAACAAATCGTACCCATTATTTATATACGACTGTAGGAGTTCAGATTCTTTAGAATTAAATCCACGTGAAATATTGCCGAAATCAGATAATTCATTAGTTTTTACAACATCAGACGAAATACCCAACTTATTGAGAGTACCCGACACATTGGGAAACAATCCAAATATACCAATAGAGCCAGTAATAGTGGTAGGGCTTGCTACAATTTTATCGGCAATGCATGATATATAATAACCTCCAGAGGCAGCCATATCACCCATCGAAACGACAACAGGCTTTTCCTCTTTCAAATCTTTAATGGCTTTCCAAATTTGCTCCGAAGCATAAGCACTACCTCCACCTGAATTAACTCGCAAAACCACTGCTTTAATATCCTTGTCCTTTCTTAGCTTATCTATCTGATTGATCAAATATTTGTCTTGAATACCATTAGAGCCATTACCAGAAGTGATGCCACCCACTGCATACAAAAGCGCAACTGAGTTTGATGATTTTTTAATGTCTTTGGACTTAACTGACTTCATATCTGCAACGGTTGCCGATGGAATTTTGGCATCTTTAGAAACACCGATGAGTTCGCGAAGATAATCTTTCATTTCACCCTCATATAACACCGTATCCACTAAGCTTTTTGACATCAAATAATCAACTTTACTAAACATCGGAAACTCATTTGCGATAGCATCAACATCCTCAGTGTTCATATTACGAGAATATGCTATGTCCTGTTTCATGAATCTCCATATGTCATTCAAAAATGAGCTAACTTGCTCTCTATTGGCATCACTCATTTCTGTTTGAGTAAACTGTTCGGCGTATGATTTATAAGTTCCTACCTTGAACAACTCCATCTTAACCCCCAATTTATCTAAGGCATCTTTATAAAATAGCGGAGTTGATGATAGCCCATGCAAATCAAGTGCACCTTGAGGATTGATCGCTATTTTATCAGCTACAGATGATACGTAATAGCCACTTTGCAAATAATTATCCGCATAAGCCACTATAAACTTTCCAGACTCTTCTTTAAAGCTTTCCAGCTCATTTCTTATTTCGGACAAAGTGGCAACTGATGCCGATATCATTCGAGAATCAATATAAATACCTTTAATATTATCATTATTCTTTGCTTTTCTTATAGCTCCAACAATATCATTTAAACCCATTGGAGTAGCCACATTTCCTATCAACTCTGACAAAGGATCACTATCGGCTACCCTCTCTTCAATTACTCCATCTAATTTCAAATGTAATACTGAATTAGGTTGCAACATAAAGGATGACTGTTTCCCAATAGTCTCAGAAACAGAGCCTATCAACCCAAATAGAATCACTATCAGAATAAAAGAAAAAATAAAACTCGCAATAATAAAGCCAAGAGCGGAGGCAAACATCATTTTGAAGAAATCTTTCATAATTTGTGTATTAATTGATTATTGAACAAAATTAAGAAAAAAGCATTACATTACAACTCATTACATATTCTTTTTTTGAATTACCATACCCCTGTATAAAGGTTTATAGAATCATAGTACGAGACGATTTAAAATTTTGCGAATCTACACAAGTTTGTTTGAATGGTTTTCGAAGTACTAAAGTCATCGAAACAAGTTTGTTTGAATGGTTTCCGAAGTATGAAAGTGATCGAAACAAGTTTGTTTGGATGGATTCATAAACCTAAAATGATTGAAACAACTTCATTTGAACTGCACAAAACATATAATAACCATGATTTTGCAATTCTTATCTCGGAGTATAAAAGCAAAAGCTCTATCTTTGCCCATTATTCTAACAGTATTGAAAATAGATTTTTCGCAATTATGTTAAGGACAACGTGGTTAATTAACTATAAACAAACAAATGGATACGCAACGTTTTATCCATTTTATCATCTATTATAATGAAAGCTTGAGGCATGAATGATTCGCAGTTAGTAACAGCATGTAAGAAAGGTGACCGTAATGCCCAAAAAGCATTATACGAACGCTACGCATCTAAAATGATGGCTGTATGTCTGCGATATAGCAAGAATTATGAGACCGCAAAGGATTTGCTACATGACGGATTCTTACATGTATTCCAGAAGATTGGTACTTTTAAAGAAATGGGTTCTTTTGAGGGATGGCTTCATAGAATATTTGTAAATATATCACTCGAATATTATCGACAAGAACAAAAAAAACTATCCATATATAATGATTATGGAAAAGACGAACAAGAATTTACTGAAGAAATCGAAGATGACATTCTTGATATTGGAGACATCTCTCGTGATGAAATTTTAAAAATTATTCAGGAGATGCCCGATGGTTATAGAACAGTCTTCAACTTAATAATATTTGAAGATATGCCACACAAAGAGATAGCTGCAAAATTAGGGATATCAGAAGGAGCTTCAAGATCTCAGTTTTTTAGAGCTAAAGAGTTTCTACAAAAAAGAATACATTCCAAATTAAAAAGAGAGTATTTATAACTATATGAACAATAAAGAAAACATATATAAAGAGCAATTGAAAACAATGTTCGACAGCTTCGAGCCAGATGTTCCTATTGATGGCTGGGAGAAAATTGAACAATCTCTCAACATTGGAAAACGATTGTCGATAATTCGAAAAAATTGGTATATTGGCTCTGCTGCAGCGATTGCAGTTATCCTAATAACGGGGACACTATTTATTAATTCACCAAAACAAATAAATAATGTAGAACTAAAGGTTGTGGAGACCCCCAATGTAACTCCAGATAAAGATATTATTCAAAAAAGACCTGACTTATCAAAAGGAAAGACAGATAACCATATTGCGGTACACAAATCCACTCGCACGAAACAATTAAAACAAAATTCAGGCAATGCAGCAATAGCAGATTCAGAAGAATCAGAAATAATAACTGAAGTCAATAATAGCCCAAGTGATTATGCACTAATAATTGATGAAGAACAAAAAGCTTCCGAAAAAGAAAATCAAAAATTAAGTCAAGAAGAGATTGATCGATTAATCAAGGAATTGCAAGAAGCTAATAACACTGACATCTTTGACAACAAGCATTTAATACACAAGAATGATTACAAACCACTTAGATTGGCTCTTAACGCTAAAGGCGGGTTGACATCATCACAACATGTAGCCAACAGCCCAATGACGCTTAGGAGCGCAACCAGCGAGATATCTGACAAAACAAATGACTTAGTATATTCTAACACTGATGGCAAGCCAACTGCGATGTTCATGAACAAAGCGGTATCCAAAAATGATGCTGAAATGATTCATTCGCAACCTATCGGTGTTGGAATCACTTTTTCAAAAAAAATAATAGACAGAGTGTCAATAGAAACAGGCATTTCATACACATATCTATATTCAAAATCAAAAAACAGCAACATTGGATATATAAACCAAGAGTCTCAGCATCTACATTATTTAGGAATCCCACTAAATATCAACTTTAACTTTATCGAATTAGGTAAGGTCAGCCTGTTTTCCTCAATAGGTGGAATGATAGAAAAAGATATTTATGGAAAATATGGAAGATATCAAGGCATTGATCAAGGATTGACTGATGCCCACAATAGTACTTCAAAAGAATATATATACGACATAATAAATATCAAAAGCCCTCAATACTCAATTAATGCAGGCTTTGGAGCAAGTTATCCCATATATGGTGGATTTAATGTTTATGCGAAAATTGGTGGCGCATATTATTTTGAAGCTAAAAATATTGACAAAAACAACTATAAATACAATACAATATATTCAGATAAAAAAATTATGCTCGACGTGAATGCGGGTATTAGATTCGATTTTTAATAATTTATAAACAACAACAAATATGAAAAAATTATTTTTATTTTTAAGTGTAATCACTTTTGGGCTCGCACTAACATCATGCTTGAAAGGGAGTGGACAACAATTCAATGAAGTATCAATTGTATATATCGACAGCAAAGAATCAATCATTTATGGCAAAACCCTTACTGGACGACCAATAACTTCAGACAAAATTAGATTAATGGAACCCAGAACATTCCAAGTTCTTGCCTATAGCTGGCACGAAGACAACGGATACACTCCATTAGGCAGCACTGGTTCAAACATCTACAACGTGGTGGTAAGCGATCAAGGAGATGAAGTAAAGAAAACACATCTCACACCAACACAAGTTACCCCAGAAGAGCGCGGAAGCAAGCTCACTAATTTAGAGCTATATTATGCTTATGAATATGGCACGTATATTGACGATTATTGGTTATTGGCATATTATTTCAAAGCAAAAGAAGGACAGAAACCAGAGCTTTCATTCTATATAAGAGACAGCTACAAAGAAAGACCTGAAACAGTGGAAATAGATGTTCGCCTTAATCTAATTGGAGAGGCAACGGGTACAAGCGATAAAGATTTTTCAAACCTCATTGCTGTGGATATGAAGTATATCAGAAACGTAATAATGTCAGAATCAAAAGAAGAAAGACAAAAAATTAAATTCTACTTCTTTAACAGTGAAAGTGATACTCCAACAAGCACAAAAGATTTTTATTTAAGCAAACCAGCGGAAAAGAAGTAAGGCAGCAACAGTAATGTAAAGGTAATATTTAAAGGTTTGACCACAAGATGGTCAAACCTTTATCATTTACAAAAAGTACATCCAAGCTATTGTCACAAATTGTATCATACTGCCAACCTATAGTAGAACTAACCGTTACGTTGAACATACCATCTCCAATACTACAAACTCTCTACAACC
>CAZNRT010000093.1:0-11423 GCA_964575445.1 uncultured Proteiniphilum sp. | reverse complement strand
CACGTTGGTATCTGAAAGACAAAAAGGATAAGAAATGGTACATGAAGAACTTGAATAAAGAAATAAAATATTAACTTTGATATTTATTAAATACAAATAATATGAAACATCTTATTGCACCATCATTACTTTCGGCTGACTTCCTAAATCTTGAACGCGACTTAGATATGCTAAACCAAAGCGAAGCTGACTGGCTACATCTTGATATTATGGATGGAGTTTTTGTGCCCAACATTTCATTTGGTTTCCCAATAATAAATAGGCTAAAGGAAAAAACATCTAAACCATTGGATGTGCACTTGATGATAGTAGAGCCAGAAAAATTCATACCCGAGATTGCTGCCTCTGGCGCATACTCTATGAATGTGCATTATGAAGCATGTACTCATCTGCATAGAGTTGTTAACGAAATCAAGAACCATGGCATGAAAGCTGCAGTGACACTAAATCCTCATACCCCTGTAATGCTATTAGAGGATATAATTGGGGATTTGGATATGGTATTAATCATGTCCGTAAATCCAGGATTTGGTGGACAAAAGTTTATAGAGCACTCTGTAGATAAAGTAAGAAAGCTTAAGGATCTAATTATTAAGAAAAACTCTAATGCCCTAATCGAAGTGGATGGAGGTGTAAACCTACACACTGGCAAACAATTAATTGATGCTGGTGCTGATGTTTTGGTGGCAGGCAATTTCGTGTTTGCATCAGACAACCCAATACAAACGATTAAAGAGTTGAAAAACTTATAACTATTCACTAAAAAACTCATAAGCATTTTTCAATATTTGTGAGAGATATTTTCTCAAGAGCTCCATTTGCCAAACTTCTGATACCCGTATTTTTGGCCATCATTTCATCAACCTATTGTTTTAATAATTGCTATCCAAAGGTTGTTGCAGCAGTTGGTATCTGCTTGATTTTGCACTCGATTTTTATTAGCCAACAAAAAAACTACTCATTGAGATGGGTCTTTGGCCTGGGCTTGCATCTTATTATCTTTGCTATAAGCACATTTAGTTTACAGCATAGATTAAACATTTCAAAATTCGATTTTGAAAATGCCTCCAGCAACTATATCGGATCAGTGTCTGACATTCCACAGGAAAAGCCAAAATCAATTGCCTGTAACATATACACAACTCATCCGATAAAGAAAAAGATTGTGGTGTACCTGCAAAAAGACCATAACGCCCAATCTTTGAAACCTGGAGACGAGATTGTGTTTTATTCTAAAATAGAGCCCTTCAAGAATTTTGGAAATCCAGATGATTTCAATTTTGAAAAATTCATGGCAAACAAAGGTTTTGCGGGGAGTACATATATATCTGCAAATGATTGGCAAAAAACAGGAGAGCATAACAAAACTCTACGCACTATATCTCTACATTCACGATTAGAGGCGTTAGATATTTTCAAAAAGTTTGAACTCAACCATGATGCATACTCATTTATATCTGCTTTGATATTGGGGCACAAAGACGAACTAAGCAATGACGTAAAAGAGGCATTCAGAGCATCTGGCACTTCGCATGTTTTAGCGGTAAGCGGTTTGCATGTAGGCATTATTTATGCTGTATTAGCTCTTTTATTGTCCTTTTTGGGAAGGAACAGAAGGCAAATTGTAGTTAAGCAAATACTAATTGTGGCAGCACTGTGGTGTTATGCACTACTCACTGGTTTGTCACCATCGGTAATAAGAGCAGCCATTATGCTATCGATTATATGCATTAGCGTAATGTTAGACAAGAAAGTTTACACATATAATACAGTAGCAGCTGCGGCATTCCTAATTTTAATTATAAACCCCCTTCAGTTCTTCGATGTAGGGTTTCAGATGAGTTTTATAGCAGTACTATCGATAGTCTATTTCAATCCAGCCATAAATGGTATTTTGAAGCCAAAAAGAAAAATACCACAATATTTATGGAGCATCTTCACAGTATCTTTAGCTGCTCAGATGGGCGTATTTCCAATTGCACTCTATTACTTTGGAACCTTCCCCACGTATTTTTTCATAGCCAACATGATAATAGTCCCAATGATTGGGTTAATAATATACACGAGTATAGGATTAGCTACAATTACAATGATTATGGCAGAAGGAGGAGCTCTTTTCATTCACATCTTCTCGATATGCAAAACATTCCTCAATTTCATAATTGAGCTGACACTAAAAGTAGTATATAAAATAGAAACACTGCCCTATTCGCAAATCAGTGATTTGTATTTGTCATCATTACAAACAATTACCTTGATGTCTATGATATATTTTGGAGTAAAATTCATAAAAAACAAATCTCCAAAAAGCATAATAGCATCAAGCAGCTGTTTGCTCCTTCTATCACTATTGATTATCGTTCCTAAATTCTCTAAGAATAATGATCATTTGATAATATTCAATACACCTAACAAAAGAGACATTGCACTATTTATAGATAACAAAAGAGTATATTTCAATGTGCCCGATAATGGATATATATCACATCACAATAAAAAAATATTATCACTTACTCAGAACAAAACAGACAATCTCAAAGTAAAAGAAAGAATTGAACTTGATATTCTGGTGTTGTCATACGACAATACATTTTCTATACACAAACTACAACAGATCTTCACATTCAATCAACTAATAATCGACAGTTCAGTATCTCAAAAGACGAGGAATAGATGGAAAAGAGAATGCGATAATTTAGGAATCGGCTTACACGATGTGAGCAAAGATGGAGCTTTCTTCATAAAAATATAGTACATTTGTCATTCAAACAAAATAGTAAATGAATACTTACGAATTGATCACACCAATAATTAACGACAAATTAATTAAGAGCGCATTCGAGCTTATTGAGAATAGCAAACAAATACTTATCACCACGCACCTTTCACCAGATGGTGATGCAATGGGATCTTCATTAGGATTATACCATTTTTTGAAGAAAATGGGGAAAGACGTGAAAATTATTGTGCCTAATTCATTTCCTTATTTTTTAAAATGGATGAATGGAGCCGAAGATATATTGATTTATGAGTATAACCCCCCAGCAGCTCAAACAATATTTAATAAATCCGATTTGATTTTTAGCCTCGACTACAATGTTCCAAAAAGAATAGGCGCAATGTCGTCTCTTTTAGAGAAAGCAAAAGCTAAGAAAATCTTAATAGATCATCACTTAGAACCAGGAGAAATTTTTGACATTATTATATCATTTCCCAAAATATCTTCAACATGCGAGTTAGTTTTTAGATTCTTGCATCAAGCAGGCAAAATCGACATGATTGATAAAAAAATATCTGAATGTCTATATACTGGAATGATGACAGATACAGGAGGATTTACATTCAATTCAAACAATCCCGAGATTTATGAAATCATCAGCATACTACTTCGAAATGGAATAGATAAAGACAAAATATATTCATTGGTTTTCAATAACCTAAGTGAGTCTCGATTTAGATTATTAGGCTTTACGCTATCCCAAAGAATGAAGATATATCCAGAGCTTAACTCAGCATTACTATGGCTTTCAAAAGAAGATCAAGAACAATTTGAATTTAGCAAAGGAGATACAGAAGGATTTGTAAATTATCCTTTAGGAATCAAAGATATTATATTCTCAGTATTTATTAGAGAAGACAAAGAGCTAACCAAAATATCGTTTCGCTCTCAAGGAACATTCCCTGCGAATGAGTTTGCCAAAGATTTCTTTAATGGAGGTGGACATCTCAATGCATCTGGAGGAGAATTTTATGGAACACTCGAGGAAGCCATTGAACTTTTTGAACGAGGAATAGAGTTATATAGCAAAAAGTTGACCAGCGAATAAAATAACACAAATATTTTGCCAATATATTAGAATATAGTATCTTTGCATCAGAAAAAAAAGAGGGGAGCACAAAAAATGCTCCTTTTTTGTTCATTTCATCTATCTATTTTTACAACCTAATGATTGAAAAGAAAGAAATAGTAACTTATGCCGAAGAGTTTCTCAAAGACTCAATATACTATTTAGTGGATATCACTATCACGCCTGGAAATATCATTTCTGTAGAAATAGACAATGATGAAGGAGTTGATTTAGATAGATGTATTAGCTTGAGCAGATACATAGAGTCAAAATTAGATCGTGAGATAGAGGATTTTGAGCTAACCGTTGGATCATCAGGACTCACATCACCATTCAAAATAAAACGCCAATACAAAAAGCATATAGGCAAAGAAGTAGAAGTGCTAACAAAAAATGGAATGAAACAAAGCGGAGTTCTCACAACCGCCGATAACGATGGATTTTCTATTGAAATTGCTAAAATGGTAAAACATGAAGGAGCAAAAAGAAAAGTAGAAATAAAAGAAGTGCACTCTTACGATTACGAAGAAATAAAATATACAAAATATAAAATCATATTTTAAAAAAAGATGGGCAAGAAAAAAGAATCAATCAGCCTGATAGATACGTTTTCTGAGTTCAACGAACTGAAAAATATCGACAAAGCTACTATGATTAGTGTGCTTGAAGAATCTTTCAGAAACGTTATAGCCAAAACAATGGGGACAGATGAAAATTTCGATATCATTATTAATCCAGACAAGGGCGACTTAGAGATATGGCGCAACAGAATTGTTGTGGAGGACAGTGAGCTCGAAAATCCCAATATGGAAATAAGACTAAGCGACGCACAAAAAATCGATAAAGACTTTGAAGTTGGCGAGGAGGTCACAGATGAGCTACACCTTATTGATTTTGGAAGAAGGACAATTCTTAACCTACGTCAAACGTTAGCATCAAAGATTCTTGAACTTGAAAAAGATAATCTTTACAGCAAATATAAGGAACGAGTTGGAGAAATAGTTACTGGTGAGGTATATCAAATATGGAAAAAAGAATTACTGCTTCTTGATGATGACCACAATGAACTTATATTGCCCAAAAGCGAACAAATACCAAGTGACTTCTTCCGCAAAGGAGAACATGTTCGCGCAATTGTAGCAAGAGTTGAAAATGTAAATAACAATCCAAAAATAATCCTATCACGTACATCGCCAGTCTTTTTAGAGAGATTGTTTGAATTGGAAATTCCAGAGATTAACGATGGGCTTATCACAATAAAAGGAATAGCTCGAATTCCAGGGGAAAGAGCCAAAGTGGCAGTTGAAGCATATGATGACAGAATAGACCCCGTAGGTGCTTGTGTGGGGATGAAGGGTTTTAGGATTCACAGTATTGTACGTGAATTGCGCAACGAGAATATAGATGTTATAAATTATACTAACAATCTAAACTTATATATCCAACGTGCTCTAAGCCCCGCCAAGATAAACTCTATTGTGATTAGAGAGGAAGACCGCAGAGCAGATGTGTTTTTATATCCTGATGAAGTGTCACTTGCTATTGGTAAAGGTGGTGCAAACATCAAATTAGCATCGTTACTGACTGGTTTTAACATTGAAGTATTTAGAGAAATAGACAACTTTGACGAGGAGGACATTTATTTAGATGAGTTCCGTGATGAAATTGATGGATGGATAATTGATCAATTAAAACGTATAGGATGCTCCACTGCAAAAAATGTATTAGCACTATCTCGTGAAAAAATTATTAAAGAGGCCGATCTCGAAGAAATTACAGTTGACCACGTATTAGGCATACTTCGTGCAGAATTTAGTGGTAATGGAGACTTTGAAAATGATTCTTATAATCCCAACAATGACGAGGACGAAGAAGATATCTTAGATGATGAGATCTTAGAAGAAAACATATTAAAAGATGACATCTTAGAAGAAGATAATATATCTGAAGATGAAGACGAAGAGCTAAAATAAGCAACAAGGCCACTTATTATATATATACTGTTCATTAACAATAATATTAAAGAAAGGATAAAGTCAAGAATATGACTCAAAGATTAAGTAAAGTAGCAAAAAATTTGAATGTAGGAATCAATAATTTAGTTGAATTTTTACACAAGAAAGGTATTACTGTTGAGAGCAACCCTAATACAAAAATTAGTAATGAACAGTATCAATTATTAATCGCCGAGTTTAGCAAAGACAAAAAGATTAAAAAAGAAGCTGAGGAATTTATCGACAAAATGCATCGCAAGGATGGCAAAAAAGAAACTATTGCTATCGAAGGATATGAATTGATAGATAATGACAATTCTGAAGCTAAAAAGGAACATCCTAAAACAGAGGCTTTAGATGCTCACAAGGTCAAAATCAATGTTATTGGTAGCATAGACCTAAATAAGATAGAAAAGCCCGAAGCTAAAAAGGAGGTGATCCTCAAAAAAGAAAAGCCTTTAGATGCTATAAAAGCTCCTCAAGTGGAACCCACAGTAGTAGCAAAAGAAGAAAAAGTAGCATCAGCAGTAGTTGAAGAAGACATAACTCCAACAGCAATACAAGCAGCTCCCGAAAAGACTATCACTGCAGAAGAAAAACCCATTATCGAAGAAGTAAAAGAAACTAAAATTTCCGAGCCAGATAAAAAAGAAACAGAAGAAATCATTGAAATCAAACCTAAGGAAGAGATAAAAAGCAAGAATGATATCCCTGTTGCTAAAGAAAAAAGAGAAGATATAGAAACTTCAAAAGCAAAGAAAAAAGAGAAGATGAATGCATCAGAGCAACCTAAAGCACCTAAAAAAAGTGATGCTAAATCAGAGAAAATAGAATTAGCAAGCTCTGAGTTGGATTCGACCGAATCCGAAGCAAAACCCCAAGATAGTGAATCAAATGAGCCGTTTAGACTAAATACAAATGTAATAGAAAATAAACTTGTAGTTAAAGGCTCAATAGACTTGGACGCGATAAATGAAAAAACTCGCCCTGCACGTAAGTCAAGAGCTCAACGTAGAAAAGAACGTATTGAGCGCGATAAAGATCAAAATCAAAAGAAAGTCAAAGAGGAAACGGTTAAGATTCTGAAAAAAGAATCAATCGAAGAGAAAAAGAAGACTACCGCTGATCAAGAGCCCGTTGGCGACGATAGTAAAAGAAAAAAGAGAAGAAGAATAGATAAGAGCCGAGTAGAAGTTGACAAAGCTCCCGCTAACGATAACCGCGCTCCTCGCGGTAAAAAAATCTTGAGAAAGCCTGTAAAAGCAGAAGTAAGCGAAGAGGAGGTTCAAAAGCAGATTAAGGAGACATTAGCACGACTGACAGAGAAAAAAGGTCGGAGGACAGGTGGTGCAAAATTTAGAAGAGAGAAGCGTGAAGCGGTTTCTCAGAGGCACCAAGCCGAGCTAAAACAACAGGAGCGTGAGAGCAGAATATTGCAGCTAACCGAGTTTGTAACTGCTAATGACTTAGCAAACATGATGGACGTCCATGTCACAAGTGTAATTGCAACATGTATGAATATCGGAGTTATGGTTGCAATAAACCAACGCTTAGATGCTGAAACTATTAATATCGTAGCAGAAGAATTTGGATTTAAAACTAAATTTGTAAGTGCTGACGTAGTAGAGGCAATAGCAGAGGAAGAGGATAATCCTGAAGACTTGTCACCAAGACCACCAATCGTTACTGTAATGGGACACGTTGACCACGGTAAAACATCTTTGCTTGACAGCATTAGAAATACTAATGTAATTGGTGGAGAGGCAGGAGGAATTACTCAACACATAGGTGCATACAATGTGAAATTACCAGATGGACGCAGAATAACATTCTTGGACACTCCTGGTCATGAGGCATTTACTGCCATGAGAGCTCGTGGAGCTAAAGCCACTGACGTAGCTATTATTATAGTAGCCGCAGATGATAATGTGATGCCTCAAACAGTTGAAGCTATAAACCATGCTGCAGCAGCAGGCGTACCTATGGTGTTTGCAATAAATAAAGTGGACAAATCTACTGCAAACCCTGAAAAGATTAAAGAAAAATTGGCTGAAATGAACTATCTCGTAGAAGATTGGGGTGGCAAATATCAGTCGCAAGAAATATCAGCAAAAAAAGGAATCGGTATTAAAGAATTACTTGAAAAAGTATTACTTGAAGCTGATTTGTTGGACTTGAAAGCAAATCCAAACAGAAGAGCTACAGGTACAGTAGTTGAATCATCTCTTGATAAAGGACGTGGTTATGTAGCAACTGTATTGGTAGAAAACGGAACTCTATCACAAGGAGATATACTTATAGCTGGTACCGCCTATGGTCGAGTGAAAGCTATGTTTAATGAACGGAATCAAAGTATAACCAAAGCAGGACCATCAGAACCAGCCTTAGTATTAGGGCTAAATGGTGCACCACAGGCTGGGGACACCTTTAATGTGATGGAAAGCGATCAAGAAGCAAGGAGCATTACAGCGAGACGCGAACAATTACAGCGAGAGCAATCTCTCAGAACGCAAAAAATGCTTACACTTGATGATATTGGACGACGCATAGCAATAGGTAATTTCCAACAACTTAATGTTATTGTTAAAGGCGACGTGGATGGGTCTGTTGAAGCATTAGCTGACTCACTAATCAGATTATCAACCGAAGAAATACAAATAAACGTAATTCACAAAGCAGTAGGACAGATTTCCGAATCAGACGTAACATTAGCAGCAGCCTCCGACGCAATTATTATTGGATTCCAGGTTAGACCATCATTAGCAGCACGACGTGATGCAGAAAAAGAAGGTATTGACATACGCCTATATTCAATTATATATGATGCGATAGAACAAGTCAAAGCGGCTATGGAAGGTATGCTAACACCTGATATTAAAGAAGAAATAGTAGCCAATGTTGAAGTTCTTGAAGTATTCAGAATAACAAAGGTTGGAACTATTGCAGGATGTATCGTCAGGGATGGAAAAATCAAACGTAATAATAAAATCAGACTGATACGCGATGGAATCGTAATCTACACAGGAGTTTTAGACTCACTAAAAAGATTTAAGGATGACGTTAGAGAGGTAGCGAATGGGTATGAATGCGGATTGAACATTAAAAACTTCAACGATATCAAAGTAGGAGACATGGTTGAGGCTTATGAAGAGGTTGAGGTAAAGAAAACATTAGATTTTTAGAAATCAATTAGTAGAATAAACCCTAACAACCGAATAAAAACAAAAAAACCAGTTGACATTGTACTTTTATTTCATTACTTAGCCGCATTTGTCTTGTGGCAAATGCGGCAAACACACATGGAGTAGAAAGGCAATGTTACACTTTGGTTTTGAAAAGACCAATAGATTCATTTAAAAAAAAGAATAGTTTTAATATTATGGACAAGATTAAATTAATTATTCTAAGTATCATATTGTTTATAGCAAGTAGTTATACTTTTGCTCAGGAGTATGAAATAAGATCAAATCAAGCTATTTCAGTTGCGTATGTGAACACGAATGAACTTCTTGAGGGATTCAAAGAAAAAGAAGCTGCTACTGAAAAGCTTCAGACACTAAGTGAGAATTACAAAATTGAATTACAAATAATGCAAAACGAATACAATAAAAAGTATTCGGATTACATTACGTATCAAAGTTCGTTGAGCGATAATATTAAGCTGAGAAGAATGCAGGAGTTGACAGAACTCGAAAATAGAATTCAACAATTCATGAAACTTGCACAAGAGGATATTGAACAACAAGAGCAACTGCTACTACGACCACTAAAAGAGAAAATAATGACAGCAATTAAGGAAGTAGGCATAGAAAATAATTTTACAATTATATATGATTTAGCAGATTCTGGTATTGCATTTATCAATCCTGCAGCTATTGACGCAAATCAATTAGTAAAACAGAAGCTTAAGAAATAACAACAACACAAATATTTGTTCAATGAATACTGATGGTATATTAACAAAATCTCCAATTGGTATTTTTGATTCAGGATTTGGAGGACTTACGGTACTGGCTGAGATTGAAAAGCTATTGCCCGAATATAACTACATCTATTTAGGAGATAATATGCGCGCTCCATATGGCAATAGATCATATGAAGCAGTTTATGAGTACACTTTAGATGCAGTTAAATGGCTATTTAATCAAGGATGCCGATTAGTAATAATAGCTTGCAATACTGCATCTGCAAAAGCACTGAGAAGTATTCAACAGAATGATCTCCCCAAAATAGATCCCACAAAGAGAGTGCTTGGCGTTATTAGACCTACCGTTGAGATTGTAGGGGATATCACGAAAACAAAACATGTTGGCATATTAGGCACAACTGGAACAATTAAGTCTAAGTCATACGAAATAGAGATTGGGAAGCTACATCCTCAAATAAATGTTATTGGCGAAGCTTGTCCAATGTGGGTGCCGTTAGTAGAAAATCACGAATACAATAACGAAGGAGCAGATTATTTTATTAAACAGCATATAGATAGACTCCTTGACAAGGATAAAAAAATAGACACAATAATCTTAGGTTGCACGCACTATCCTCTGCTTATAGAGAAAATAAAAAAATATACTCCCCAAAATATAACAATAATAACCCAAGGTACCTATGTTGCACAAAGCTTAAAGGATTATCTATTTAGACATCCTGAAATAGAAGTTATGTGTAACAAAAAGTCTAACACAGATTTTTATACAACTGATTCAACCGAAGAGTTTGATGAGTTTGCTTCAAAAATATTTAATAGGGAGATAAAAGCTCAGAAGATATTAATTGATTTATAATAATATGTCTAATTGGTTTGACATTGCAGTTTCGGCTATATTAATAGTTTCCTTTATTAGTGGCTATTCCTCAGGTGCAATCAAAATGATAATACAATTATCCATAATTATTGCAGCCATTATTTTTGGAGGTAAATTAGCTACAATAATTCTACCCTATGTTGATAAAGTGTTTTCCACTTCAATGGAATGGAAGTATATTATTGCGTATGGTTTTGGTTTTATAATTATTTCTATCACCCTTAGCATCGTTGGAAATTTAATACAAAGAGTATTTGAAGCAATAAATATTGGATTCATTAATAGATTGATTGGTGGTATATTTTCAATTGCAATAAGCATGGTTATAATGAGTATTATTTTGAATCTTGCAATCTATCTCGATAAGCAAAAAAATATCATTACTCAAGAAATAATATCAAAATCTTTTTTTTATGAAAGAGTACAGTCAGTGGTGCCCGCCATTGTGCCACACTTAAAATTTGAGCAATTAGACCCCCACTCGTTGGATGAACAACAAAAAGATTATATCAATATAAATATCGATAATAAGATAGAGTTAAGGGGTAAAACGATTGATTCAGCATACCAGAAAGAATATTTTGAAACAAACTCTTATTAGAAAAGACATTTTTTTAGAAGTTATGACAAAATCATTTTGCAATATCCAATTAAATTACTACTTTTGCAACTGCTTTTGATAAAGAGGCAATAAATAATGTTTACCAACAATTAAACATTAGGTCCCATAGCTCAGTTGGTTAGAGCACCTGACTCATAATCAGGGAGTCACTGGT
>CAZNRT010000092.1:0-11508 GCA_964575445.1 uncultured Proteiniphilum sp. | reverse complement strand
ATCAATATAAAATATAAAATGAAAACTAATTACGAATTGCGTTATGCAACGAATCCAACTGACGCAAAGAACTACACAACTGAAAGACTAAGAAACGATTTTTTGATTAAAACAATTTTTGCTGCAGACGAAGTAAACATGGTTTACTCTATGTATGACAGAATGATCGTGGGTGGAGCAATGCCCGTTAATGAGGCTCTTCATCTTGAGGCTATTGAGCCATTGAAGCAACCAGTATTCTTGATGAGACGTGAGTTTGGTACTTTCAATGTGGGTGGTCCTGGAATTGTGAGAGTAGGGGATGTGTCTTACGAATTGGATTACAAGGAGGCTCTTTATTTGGGCTCGGGCGAAAGAGAGGTTTACTTTGAAAGTAAAGATAAAAACAATCCTGCAAAATTCTATTTCAACTCGGCTACTGCGCATCGCAACTATCCAGACAAAAAAATTACTAAGGCTGATGCTGAGGTTGCAGAGATGGGTTCTTTGGAAACATCTAATCACAGAAACATCAATAAGATGATTGTAAACCAAGTGCTCGAAACGTGTCAATTGCAAATGGGTATGACTGAGCTTGCAGCTGGTAGTGTGTGGAACACTATGCCTGCACACGTACACTCTCGCAGAATGGAGGCTTATTTCTATTTTGAGGTTCCTCAAGATCAGGCGGTGTGTCATTTTATGGGTGAAATAGAGGAAACTCGTCATATATGGATGCACAATGAGCAGGCAGTATTGTCGCCAGAGTGGTCTATACACTCGGGTGCTGGTACATCCAACTACACATTTATTTGGGGAATGGCGGGCGAAAACTTAGACTATGGCGATCAGGATTTCTCTAAAATCACTGAACTTAAATAATACTCATAACTATAATAATAGAAACGAAATATAATCATGGTAAATTTTAGATTAGATGGTAAGGTAGCATTAGTTACTGGTGGGTCTTATGGAATAGGATTCGCTATGGCTAAAGCTCTTGCTCAAGCGGGAGCAAAGATTGCCATTAATGGTAGAAACAAAGAGAATATTGATAAGGGTATTGCAGATTTTAAAGCTGAAGGTATTGAGGCACACGGATATATTTGTGATGTAACGGATGAGACTTCAGTTCAGAATATGGTGGCTCAAATAGAAAAAGAGGTGGGTGTCATTGATATTCTGGTAAATAATGCAGGCATTATCAAGCGCATCCCTATGCACGAGATGAGTGTTGAGGACTTTAGACAGGTGATAAATATTGATCTCATTGGTCCATTTATTGTTTCGAAGGCTGTAATACCTGCAATGATAAAGAAAGGTCACGGAAAGATCATCAATATTGCATCTATGATGAGTGAGCTGGGAAGAGAAACCGTGTCGGCATATGCAGCAGCCAAAGGTGGACTTAAAATGCTAACAAAGAATATTTGCTCTGAATATGGAGGTCACAATATACAATGTAATGCTATTGGTCCTGGTTATATTGCAACTCCACAAACGGCACCACTTCGTGAGAAACAAGCAGATGGTTCGCCACATCCATTCGATTCATTTATAATATCTAAAACTCCAGCTGGTCGTTGGGGTAATCCTGAAGACTTGGAAGGACCAGCGGTATTCTTGGCTTCTGATGCTTCAAACTTTGTAAATGGACATGTATTGTATGTCGATGGTGGTATTTTAGCTTACATAGGAAAACAACCAAAATAGAATATATGACAAGAGTAGCAAATTGGATATTTGCAATAATTGTAGTGCTAACAATGACTTCGCTATCATCTTGCTCAATGAGCCAGAAGGTAGTGAAGGTATATGTGAAAAATCCAACCACAAGTGAAAGATCAAATGAGATTGTTGAAGTTGACTGGAATAAAGTAAGCAAGAAACTTTCTTTAGAGCAAGGTCAAGATATTATTGTAACTAATAGCTCTGGTGAGCAGGTGCCTTATCAATTGATAACTAATGGCGAACAATCGCCTGTTGCACTTATATTCCCTGTCAGTCTTGAATCAAAAGAAAACAAAATATTTCAGGTTAAGACGGGCAAGGCAGACAAGTTTAATCCATTAGTATATGGCAGACTTGTGCCTGAAAGGAAAGATGATTTCACTTGGGAAAACAATCGTGTTGCATACCGTGTATATGGACCAGCTCTACAAGCTACGGGCGAAATCAGTAATGGTATGGATATATGGGTGAAGAAAACAGAAAATCTTGTTATCAATAAATGGTATAAAGATGATTTGTCAGGTAAGGCTTCATATCATCAAGATCATGGAGAAGGAGTTGACTTTTATAAAGTTGGTCCTACTTTGGGTTTGGGTATGACAGCACCTGTATATAATGATGGTTTGGTGTTGGGTAAGAACTTTACTTTAGCAGAGATTTTAGATAATGGACCATTAAGAATATCCTTCAAGCTACGCTATGCTCCATACATGGTAGGTGGCAATGAGATTACTGAAACAAGAGTGATATCATTAGATGCTTACTCCAACTTGAACAAGATAGTGAAGATCTTCAGTTCGGCAGATAATAGCTTAAACCTGGCTACAGGATTTGTTTTATCAGGAAAGGGCGAACAAACTACCTTTAATGACAACCAATCTGGGATAATAGCATATCAGGTGCCAGAAGATAAAAACTATGGCACTATCTTTACTGGTGCAATTAATCCATTGGGATATGAAAAAAGTGAGACTGCTAATAATCACTTTTTAGGTTATAATCATTTTGAGAGTGGTAAAGAATATACTTACTATGCAGGGGGTGGATGGAGCAAATCGGGCTTCGCAAACTTCGATGAGTGGGTTAACTACCTGAAAGTGCAAAAAGATAAAATAAATAACCCATTAAGGATAAAGATAAGATAGTCCTATTGGATATGTTATAAAAAAAAACAACCCCGCAACTCAAAGAGATGTGGGGTTGTTTTTTTATAATCATTTATTGATAAAGAACTTCAATCGTTTTGCCTAAATTTCTGCAACTCTATCTGCATAAACTTACGTTCAGCTTGCTGTGCTTTGTATAGTTTTGCTGGAGATAAAACCTTTTCAAGCTTCTCTGAATACTCTTTATCTAACTCTGCCTCTTTTAATTTAAGATCTGTATCCTTCTCAAGGATTTTGCGATATTCATCATCTGAAATAGATTTGCTTTCATTTTTTATCCTATCTATTATTTCACGATGTCCTTTGTGAAGGGCAAATTTCTTTTTATTTAATTCATTAAATACAGGGAAGAACTTCAGAGCCTCCTCTTCTGATAATTCTGCCTCCTTAGTAATATATTCAATTTTTCTTTTTTCATATTCTACTAAATCCATTTTCTTGGATTGAGCATAAATTGAATTGGAAATCAGAGAGAACAATACAAAAGTTGCAAAACCTAAAAGTAAACTATTCTTTTTCATAACTTATATTTGAATATTTAAAAACTAAAATTAAAAGGACACCTGATTATACATATAATCATAGTACCCATCACTAACCAACTGATCTTCTAAATACTCATAAAAATCATCTTCACTAATCTGAATATTAGACCAATATTTGTCTTCACTAAAGGCATATTGATTAGTGATAGTACGAGCAAGCGACCCCTCTTGATTATCTGTTGTATTATTGAAAATAAGCTTAATGAAGAAGAAGGTACCTACAAACATAGCTGCCATATATACCCATGGTTTTACTCTTGCCCACATCGATATTTTTATAGGTTTTATGACTTTCTTCTTTGGTAATCGACTCATCACCTCGTCATTAATACCTTCGAAGTATCCCTCGGGCACAATGAAAGGGTTTTTGAAATCTATATCACTTATTTTATTTATATCTGGCTTCATACCATTTAATGTTATTTCTGTATGTAAGATAGACATACCGTATAAATAAAGGTTTAATTGGATTCTGTTAAAAACTTTTCTATCTTTTTAACCGCATGATGATAAGATGCTTTTAGAGCACCAACTGATGTGCCAAGTATATCAGAAATCTCTTCATACTTCATTTCATCAAAATATTTCATTTGGAAAACCAACTTTTGTTTTTCTGGTAGGGTCAACACTGCATGTTGTAATAATTTTTGGGCTTCATCGCCATCAAAAAACTCATCCCCCTCCAGTGTGTTTAGAAGAAATGAGTCATCATCATCGACAGAAATATTATTTTGATTTTTTTTCTTATTAATAAAAGTAATACTTTCATTAATGGCTATTCTGTATAACCAAGTGCTCAACTTTGAATCACCTCTAAAGTTATCTATATTCATCCACGCTTTGATAAAAACATCCTGTAAAATATCGTTGCTATCTTCGTGAGATAATACCATCTTTCGTATCTGCCAATATATTCGTTCGCTATATTCAGACACAAGATTTGCAAAAGCCTTCTTTTGTGTGGATGGCTGTCGCAATTCTTCTAACAATTGTTCTTCTTTGATTTTTTCCATAAAAGGTTTGAAGATGATTTGCAAAGATAGTATTATTTTATATACTGCTGTTATCTTCTCCCTTTTCGAACCAATCGATAAAGTTTTTAGCTTCAGTTTGATTCTCTTCCCACCATTTGAGAGACTCGGGTAGGTATGACACGCTGATGTATCTGCAAAACACCTCGTAATAGTTGGAGTTGAGTATGCTTTTGAAGAATGGATATTTAAAAGTCCAGAAATTATCTGGGCTCACTTCGGCTACGCCCTCATTGATGAGGCTATTTAGAATTGTGCGATTGACCTCTTTGAATGCTACAAACAAATCAAGCTCAGTTGAATCTACCCTGATAGAATCCAAAGTTTTTTGTATTTCAGCATGAATTGAAACTCTATTTCCCATTTCATCTGATGGAAATGGATCGATAGGTAATGAAGCAATTTCTTCTGCTTTATTTTTGCTCATCTGCAATTGAATAAATGATCGCTGAACAGGATTTTCAGTTGATGGAGCAATTATATTCATTGCTTGCAACATCTCTTCGAAAGCATTTTTGGCTCTCTGAGAGTCAGGTTCTAATAACAAAAACATTTGAAAAGAATATATACTGCGAATCCACAAACCTTTGTCGCGCTGAGCATAGGCACTCAGTAAAAATGCTCCGCTAAATGTCTTATCTATCTCAATGGCACGATTAACGTGCTCAAGCGTTTTGTCAATGTCATTTTTCTTATAATAGTTGAGTGCAAGGTTAAAGTGCAATAAGTATGACTCGCCAATTTTATCAAGCCCCTCCCTCAATATTGTAATAGCATCATCAATTTTGTCCAAACCCACCAATGCTTCACTCTTGACTGCATATGCTCCAATTAAAAGAGATTTATCATTAGCATTGATAACCTTAGTGCTATATTTAGAAGCATTTTTGTAATCTTTCAATTCCAAATACGAAAGAGATAGCTCATAAAATGCTAAGGTAGATTGCGGATTCAGCTTGAGTGCGTCTTCAAACTTGTTGATCGCCATTTTATATTCAGTAGAGTCATGCAATTCAATTCCCTCATGTATAAGTGATTCTACCGTATTTTTCTGACTATAAACAGTAGTAGTAAAAATTAAAAAGCCGATTAGTATATTTATAAATTTCTTCATTATATTCAATTTGTATCGTAAAAGTAAAACAAATAGTGCAATCTATTATTTCAAACGTAGATAAATAGTCAATTTCTAACAATACTAAACAGTTTGATGATGAATTAAATGATTTTTTAGAAATTGAAGATTGTAAAAAAAGAGCTACTTTTGTATCAAATTTATTCAACAAGACATAATGAGATACATAGAAGTAGAATTTAGTAGCAATCCACATTCTGAGGACATTTATGATATATTATCTGCCAACTTATCAGAAATTGGATTTGAAAGTTTTGTACAGTCAGAAGACAATCTTTTAGCATATATCGAGGCAGAGAAGTTCTCAACTTTGATAATCGAAAAATTAATTGAAATCTTTCCTTTAGACGTAACAATAACTTATTCGTTTAAATCAATAGAAGACAAGAACTGGAATGAGGAGTGGGAAAAGAACTTTTTCATGCCAATAATATTTGAAGATAAATGCATTATTTATAGCTCATTTAATACATCTCAGGAAAAATATAAATATGAATATCAGATTCAGATTGACCCCAAAATGTCTTTCGGGACAGGGCACCATCAGACAACAGGATTGATGATTAATGAAATCCTTAAGTTGGACTTTAATGGTAGAGACCTTTTAGATATGGGGTGTGGTACTGCAATATTAGCAATATTGGCATCAATGCGTGGTGCAAAAAATGTATTAGCAATTGATATTGATGAATGGGCTTACAATAATGCTATCGAAAATGTGAAGCTTAATAATAGAGACAATATAGAAGTGCAGCTTGGAGATGCCGATTTGTTGGATAACACCCAGTTTGATATTATCTTGGCAAATATTAATAGAAATATTCTCTTAGATGATATCCCTTCTTATGCAAAAGTGCTAAATAAAGGAGGAACCTTAATAATGAGTGGCTTTTATCTAAATGATATACCAATGATATCTGAAAGATGCATGGAGAACGGACTTGTTTTTAGCCATTTTTCTGAAAAAGATAATTGGGTGTCAGTGGTTTTCAATAAGTAGTGGTGATGCCCTCAGCTAACGATACTTTGGCATCTATGTTAATATTGAGTACCTTTGTAGTTGTAAAATTTTAGATTGAAATACTCACTTTTTATGAATTGGATTAACGAGTTGTTGTTTGGAGCGGGAGTAGCACATGCTATTTTCGTTCTCGCTTTAGTAATTTCTATGGGCATATTGCTTGGAAGAATAAAGATTTTTGGCATATCATTAGGGATTACATGGATTTTGTTTGTAGGAATATTCTTTGGACACTTAGGGCTTGGAATTGATGATCATATCCTTCACTTTATCAAAGAATTTGGACTGATACTATTTATTTACTCTATTGGTATGCAGGTGGGTCCAAGCTTTTTTGCCTCTTTCAAACAAGGAGGGCTTACTTTTAATATGTTGGCTGCTGGTGTCGTGTTTTTGGGGGTTATTACCACATATATTATCCATGCCATTACGGGGCTTCCTATTGCCACAATGGTGGGGATATTGTCGGGAGCAGTTACTAATACCCCTGGTCTTGGTGCTGCACAGCAAACATACTTTGATGCCACAGGCACTAACGATCCATCAATTGCGATGGGCTATGCCGTGGCTTATCCTCTTGGAGTGGTAGGCATTATAACATGCTTGATACTATATCGTTTTATTTTCAGAATAAATGTTGATAAGGAGAATACTAATTTGGATGCCAATAATGCTTCTAAGAAGACTGAAGCACAAATGTTCTCATTAGTAGTTAAGAACCCCGCAATTTTTGGTAAATCGGTACATGAAATTAAGAGCCTTGTAGATAAGGATTTTGTTTTCTCAAGACTATTGCACAATAAAGATCATTCATTAGTAGTGCCACAACCAAACTCGATTCTAAATGAGGGGGATAAAGTGCTTGTTGTAACCAACTTGCAAAATATTGAAACTATTGAGGCTCTTGTTGGAGAAAAAATAGATATGGACAGAAACGAGTGGAGTGAACTCGATACAATGCTCATCTCAAGAAGGATTAATGTTACAAAATCAGAAATAAACGGCAAGGCTATTGGGCAGTTAAAACTGAGAAACCTATTTAATATTAATATCACTCGAGTAAACCGTGCAGGGGTTGACCTCGTTGCCGATCCACGATTGCAACTACAACTTGGCGACCGCGTAACGGTGGTGGGCACTGAGGAGTCTATCAAAAATGTTGAGAAATTTTTAGGCAACTCTCTCAAGAGACTTCGTGAACCAAACTTGGTTTTCATATTTATAGGTATTGCTTTGGGTGTATTAGTTGGTAGTATTCCATTTGTATTCCCTGGAATACCACAACCCGTAAAACTTGGATTAGCGGGTGGTCCTCTAATAGTAGCTATTCTAATAAGTAAATTTGGACCTAAGTATGGCTTCGTTACATATACTACAATGAGTGCCAACTTGATGCTGCGGGAAGTGGGAATTGCTTTGTTCCTTGCTTGTGTAGGACTAAGTGCAGGCAATGGCTTTGTGGACACCATCGTAAATGGTGGATATGTATGGATTGGATATGGATTTATAATTACAGTGGTTCCGTTACTAATCATAGGAACTATTGGTCGCAAAGTATTTAAAATAAATTATTTTACTCTTATGGGATTGATAGCAGGTAGTATGACTGATCCTCCTGCGTTATCGTATGCTAATGCTATTGCTGGAAATGATGTGCCTGCGGTAAGTTATGCAACAGTATATCCTCTTACAATGTTTCTAAGAGTAATTACCGCTCAATTGATGATACTTCTCTTCTTGTAGGACTAAGAGTTGTTTTATAAAGATACATTTAGTGGTAGTAAAAACGAGTAAAGTCGCTTTATTACCACTTTTTTTATACTTTTGTTTTTATTAATTATTCGCTTAAATATTTTTACTATGAGTATCGTAAGGTTTAACATCAACTATCACACAAATTATGGTGAAGAGGTATATATATGTGGTTCTGACCCAAAACTTGGGGGTCTGGATATCTCAAAAGCCGTAAAGCTAAACTATAATAAAGGGTGTTGGCAACTTGAAGTTGAGATTTTGAAATCGGGCATTCTAAGTTACTTTTATTTGATAAAGGAGTACAATATGGTTTCGAGACTTGAGTGGGGGAAAACTCGCAAAATACATATTCCTAAATCAAAAGACTTCACCATTAACGACTATTGGAAAGAAAGACCCTTTCATGACTATCTTTTTACTTCTGCTTTTACAAATAGCAGTTTTGCCCACGAAGAAAACCATGCTGCTCCACGCTACCCGAGCAACAGTTTGCTTCTTAATGTGGTGTGTCCTTATGTGAGACGCAATCAGAAATTAGTGATTTCTGGTGAAGGTGATTTTCTTGGCAATTGGGATTTAAATAAAGCAAAGGCTCTTCAATATAAATCAAATTCGGAATGGCAGATTGTTTTAAATACAAAAGAGATTGAACAGAATGCCGAGTACAAATTAGTTATTGTTGATGCATCTACTAATGATTCAGTTTATTGGGAGTACGGTAGTAATAGAACAATTATTTTAAATAATAAAGAACAAAGGAATCATCTACAAGCCGAAATGGCGTTGCAATTTAATTATGATTCTTTCTCCTTTAAGGGTAGTGGCACCGCAATACCTGTGTTTTCGTTACGCAGCAAAGATAGCTTTGGCATAGGAGATTTTTATGATTTGCGAATGATGGTTGATTGGGCAGCAAAGACCAATCAGCAGATAATTCAAGTATTGCCAATCAACGATACCACGACTTCTAAAACATGGCGTGACTCGTATCCCTATAATGCGATATCAAACTATGCGCTTCATCCAATTTATTTGGGACTGAGCCAGTTTCCTCTAAAAAGCAAACGGGATACCAATGATTTCAAAAAGGAGGCGGATGCGCTCAACCATCTATATTTTTTGGATTATGAAAAGGTATTCGATTTGAAATCAAGATATACCAAGCAGTTGTTTGAGGAGCAAGGGGCGAAGACAATCAAATCAAAAGAGTATAAGGCATTTTATAGTAACAACGAAGAGTGGCTGTTCACATATTCCATATATTGTTATTTGCGTGATGAGCACAACACGGCACATTTTCCTGATTGGGGCAAATATGCAATCTACAACAAAGATGAATTGCTACAACTGATAGAGGATGATACAAATGTAAGAGAAGTCTTTGACTATCATTGTTTTCTGCAATATTTGCTTGATCAGCAGCTAAAAGAAACCTCTCAATATGCAAACTCAAAAGGTGTGTCGCTTAAAGGAGATATACCTATCGGGATAAATCGAGACAGCATTGAAGCATGGACAACGCCACATCTATTTAATATGGATACTCAAACGGGAGCTCCACCAGATGACTTCTCTGTGTATGGGCAAAACTGGGGCTTTCCCACTTACAGTTGGAAGGTGATGGAACACGAAAACTTTGACTGGTGGCGCAATCGCTTCAAAAAGATGGCTGACTATTTCAATGCTTACAGAATAGATCATATCTTAGGGTTCTTCCGAATCTGGGAGATACCTCTACATTCAGTGCAAGGATTGCTCGGACACTTTAGCCCCGCCATGCCATATCATCCCGAAGAGATACGCATGGCAGGCATCCCATTTGACGAAGACAGAATGACAAAGCCTTTTATTCACGAATCATTTCTTGGAGATATATTTGGAGAATATACAGAAGAGGTAGCGTTGCAATATCTTAATACATCAGATTGTCAATTGTATGATTTGAAAGAGGATTATAACACACAAAGAAAAATCAAAGAACAATTTGCTAATATCAATGATGAGAAAAGTACTATTATTCGTGATGGATTATATCTATTGTGCAACGAAGTTCTGTTTGTACGAGATAGAGTAGTTCACAATAGTTTTCATCCGCGTATTACTGCTTACTCTTCCTATTCATATCAAAACTTGGAGAAAGAGGTGAGGTTGAAATTCGATAGATTATATGAAGATTTCTTTTATCATCGACACAATTATTTTTGGAGAGAACAAGCAATGCGTAAATTGCCTTCACTGATTTCGTCAACGCAAATGCTTTGTTGCGGAGAAGACTTAGGCATGGTTCCCGACTGTGTGCACTCGGTGATGAACGAACTCAAGATATTGAGCCTTGAGATCCAGCGAATGCCCAAAGAGTACAATGTTGCTTTTGCTCAGTTGAGCAAGTTGCCATACCTTTCGGTATCTACTACATCCACACATGATATGTCACCAATCAGGTTATGGTGGAAAGAGGATAAAGATATCACTCAAAATTATTTTAATAATGTTTTGAATCATGATGGTGAGGCACCTCACGACTGTTCACCCCAGTTATGTGAAGAAATTGTAGAACAACATTTAAAGTCAAGTGCAATGTGGGTGATTTTGCCTTTGCAGGACTGGATGTCAATTTCGCAAGAATTATCAAACACTAATCCCGAAGATGAGCGTATTAATATACCATCTAACCCAAGGCATTATTGGCGTTGGCGTATGCACATTACGTTAGAGGAATTGCTTGAAGAGGTTGAGTTTAATAAGGATATAGAGAGATTAAGTAAAAGATAAAGATGATTGGTTTGTTAATGGAGGATAGAATAAAAAACATCAGAGAACATGAAGTGATCTTAGATAGGTCTAATGATTTACTTGGTCAATTGGAGATTGTAGCTGATAATTGGGAAGAGTTGCTGATAGACTTTCTTAAGTTGAAAGAATACTATCAAAGTGAGCAGTGGATTGAGGATTATGAAAGTAGTAATAAGGGAGAGTTTCCTCCGATTAAATGTGGGGTATTGTCTCAAGATGAGGTGTATAATGCTTTGAGTAGATGGAGAGAGTTGAGTATAAAGCTTATGAAGTTAGCAATCGAGAGTATAGAGTGATACGCTGCCTCCTTTGAAATCATGAAAGACTTTATTTATTTTGATTTTTATATCTT
>CAZNRT010000091.1:0-11618 GCA_964575445.1 uncultured Proteiniphilum sp. | reverse complement strand
TATCAGCTGCTTGAAGGGTTCTTTTTTCCACGCCCTCGGGAAGGACAATACGTTGTTTATTCGCCTTCGCTCTTTCAATAATCTGATTTAATAAATTCATTTTGTGAGTATTTGTTTTGGTTTTCCAATAAGAATATGTGAAAAACTACGTTTTAATTTATATTTCCCACAAAAGTACTAAAAAAGAGCAATATAAGTAACATAATGATATGGAATAATTTAATGACCAATTGTTCCATGATTACATCACTTAGCTCTTAACATTCTTTTGATCAACAATGTTTTGTAAGCTAAATTGAGTAAGTTTGTAGATGAGAAAATAAAACAATATGAGGAAAAGCAGACAAGAGAATATAGCATATATAGGATTAACATTGATGACGGCAATCATTGGCTTTTCGTTTATCTTTGTAAAAGTATCATTGCGCTATGCGCCACCTATCGACTTATTAGCACATAGATTTACGGTGGCAACAATAGGCTTGATATTATTTTACACTTTTTATAAACGCAAAAAGCCAGACATCAATAGAAAGAAGATAATACCGTTACTTTCTTTATCAATCTTCTATCCAATACTGCTTTTTTCTATGCAAACAATTGGATTGCAACACACAACTGCTTCGGAGGCTGGCATTATAAGTTCAGCTGCTCCAATCATTACCCTCATTTTGGCTTCAATATTTCTGAAAGAGAAAAACACATTGTGGCAAACCATGAGTATCTTTCTATCAGTTGGAGGTATTGTTTATATAATGTACAAAAATGGGTTGAGTAGTATGGGTGGTGAAACTCTTAAAGGCAACTTCTACATTTTGCTTTCTGTTATGGCTATGGCTATCTATTTTGTGTTAGGCAGAAAGGTTACTCAAAAAACCAATGCGATGGATATCACTTTCTTTATGACTGTCACCGCTTGCATTGTGTTTAATGTAATGGCAGCAGCATCACACTTAAAGGCTGGAACACTTAATCTATACTTTGAAGCATTTGCACACAAAGAGTTTATGTGGTCTATACTATATCTGGGGGTGTTGTCATCTTTTCTCACATCTTTTCTCACCAACAATGCACTCACAGTGATTCCAGCCTCACAAGTATCTATATTCAATAATCTAAGCCCCTTAATTGCTGTGTTTGCTGGAGTAATATTTCTTAGCGAAACATTGCATATGTATCACTTTGTAGGTGGTGTGATGGTGGTGTTGGGAGTGATTGGAGTGAACGTGCTGAAAAAGAAATAGGGAAGCAACGATTGCTCCCCCACTCTCTGTTTCTATTTAATTAAGCTTGCTGCTTGATTCATTTTCATAGCAATTTCGTTGGTGCACAAGTTGCCAATACTGCCTGCATGAGTGTGATTAATATTGTGACTGCTTGTGAAGACACCGTCATTAACCTCGCGTCCAACCTGTTGATAGGCTTCACGGAAAGGCACACCTTGCAATACCCGATTGTTAACCTCCTCAACAGTGAAGAGATATTTATATTTATCGTCTGATAGTATATCATTATTAACACTTACGTGGCTTAACATAAAGTGTGACATCTCGAAGAGTGAAATTAGCACCTCAATTGCAGGGAACAGATTCTCTTTTAGCAACTGAAAGTCGCGATGATAGCCATGCGGTAGATTGGTTGTCATAAGTGCCATTTCGTTTGGCAGACTTTGCAAACGATTGCTATGAGCACGAATGAGCTCCCACACATCTGGATTCTTTTTGTGTGGCATTATGCTCGAGCCGGTAGTAAGATTGTCGGGATAAGATATAAAACCAAAGTTTGATGAAAGATAATTACAGTTGTCAACAGCCAGTTTGTTTAGCGTAGATGCAAATGATGAGATACTTGATGCTAATATTCGCTCTGTTTTGCCACGTCCCATCTGGGCAGCAACTACATTGTAGCTCATTTCGGCAAATCCTAATTCATTTGTTGTCATTTCTCTATCTAAAGGAAACGAACTACCATAGCCTGCTGCCGAGCCAAGAGGGTTTTGATCTGCCACCTTAAAAGCAGCTACCAATGTGTACATATCATCTATCAACGCTTCGGCATATGCGCCAAACCACAAACCAAAAGATGATGGCATAGCCACTTGACTATGAGTATATCCTGGCAATAACACACTTTTATGCTCTTCACTAAGTGATTGGAGCAGGCTGAATAGCTTAAGGGCATTCTCTTTGATTTCTATGATAGCATCCTTGAAAAAAAGTTTCAAATCAACCAACACTTGATCATTACGAGAACGTCCAGAGTGTATCTTCTTACCTATTTCGCCAAGACGCTCAATAAGCATAGCCTCAACTTGCGAGTGAATATCTTCGGCATCGTCATCTAAAACAAAGTTGCCCTCTTTTATTTCTTCAAGAATCTTCTTAAGTTCGGTGCGTAATATCTTCTCTTCATCAGCCTCAAGAAGTCCTATTGTTACCAACATCTTTATGTGAGCCATAGAGCCTATGACATCATATTTAGCCAATCTCAGATCAAGTTCACGATCCTTGCCTACGGTGAAAGCTGATACTAATTTGTCGGAATCTAATCCTTTACTCCATATCTTTGCCATTGTATTTTTTTATTTTATTTCTATTGCCAATTGTTCTACAAACTTTATATACCCTCGAATACCCTCCGCAATTTCTGATATCAAAACATACTCGTCAGACTGATGAGAACGTGCCGAATCTCCAGGTCCCATTTTCACTGCTGGGCATGAGATACGCATCCAATCGGAAGTGGTTGGTGATACATACGATTCTATTTTGAGATTATTAATAGCATCCATAATGAAATGATTGTGAGGAGTGGCAGAACTCCTGTTGGTGAGATTGCGAGCGGTGAGGTTGCTTTGTACTTTAGACTGAAGAATATTTAAAATCTCACTATTATTATATTGGTCAGTGGGGCGTATGTCAACCACAAATTCACACTTGTCGGGAACGACATTGTGTTGTGTGCCAGCACTAATTTGAGTAACAGTGATTTTGACTTCCCCCATCGTTGGCGAGATCTTTTCCAACTTAAATGATTTTATCTTTTGGATATCATCTAATGCAATGTATAATGCATTTACACCCTCGTTGCGTGCAGCATGTCCGCTAATGCCCTTTGCCTCACCATCAATTACCAACAACCCCCTCTCAGCTATTGCAGCCTTCATCTGAGTGGGCTCACCTATTATTGCAAAATCAATTTCATCTTTTAGTGTGCTCCACAAATGAGTCATACCACCTGAGCCTGAGTTCTCCTCTTCAACCGATAGAGCTAATATCAAGTTGAATGGCAGTTGCGTATCATAGAAATGTAGGAACGTTTGGACCATCGACACCACGCTTGCTCCCGCATCGTTACTACCGAGACCATAGATATGAGTATCTGATAAAGGGGGATAAAATGGATCAAAAGTATATCCACTTGCTGGGCGAACAGTATCCAGATGCGAATTGAGCATCAAAGATGGCTTTGATTTATCATAATCAGATTGCCTGAATACTAAGTTATTTCCAACTCTTTCAGGATAAATTTCTTTCTCTGCAAAATAGGAAATAAAATAATCAACCCTCAACTGCTCTTCACCAGAAAATGATTGCAAGGAAATTAGCTTGCGAAGTATTTCAACCATATTGTTACTATATGCATCCATAGGCTAAATTAGCACAGTGCCATGTTTTGTTAGTAAGTTTTTGGCATGTAGAATTACTACTTCCGAAACTCCCTTTTCAATAGCTTTGAATGAGTTGTCAATCTTTGGTATCATGCCACCAACTATTACACCATCCGTCTTCAATGATTCAGCTTCATCTTTAGTAATTGTTTTGATGATAGAATCAGGATTATCAACATCACGAAGCACCCCCTCTTTCTCAAAACAGTAGTAAAGCGTTGTATCATATTTTTGTGACATAGCAGCTGCAAGTGTGTAGGCAATAGTATCAGCATTGGTATTGAGCAACGAACCTTTTTCGTCGTGAGTGATTGCACAAAATACGGGAGTAGCACCACTTTCAATTAATATAGACACGAACTCTATATTAAGCTTATCAGGATTTGGGTCACCCACAAATCCAAAATCAATAGGCACAGTTGATCTTTTTACAGATGGAATGATATTGGCATCGACACCCGAAAGACCTATTGCATTGCAACCCATAGATTGAAGCGAGACCACAATACTTTTATTTATCCAGCCAGCATACACCATAGTAACAGTGCGAAGGGTATCAGCATCTGTGACACGTCGGCCATCAATCATTTTAGTTTCAATACCCAACTCCTTAGCCATCTTAGAGGCTAATACTCCTCCACCATGAACTAAGAGTTTGTGACCTTCCAGATTCTTAAAATCATGCAGAAATGCGGTTAAAGCCTCAGGGTTGTCAACAATATTACCTCCAATCTTTACGATGGAAAGTTTTTCTTTAATATTCATATTTATTGAACCAAAAAAAAGTTCTACTTCAAGTCTGTTAATATCTCTTTCAAAACACTTTGTGCTGACACAACTCTATTGGCAGCCTCTTGAATAACGATTGATTGGGCACTTTCGATTACTTCGTCAGTTACAATCATATTTCGACGTACGGGCAGGCAGTGCATAAAGTGAGCATTATTTGTTAATGCCATTTTTGGGGAGTCAACTGTCCAGGAGCGATCAGTAGAGAGAATCTTACCATAATTGGGGTCTTGAAAAGCTGACCAATTTTTGGCATAAATAAAATCTGCATCTTTATATGCCTTCTCGCGGTCGTACTCAACGATGGCGTTACCTACAAATTGAGCGTCCAACTCGTATCCTTCGGGGTGAGTAATTACAAACTCATAATCAGTAGCATTCATCCACTCTGCAAAAGAGTTTGGAACTGCCTGGGGCAATGCACGTGGATGTGGAGCCCATGTGAGAACCACTTTGGGACGCTCCACTATTTTAAACTCCTCAATCGTAATCAAGTCGGCATAGCTTTGCAACGGGTGACGAGTTGCCGCCTCCATGCTAAAGACAGGTTTGCCCGAATACCTTATAAATTGATTAAGAATAACCTCGTTGTAATCATCTGCTTTGCTTTCGAACTGCGCAAAAGAGCGTACCCCAATCACATCGCAATAGCTACCCATCACAGGAATAGCCTCAAGTATATGCTCTGGATTATCACCATCCATTATTACTCCTCGCTCCGTTTCAAGCTTCCAGGCCCCTTGGTTGATATCAAGAACTATTACGTTCATGCCAAGATTTAAGGCAGCCTTCTGAGTGCTAAGCCTTGTTCGCAAGCTGGAGTTGAAAAATATCATCAACAGAGTTTTGTTACGTCCCAAATCCTGATCTGCGAAAGGATTTTCTTTCACATACCTTGCATTTTCTAAAGCTCGTTTTATATCTCCTATATCTTTTACATTAGTAAAGTGTCTCATTTGTTTTAGGTTTTGTATTAGTTATGATGTCTTTTTATCCAACTCATCAAGAAACAGATCAATCTCCACTTTGCTTATTGAAAGTGGTGGCAATAATCTCATCACGTTGTTTTTGGCTCCTCCAGTAAAAATATGACTCTCGAAAAGCAACCTATCACGCACATCTGCATATTCTGGTTTCATATCTATCCCCAACATTAAACCACGACCACGAATGTCCTTTACACATTTGTAATTGCCAAGTTGCTCGATAAGATAATCACCAAGTGTTTTGGCGTTCTCAATCAACCCTTCATCCTCCATAACATCAAGAACAGCGATGGCAGCTGCGCAAGCAAGATGATTGCCTCCGAATGTGGTGCCAAGCATTCCTTTTTTTGCTTCAAACTCTGGAGAAATCAACATCCCACCAATTGGAAAGCCATTACCCATACCTTTTGCCATTGTGATGATGTCGGGTTTGATGTCAGCATACTGGTGTGCAAAGAACTTTCCTGTGCGTCCATATCCTGATTGTATCTCATCGAGTATAAGAACCACTTCATTGTTATTACAAACATCTGATAATTGTTTCAAAAACTCGTCAGTGGGTAGGAATATCCCTGCCACACCCTGAATACCCTCAACGATAACTGCCGCCACATCTCCCTTCATTATCTCTACAGACACGGCATTAATATCATTAAGAGGAACAAAAGTCACATCGTGACCTTTATTAAAAGGTGCTTGCACAGAAGGTATATCAGTTATTGCAACTGCTCCCGAAGTGCGCCCATGAAAAGCCTCATTGAAAGCTATGATTCGTCTCTTACCTGTATGAAAAGAGGCAAGCTTGAGAGCATTCTCATTTGCCTCAGCTCCCGAATTAGCAAGAAACAGCGAATATTCAGGATATCCCGACATGTCGCCAAGCTTCTCGGCAAGCTCGGTTTGCAAACTATTTTCAACAGAGTTTGAATAGAACCCAATTTTGGAAACTTGTTCTTGAATTGCTTTTACATAATGTGGGTGAGAGTGACCTATTGATATTACTGCATGCCCGCCATACAAATCTAAATATTCTGTTCCTTCTTTGTCCCACACTTTGCAGCCCTTTGCCATAACTGGCTCAATGGACCACAAACTATATACATCAAATAATTTCATAATTCTCAATTTTTATTTAGAACGCACTACCTTTAAGTTTTAGCCCTGTTGTTTCATCAAGACCAAACATTAGATTCATATTTTGAACCGCTGCTCCCGATGCACCTTTCACAAGGTTATCGATAATAGATGTGATATGAATATATCCGTTGTGAAACTCTAAATGAAGCAGCACTTTGTTTGTATTTACGACCTCTTTGAGTGAAATTTCTTTATCGGAAACAAAAACAAAGGGAGAATCTTTGTAGTAGTTTTTGAAAAGCTCAACCGCTTTATCTTCTGTCATAGAATTGTTCCACTTTGTGTAGATACTTGCAAAAATACCTCGAGTGAAATCTCCACGCATAGGCACAAAATTGATTTGAGGAACTACACTGCTACCTCCACTTATTAGTGTGTGTGTAATCTCCTCTAAATGTTGATGTTCAAAAGCTTTATAAACAGAAACATTACTATCGCGGTAACTAAAGTGAGTGGTTTCGCTAGGACGTTTGCCAGCACCAGTAGAGCCAGTGATGGCATGCACATGAATATCGTCAACAAGAGCATCAACCGACGCTAAGGGTAACAATCCTAATATAATTGAAGAGGCAAAACAACCAGGATTTGCCACATTATTTGTCAGCTTAATCTTTTCCCCATTTAGTTCGCAAATACCAAACACAAACTCTCTATCCTCAAACTTTGGATCGTTGCGGAAATCATTACCTAAGTCTATCACCTTGCATTGTTCTGGTAGTTTATTCTCCAGCAAAAATGCTCGTGACAAACCGTGACCAAGACATAAAAATATCACATCAGGATTATTGAATGTGTCAGTAAACAGAAGGTCTGTATCACCAAACAAGTCACGGTGCATTTCACCAACGGACATTCCCACAGAAGTGGTACTAATTACCGACTCAATTTCTACATTGGGGTGGTTTAGTAATATTCGAAGCAACTCTCCAGCAGTGTAGCCAGTGCCACCAGCAATACTCACTTTTATTTTTGACATGTCTCTATTTCTTTTGGTCGTGAATGGAGTAATATATTTTCAAAGGATTGGCAGTAACTTTTGTAAATCCAATAACATCCTGCCCTGTAAAAGATTTGTTTGTTTCACCATACTCACCAAATTTGGAGCTCATTAAGTCATATTCGGGCTTGCAACCAAGTACTGAGAAATGATAAGGACGAAGTTCCACTTCTACCTCACCTGACACATACTTTTGGGTGTCATCAAGAAAGGCTTCAATATTGCGCATCACTGGTTCAAGATATTGCGCCTCGTGCATCAATTGTCCATACCAACCCGAAAGCTGATCTTTCCAATACATTTGCTGTTTTGTTAGAGAGTGTTTTTCTAAAAGGTGATGAGCTTTTACAATTATCAATGGAGCTGGAGCTTCAAACGCTACGCGCCCTTTGGTACCTATAATAGTATCTCCAACATGAACATCACGACCAATACCATATTTAGAGGCTACCTTATGTAGATTAAGTATCAAATCTACTGACAACATTTTCTCACCATTGAGTGAAACGGGCTCTCCTTTTTCAAAACCAATCACTAATCGCTCGGCACCTTGGTTAACTACCTGCGACGGATAAGCCTCTTCAGGCAGCACACCCGACGATGTTAGCGTTTCAACTCCTCCAACGCTCGTGCCCCACAAGCCTTGATTGATAGAATATTTTGATTTTTCCCATGAGAAATCAAAACCTTTTTCTTTTAGATAGTCAATTTCATATTGACGTGTGAGCGATAATTCGCGCACAGGAGCTATAATCTGCACTTCAGGTGCAAGAATTTCAAAAACTATATCAAAACGTATTTGGTCATTGCCCGCACCTGTACTTCCATGAGCCACATATTTAGCTCCAACTTTTTTTACATGATTAAGCACCTCCATAGCCTGAAAAAACCTTTCGGAGCTTACAGACAATGGATATGTGTTGTTTTTTAACACATTGCCATAAATCAAATATCTGATGCCACGATTATAATAATCCTGAACCGCATCCACATGAGTGTGAGTAGTAGCACCTAATGCTAAAGCACGCTCCTCAATTCGTTTTGACTCTTCGGAAGAAAAGCCACCAGTGTTCACTACAACAGTGTGTACTTCCATTCCTTTTTCATTAATTAGATATGGCACACAAAATGAGGTGTCAAGACCTCCGCTAAACGCTAAAACTACTTTTTCTTTCATTTTAATTTAAAGCTTTTTGCTAATGAATCTGTCATTAGCAATTATTAATAAATAGATTTGTTTTCTTATTCCAAAATAAAACATCAGCCCTAACCAATTCAATTATTTCTTATATAATTTTTTGGGAGGACGCACTTTCACAATAGGTTTCACTACCTTCTTAGCAAATGTGCTATTGGTCAATGTTTCTTCTTTTTTCTCTTGTGTGGGGTCAAAAAGTAAAGCGGTGCAAAGGCACATCTTATAATCATTGCGTTGCAAAATATCAAAGTTGCGACATCCCTGACAGCCTTTCCAAAACTCTTTATCATCAGTGAGCTCAGAGTAAGTAACGGGCTTGAATCCCAATTCACTATTCATCTTCATCACCGCCAATCCAGTAGTAATGCTAAATATTTTGGCACCAGGATATAACTTTCGAGATAGATCAAAAATATTACGCTTGATCTGTTTTGCCAGTCCCTGACCTCTATAGTCTGGATGAACAATTAACCCTGAGTTTGCAACAAAACGTTTATGACTAAAAGTCTCGATATATGAAAACCCTACTAACTTGTTGCCATCAAGTGCAACAACCGCCTTGCCCGAACTGATCTTCTCAGCGATGTATTCTGGACTTCTTTTGGCAATACCTGTGCCACGTGCCTGAGCTGATACATAAATTAGTTCGCAAATTTCTTCGGCATAACCTACATAGCTGCTATTTGCTATATGAATTTCTACATTCATCCTTAAACGTAAATAAAATTGTGATTGAATATGACGCCTTTCGGCAAAGTAATAACAAGGGGTAAGAGGAGTAAGTTTTGCTAACCTACTAATTTCAGAAGCATCGTCGGACAACGATTACTACTTCTTGGGAGTAAATATGTGAATTATTCTCACTTTTCATTCCGCAAATGTAACTATAATATTTATATATCATACATTTTTTGGATAAATTCTTGCTAATCCACACATAATATACCATTTTATCTATTTATTGACAGTAGTAATGATTATTTGAAATCATTGTTGATATGAAAATAGAAAGTTGAATATTCTCACACTTAACTCTCACTTCACGAACAAAATACATTAAAGCTCCCTCAATTGAGTTGAAATCAATTTTTGAAACCACCTATATTTTACCTACATTTGTTTTTACTAAGAAATGAAATTACTCAACTCACAATTTCATAAAAGGCAATTCTGCTTTATTTTTAACCATCAAAAATTATTACACACAAAATGAATATTAATAAATATCAGAGTTTTACACTTCATAATTATAGAGAAATACCTCAGATGAGTACGCTTTCTGACGAAAATATAGAGGCAATAAATATCGTTGGGCAAGTATTACCATTTAAAGCAAATAATTATGTGATCGAGCAGCTCATCGATTGGGACAAGATTCCTGATGACCCAATTTTCACACTCATCTTTCCCCGTAGGGAAATGCTTTCAAAATCTAACTTCAAGAAAATAAAGGAGCTGAGTGGAAGTGGCAATAGTGAAGCGTTAAAGTCGGCAATTCACGATATAAGAATGAGCTTAAATCCCAATCCTGCTGGACAAAAAAGAAATATCCCAACCATTGATGGTCAAAGACTTCACGGAATGCAGCATAAATATAGAGAGACGGCTCTATTTTTCCCAAGTCAAGGGCAAACATGTCATGCATACTGCACATTCTGTTTTAGATGGCCACAATTTGCAGGAATGAATGGGATGAAATTTGCGATGAGAGAGGCTGACCTATTACACAAATATCTATTGAAGAAGACTAATACAACAGACATTCTCTTTACTGGTGGCGACCCAATGACTACAACTGCCAAAATCATGTCAGCTTACATCGAGCCACTTCTTACTAAAGAGTTTGACCATATTAAGAATATTAGAATTGGATCTAAGTCGCTATCATACTGGCCATATAGGTTTTTGACAGATAGAGATGCTGACGATATGCTAAAGCTGTTTGAGAAAGTAAAGAAAGCTGGAAAACACCTTGCTTTTCAAGCTCATTTCAATCATCCAAAAGAACTATCCACTGAAGCTGTGAGGCATGCAATAGAAAGAATTCAAAACACAGGAGCAATTATCAGAACACAATCGCCACTATTGAGATACATTAATGACAACCATAGAGTTTGGTCGGAAATGTGGTCAGAGCAAGTTCGTTTGGGATTAGTTCCATATTATATGTTTATTGCCAGAGACACTGGTTCAAAAGCATTCTTTGAAGTTCCATTGACTAAGGCATGGGATATTTTTAGAAGAGCATATTCAAACGTGAGCGGAATAGCACGCACCGTGAGAGGACCGAGCATGAGTGCTGAACCAGGTAAAATACATGTAATAGGTGAAACAGAAGTAAACGGTGAAAAAGTATTTGTTTTGAGATTTCTTCAATGTAGAAACCCACAGTTAGTTGACATCCCATTCTTTGCCAAATATGATAGCAAAGCCACTTGGTTTGATCAGCTAAAACCTGCCTTTGGTGAAGAACAATTCTTCTTTGAGAAAAACAACCTTATTAGCAAGTCACAAGGAGGTCTTGATAAAAGCTGGGAATAAAAGATAATCATAGCCTGAATAGAAATACCTTCTAAAGCTTATATCAAAAGGATTTAATCACGAAGCCTAATCTACCAATTTAGGCTCAAATGAAGTTGCTTCGAATGATGTAGATCGTACAGGTCTTGTAGATCTATTCGAGTAAACTTATTTTGTTCAAAAAATACTAAAGTGCTTATTTTCATCAACTTCCAAAGATTTTTCAAATTCAAGTGAAGTTGTTTGGATAGATTTGCAGTGTGCGAATCGATCCAAGTGAAGTTGTTTGGATAGGTTTGCAGTGTGCAAAGTGATCCAAGT
>CAZNRT010000090.1:0-11673 GCA_964575445.1 uncultured Proteiniphilum sp. | reverse complement strand
TACTTATAGCCTGCTTTTTTGTTTATACAAGACGGGGATGGCTGGATGCTTACAGTAAAGCCATATTAGTGAGCGATACTTCCTGTTTTTTTTTATAGTAAATACTAAAATAATGAGATGTTACATTTCCATGTTATGAAAAACATTTTGCACATCATCATCATCATCAAACTTTTCTAATAGCTTTTCAATTTGTGCTTTTTGTTCGTCATCCAAAGCTTTAGTGTCATGAGGGATGCGCTCAAACTCGGCAGAGTGAATTTCAAAACCATTATTTTCAAGATATGATTGAATCTCGGCATATGATTTGAACTCTCCATAAAGATATATTTCGCTCTCATCAGCCACAAGCTCATCTACACCATAATCTATCAGCTCCAGTTCTAAGTCTTCTAAAGACACACCCTCCTTTTCTGAAATTTTGAAGACACATTTGTGATCAAACAAAAACTCGAGGCTACCTGTAGTCCCAAGTGAACCGCCAAACTTATTGAAATAACTTCGCACATTTGCTACAGTTCGAGTTGTATTGTCTGTGGCAGTTTCAACAACTATGGCAACTCCATGAGGACCATAACCCTCATATACCACTTCTTTATAATCAGAGGCATCTCTGTCAGTCGCTTTCTTGATTGCACGTTCCACATTATCCTTTGGCATATTTTCCTTCTTTGCTTGTTGGACAAGAACGCGAAGTCGTGGATTGGTATCTGGATCGGGTCCTCCTGCTTTGGTAGCAATAGTTATCTCTTTTCCAATCTTTGTGAATACGCGTGACATATTGCCCCAACGCTTCATCTTTCTTTCTTTGCGATATTCAAATGCTCTTCCCATATTATCTGGTCTTTGGCTTTATATAAATGTTTGTTTACTTCTTATGTTATTGATGATTGTTATCGTAAGGTTGCGCTTAATTCTTTTTCCAAGTTAAACTGAATCTTTTTCATCACTGTATCTATCTGTTTATCGGTAAGTGTCTTTTCTTCGTCTTGAAGCATAAAGTTCACGGCGTATGACTTCTTGCCTTCTGGCAGATTCTTTCCTTCATATACGTCAAATAGAGTGACTTTCTTAAGTAGCTTCCTATCAGATTTTTTAGCGATTTGTTCTATTTGAGAAAAGTGTATTTCTTTATCAATTAGTAATGCAAGATCGCGACTTACTGCGGGGAATTTAGATATCTCAGAGAATTTCACATTGTGTGAAGACGACTCCTTCATTAAAATATCCCAGCTCATCTCGGCATAATATACTTCAGTGTCAATATCAAACTCTTTAAGAACTTTTTGAGAAATAATACCAAATGAGCCTATTTCATTCTTGTTTGTCTTAATGCTCATCCCTGTCGAGTATATCGGGTTCTCCGATGATTCGAAAACTACTTGCTTTTCATCTAAACCAATTCTGTTCAGAATATTTTCGACAGATGCTTTTAGTTCGAATACTGAGCTGTCAGTCTCATTTGTAGCCCAGTTTTTTCTGGTTGTTTTGCCACAAATCCATAATCCAACTCGTGTGTCTTCGCTATACTCAGATAGAATGTTGTTTTCATGTTTTCTATCTATGTTGTAGTTGTAGCAGTTACCAAATTCATAAAGCCTTAAGTCGTTATGCTTTCTGTTTCTATTAAAAGCAATAGCTTCAAGTCCTCCATAAAGTAATGTTTGTCGCATCACACCCAAGTCATTACTTAGTTGATTTAGTATCGATACGTTATTCTTGATGGGATATGCCTCATTATTTTCATAGTATGAACGACTTGTCAAAGAGTTGTTCATTATTTCATAAAATCCACTTGCAGTCAGCTGTTCGGAAATAAGAGTTTGTAGTTTGTATTTTCTATCAGTTGGTGTTTGGTAAGAAAGGTTGGACTTTACCGAATCGCTAAAATCGATATTGTTGTAACCATATATTCTAAGTATCTCTTCAATAACGTCAACATCTCTAAGCACATCTACTCTATAGGTTGGTATTCGAAGGGTAAGATATTCATCAGTCTCTGCTTCTATTTCTATTTCCAAGCTATTCAGGATATTCTTTATTGTTTCTTTATCAATATCTTTTCCGATAAGTTTATTTGTTTTGTCGTAGCTAAGCGTTACTGTTGGCTTCTCAATAGGATTAGGGTAGAAGTCTCTAATTTCGCCCTCAATTGTTCCGCCAGCTATCTCTTTTATCAGCATTGCAGCACGCTTCAATACATAAACAGTATTGTTTGGATCAACGCCACGCTCAAATCGGAATGATGAGTCCGTATTTAGTCCATGGCGACGAGCAGCCTTGCGCACCCAAGTGGGATGGAAGTAAGCTGACTCAAGGAAAACATCTTTTGTTGTTTCAGTAACTCCAGAGTGCATACCGCCAAATACTCCAGCAATACACATTCCCTCATTGCTGTTGCATATCATAAGGTCATTTTCATGAAGCTCGCATTCTTCTTCGTCAAGTGTTATAAACTTAGTTTTGGATGGAAGGGTTTTCACTACCACTTTGTCGGTTATAAACTTGGCATCAAAAGCATGCATTGGATGACCAGTTTCGTGAAGAATGAAGTTGGTAATATCAACGATATTATTAATTGGTCTTAATCCGATAAGCAATAGTTTGTTTTTTAGCCAATCGGGGCTTTCTTTTACTGTTATTCCACGTATAGTAAGACCCGAGTATCTTGGACATGCTTCGCTATTTTCAACCACCACCTCAATACCCCCATCTTTTTTGTCAATAGAAAATTCTGCAACAGATGGTTTTGTTAGTTTATAATCAATCTTTGCTTGCTCAAGATATGCAGCCAAATCTCTTGCTACTCCATAGTGTGAAGTGCCATCGACTCGGTTGGGTGTAATATCAATTTCAAATACATAGTCACTTTTGATATTGTAATACTCTTTTGCGAGCATCCCAACTTTTGCTTCTTCAGGTAATACGATAATTCCATCGCTTGATGTTCCAATACCTATCTCATCTTCGGAGCATATCATTCCATAAGATTCTTCACCCCTAATTTTGGAGCGCTTGATTGTAACCTCATTGTCACCAAAATATATTTTTGTGCCAATTGTTGCTACTACCACCTTTTGTCCTTCTGCAACATTAGGAGCACCACATACAATATTAAGTGCTGCTTCATTGTTGCCTACATCTACTGTAGTTAGATGTAGATGATCTGAACTGGGATGCGGTTGGCAAGTTAGTACTTGTCCTATAACTAAACCTTCAAGTCCACCACGGATACTTTGAATTTCTTCTACACCTCCAGCCTCCAGACCTATTGATGTCAAAGCATCGGCAGTTTGTTGAGGTGTTAAATCGAATTGAATATACTCTTTGAGCCAGTTGTATGAAATGTTCATTGCTATTTATTAATTTGATTATTCTAGAATGCAATCTAGAAAAACGTTCAAAATTACAAAATAATTATCTTACTTCTTAATTATTTATCTTTGAATAAGCTTAGTCTATTAAAAAATAAGTTTTTAGTTGCTTTTTTATTGTGGTAGTTCCTATTTGCACTTGCTATATTTATTAGAATTTATATCCGACAAATAAGAAGTCATCCCATGCAGAATATTTAACTTTACTCATGTATCTGTATGTTGTTTGTCTTATATATCTGTATCTCTCGAGTCCAATAAATACATTGTTTGAAAGATTGTATTCGGCAGTTAATCCGATCAAGTACAAGCGTGCAATGCTTCTGTCTCCTTGTGCATCCAGAAAATCTTTTTCATGGCTTGTTAGGTCCTTGAAATCCAACTCTTCATCATATCCCATCCAGGTGTAGATGTTGTAGTTCTCTGCTCTTAATCTGAAGTTTAGCTTTTTATAAAAGCTGATTTCTGTTTGAGATTTTAGGCTAAAGCCACTACCCATATTGTAATCTCGATTATCTATCTTGAAGTGGTCAGAGATGCTTGCTCCTAATGCTATGCCATTGATAAAATATTTTCCTTCTAAACTAAACTTATCCCCTTCTTTCTCCACTAATAGCCCTGTGCCGATTGACGCTGCTTCTGAAATGTAGTAGGGTCGGAACTCACTATTGTCTGACCTTGTAATTTTTGAATTGAAGTAATTGAAGTGTTGAAAAATTCCACCAAAGAGTTGCCAATCATTCTTATTATAAAACTCGAATGTTCTTAAAGCACCTACCACATTTATTTGTGTGAGAGAGAATGCTGAAGCTACATAGTCCAATTGTGCTTTTGCTTGAAACCACTCGTATGGTTTCTCTATTTCATAATCAAATACTTCTCCATAGTCAACTGAAGCTTTCATCCCGACACCATATTTTTGTGTTTTGTCGTGATCTGTTATATTACGCGAACCTATTGCTATGGTTCCATGAATCGGATTGTGTGGGAGATGATTCCCACGAGTAGGTTCATATCCCCATGCCTCGCCAGTTGCTATTCTATTGATAAGCCTTGTGGGTGCAAGTATCCCTGCAAATAATTCTCGCATAAATCGGCTTGTACCTGTCGAGCGATTATCTAAAATCAAATCAGAAAGACGAAACGTTATCTCACCAAGTGTAACGCCCCCAAAGGTTGTTGCAACAAGATCATTTCTTGATGGGGGTTCGTTTTCCATAGCATACTCCCACATTAAGCTCCCCCCGAGAGTGAATGGTAGAGACCAATAAAATGAATAACCATTTACTCTTGCAGCATTGTAGTAAAGTGATCCATGAAAAGGGTGTCCAATAAGGTTTGTTGAAAATTTATCTGAATCCCACACTGGGTATGTCTTTAGGTTTCTTTTTATTGTTTTTATGCTAATGCGAGCAAAGTCTTCATTCATTATATATCTATTGAATCCCCATATCCCCATATTTATTCCAAATCCAATAGCGGAAGCTCTAAGTGGATTTTTGTTGTATGAGTCAGTTGACAATGAATCTTTGTTGGCAAGATTAATTGCAGCATCCTCATTTTGAGCAAATGTTGTTAGATATGTAAATGATAAAATAATTAGTAGGGTTACTTTCTTCATTTCTTTATTTCCTTATTGTAATTGCTAAGAACAATTCTGTGATGGCTTATAGACATATGAATTGTTGAAAACAAAAACCGTGCAAATAATGTATTTGCACGGTTTCAAATTTTACTGTGCAATCCTAAATTGGCTGCAAAGTAGATTGATTCACTTCTGATATGCAGAGTGAATCAAGTATAACGTTGAGTATATTAGTATCCGCGAATTGCTTTTACACCAGGAAGTGTTTTGCCTTCAATCATTTCTAAAAGGGCACCACCACCTGTCGAAACATATGATACGTCATTTGCTTGTCCAAATTTGTTGATACATGCTACAGAATCTCCACCACCAACAAGCGAGAACGCTCCATTTTTTGTGGCTTCAACAATTGCATCAGATACAACTTTTGATCCTTGAGCAAAATTTTCAAACTCAAACACTCCAACTGGTCCATTCCAAAGAATAGTTTTTGATTCCTTGATAACATTTGCAAAAAGCTCCTCCGATTTTGGACCAATATCGAGACCTAACCAGCCATCAGGTATTTTATCTGCATCGGTAAATTGAGTGTCAGCTTCGTTAGAAAATTTGTTTGCAATCTTGGCGTCATTAGCTAATATGAGATTTACTCCTTTTTGTTTAGCCATTTCAACTATTTCTTTAGCAAGATCAAGTTTGTCTAATTCTACAAGTGAGTTTCCAATATCTCCACCTTCTGCTTTCACAAAAGTGTAAGTCATTCCACCCGCTAAAATCAGATTATCCACTTTGTCGAGTAGGCTGGTTATTACTTCAATTTTTGAAGATACTTTTGACCCACCCATTATGGCTGTAAATGGTTTCTTTGTTTCTTTAAGAACTTTCTCTACAGAGTTTACCTCTTTTTCCAACAAGTAGCCAAACAGTTTGTGTTCAGCATCAAAATGATCTGCAATAAGAGCAGTAGATGCATGTGCACGGTGTGCTGTTCCAAATGCGTCATTAACATATACATCGGCGTATGAAGCTAATTTTTGAGTAAAACTTTTTTGAGATTCCTTTATTTCTTTCTTTGCCTTTGTAATATCATCTTCAGAAGCATCTTCTGCAAGACCATGCGGTTTGCCTTCTTCTTCTGCATAAAAGCGTAGATTTTCCAATAATAATGCCTCTCCAGGTTTAAGTGCAGCTGACTTGGTGGCTGCTTCCTCACCAATGCAATCATTTGCAAATTGCACTTCAACTTCTAATAGTTCTGATAGGCGTGGCAGTAGATGCTTTAGGCTAAACTTTTCGGTAGCTCCTTTGGGACGTCCAAGATGTGATCCGATTATTACACTTCCACCATCTTTCAAGATTTTTTTTAGTGTTGGGATTGCAGCACGAATGCGTGTGTCGTCGGTAATATTAAAGTTTTCATCGAGTGGCACATTGATGTCAACTCGAACAAATGCCTTTTTATTGGCAAAATTGAATAAGTCCATTGTTTGCATAGTTCTGTATATAAATTTTTAATTATTGTTATAATCAATACTTTCATATTCTGGTTTGTCGGGAATATTCTTTTATGAGTTCAGTGTATCATCCTTCAAGAATATTCCAGGCTAAACAATTAGTCATACATGTTGTCAACTGTGCTCATTTGTCAAGAAAATATATGTCAAGCTATGATTTCATGATTTACTCATTTCCTCTAATGACTTTTGTGACATATAGTTGATAACTATCTAACCTACTTGCAAAAGTACAAAAAATATATCTTATTGTTTTGAAATTTTCATTTGATTATTTATAAATTATTTATGTTGACCTTATAAGTGATGGTTATTGTCTTTTTGCTCATTGACATCACAGCTTAATTATCTCAATTCGAAAACTTCCGCTTTTTCACATTAACTGTAATGCAGTCTTCACTCTATAGCTCATGAATTTTATCCTTATAATCAATAGTCTAAGCAAGGTGTGCTATAATCATAGTTTATTGTCTATTTGCAACCCGTCTTTGTCTGTTTAGTAGTTTGTGGGTTAATATTTCTTTCAAAATGTGGTTGCTTCACGACAATTTGATTATTTTTGTTGAAAATTTAAAGTTATGATTAGTAGTGATACCAATGTTCTGCTTATTTATACTGGTGGCACCATAGGGATGGTTGAAAACTCTGAAACTGGAGCCCTTGAAGCTTTCAATTTTAGCCACCTTAAGTCTAATGTTCCAGAGATGAAACGTCTAAAATTTAATGTTGAAACATTTCTCTTTGAACCACCTATTGACTCTTCAGAGATCAATCTGGTAAACTGGATTAAGATTGCTAAGGTAATTGAAGATAATTATGACAGATTTGATGGTTTTGTTGTTTTGCATGGTACAGACACAATGTCATATTCGGCATCTGTATTAAGCTTTATGTTGGAAAACCTTACAAAACCAGTAATATTTACAGGCTCGCAGTTGCCTATCGGCAAGCTTCGTACCGACGGGAAAGAGAACCTTATCACCGCTCTCGAAATCGCAGCTGATAGAGATGAGAGTGGCAAACCTATTGTGCCAGAGCTATGTATATATATGCAAAACTTGCTCATGCGAGGTAATAGAACTACTAAGGTAAATGCGGATAACTTTAGTGCATTCAATAGTCCTAATTATCCTTATTTGGCAGAAGTGGGTGTTGATATAAAATATCATGATAAATTTATATTATCTCCCGATTATTCCAAGTCTGTGAAATTCAATTATCACCTTGATAATAATGTGGCTATTCTCAAGTTGTTTCCAGGCATTCAAAAGAGTGTCGTTGATGCAATTTTTTCAGTTCCTGGATTGAAAGGTGTTGTGCTTGAAACATTTGGTTCGGGCAATGCTTTGCGAGATCAATGGTTTATCGATCTTCTTAGTAGAGCTTATGATAAGGATATAGTGGTAGTAAACGTAACGCAATGCTTGTACGGAAATGTTGAGATGCATAGGTATGGTACTGGGCAGCATCTTGAAAAGCTTGGCGTGGTTTCAGGACATGATATAACTTCTGAAGCTGCTTTGGCTAAGCTAATGACTTTAATTGGAAACGGGAAGACAACTGATGAAGTTCGGTATCTCATGTCAGTAGCATTGAGAGGAGAAATGAGCTGATCAATCAATATTCCATAACATAATACTACTTACAATTAAACCCCATTGAGTTTACTCAATGGGGTTTGTGCGTTCTGAGATAATCTAATTAGTTGACCATCCTTTTAATCATAATTCTGAAAAACTCTCTTTATTTTTTTTAATGAGCAATCTGTCAGCTTATTCATTGTATTTGTTTAATTTTGCAACGAATAGTCCTTGATTAATAGGGGGACGTATAAAAACTAACTATGAATAAAAATATTAAGTCAAATAAGAAAGATACAACAAATAAGAAATCAATCAAGCGTAGCTTTATTAAGATGTTATGGACTGGGTTTTTTGGGTTTGTTGTGGTTAGTATTATTGCTTTTTCGCTTATTTCTTCAGGGGTAATTGGTTACCTTCCAGATATCGAGGAGTTAGAAAATCCGATAGATAAATATGCTTCACAGGTTATTTCTTTTGATGACCAATTGCTTTTTACTTTCTCGCAAAGCAAAGACAATCGTATTTTTATTGACTATAGCGAATTATCCCCCAATCTAATAGATGCATTAGTGGCTACCGAAGACCAGCGTTACTATACTCATTCTGGAGTTGATGCCATTGGTTTGGGGCGTGCCATTTTTAAGACACTTCTGTTTCAGCACGAAAGTAGCGGGGGTGGTAGCACTATCACTCAGCAATTGGCTAAGCTATTGTATTCTCCTAAAGCTAATAATAAGTTGCAACGAGCCTTTCAAAAACCCATCGAATGGATCATTGCTATAAAGCTTGAGCGTCAATATACTAAAGATGAGATTATAAATTTATATCTCAATAAGTATGATTTTAATTATAATGCTATCGGCATCAAGTCTGCTGCAAAAACATATTTCAATAAAGCACCATTAGATTTAAACATACAAGAGTCGGCTATGCTTATCGGAATGCTTAAAAACTCTTCCCTTTATAATCCCATCAGAAGAGATGAGATGACTAAAAATAGAAGAGATGTGGTCTTAACTCAAATGAGAAAGAATGGATTTCTTTCAAGAAGTGAAGCTGATTCACTGAAGCAATTACCAATAGAATTAGATTTTAAACGTGTCGATCATATTTCTATTCCCGCACCTTATTACAGGCAGCACCTTGCAAAAATGATGATGTCTCCAAAACCTAACAAAAAGAATTATGCTGCTTGGCAAGCTCAGCAATTTATGGAGGACTCTATTTCATGGGAGAAAAACCCACTATATGGATGGTGCACTAAAAATAAAAAATCAGATGGCTCCGACTATAATATTTATACAGATGGCTTAAAGATCTATTCTACAATCGACTCAAGAATGCAACTATATGCAGAGCAGGCAGTAGAAGAGCATTTGGGGGGATATTTGCAGAAGCATTTTGATGACGAAAGGAAGAGTAAAAGGTATGCACCTTATGCTAATGATATGGCAGATAGAGCAGAATCATTTATGAGAACTGCGGTAAAGCAAACTGACAGATATAGAGCTCTAAAGAATGAGGGTTGGTCGGAAGAAAAGATATTGAGCAATTTTAAAGATCTGCCTGTAGAGATGAAAGTGTTTTCGTGGAAAGGTGAGATTGATACTGTAATGACTCCTTGGGATTCAATTAGATATCACAAAGCATTCTTGAGAACCGGCTTTATGGCAATGAGCCCCTTGACAGGGCATGTAAAGGCATATGTTGGCGGTCCTAACTTTTCGCACTTCAAATATGATATGGTTTCGAGCGGAAAGCGACAAATAGGCTCCACAATAAAGCCATATTTATATACTTTGGCAATGGAGGAGGGATTGACTCCTTGCGATGGCACAATTCATGAGCCACAAACTTTGACTGACGAGAATGGCATCCCTTGGACGCCACGCAATGCCAACACTGCCAATAGGGGGTCTTTTGTAACTATCAAATGGGGGTTAGCAAATTCAAGTAACTGGGTCACTGCATATCTTATGAAGCTCTTCTCGCCCTATGCTTTCTCCAGGTTGTTGACCTCATTTGGCTTGAAGTCAAAAGCTGATCCTGTAGTTTCACTTGCTTTGGGACCTAATGATGCCTCTGTATATGAAATGGCAGGAGCATACACTGCTTTTGTTAATAGAGGTATCAGGATAGAACCGATGTTGGTAACCAGAATCGAGGATTCTTTTGGAAATGTGATAACGTCTTTTGTGCCTCAAACGCAAGAAATATTCAGTGAAGTAACATCATATAAAATGATTGATATGCTTAAAGCCGTAGTAGATGGGGGTACTGGTAGTAGGTTGCGTCGTCTATATGGTTTGAAAGGAGAAATGGGGGGCAAGACTGGTACGAGCAACGACAATTCTGATGCGTGGTTCATGTCATTCTCTCCTGAGATAGTTGCAGCATGCTGGGTGGGTGGTGAAGAGCCTTCTATTCATTTTGATAGAATGGTGTATGGGCAGGGAGCTGCTGCTGCATTGCCTATTCATGGATTGTTTTATCAAAAGATATATGCAGATAAGAGTTTAGGTATTCAAGACGATGGTGTTTTTGATATTCCAATGGAGTACCGAAATCCTTGTGTGGACCAACAAAAGTATTCGCCCGATTTTTATCGAAGCAATGACCCTATTAAAAAGAATGAGGGTATTGATGAAATGTTTGATTAGAAATATAATAACGATATAAATTCAAAAAAGGCTGTCTCTATGATTATCAGAGACAGCCTTTTAAATTATTCAATGTTGAGTTATCACATTATAGCAGTTCCTTAAGTCTATCTGTTGATAGATCTATTGCTTTTATAACTCCATTTTCGTCAATTAAGTAACTCTTGAAACCCTTATTCAATTTAAACTCTTTAAAAATTTCAGAGTTGGTTCCATTTGCATCGCAAAATTGCGAATTCATATCGATTTTATCCAAGAGTGATGTTCTTTTCCACACATTGATATTTTCATCCAATGATACAGATAGAAACTCAACGTCGGCTGCATTATCTTTTAGATAGTTATACAGCCTTACATTGTTTGCTCTCGAATGGGCATCGTATGCAGCCCAAAAGTTTAATACAACTTTTTTGCCTTGATACTCGTTGATGTCGATAATTTGTCCTTCCAATCCAGTTAAAACGATGTTTGGGATTTTGTTTCCTGGATAATAACCTTCGGAAGTCTTTTCGGTTTTGATAGAGTTCGACATTAAAATAAACGATAATATCAGAAGACCAAAGTTTACATACTTCATAAATTAATAATTAAGTTAATACTAAGCTTTGTATTGTGCATCACGCATTTATAAGCTTTTGTCTAATTGGCTTTTCACTAAAAACCAAATTTTAAGTTGACAAAAGTAGTTTTGTTTACATTAATGACAAACTTTTCCATCGAAAAAAAGACTTTCAAATGTTAAATATAATTGTAACTGACTTGTAGCTAAGTCTGTATTAGCTTATGATACATCCTAAGGTGTTCTAATAATGGGGTTGTATCATGAGCTTTTTTCGGATACCTTCTTTATTATATTGTTGTACTGGTAAGCTTTAGATGATGTACGCAATTATTTTTTTGAGATATAAAATAGTCATGATTTAAAAATATATGTATCTTTGCCAACTTCAAGCATTT
>CAZNRT010000089.1:0-11728 GCA_964575445.1 uncultured Proteiniphilum sp. | reverse complement strand
CTTTGATAAATATGTTGTATAACAGATGTAACTGATATTTGTTGATGAAAAGAGGCACAAAAAGCAGAAAGTGCTACGATCACTCGCGGCACTTTCTTAATGTTTAACATTTTAAAAATCACAGCTTCGTATAGTTGATACCTATCCACAGTCTAACAGTTCTGTGCAAATATTAGATACTCCCTAAACGAATTTTTTTACCCATTATCTAAATGAAAAAAAGATATTGGGTATCTGCTGAATACTAAACTATTTTATTCAGCAGTAGTTTCATTAATTGAATTTACAACTTCTTCGGACCCACTTTTCCTACGCGAACGACGAGTTCTAGTCTTCTTGACAGCACTTTCGTTAAGCATATGTTCGTTGTAATCAACAAGCTCTATAAAACACATTGCAGCATTGTCACCTAATCTGTATCCTGTTTTAATTATACGTGTATAGCCACCTGGACGATCAGCTACTTTTTCGGATACATTTTGAAATAATTCTGTTACAGCATATTTGTTTTTTAGTTTACTGAAAACAATACGTCTTGAACTAGTGGTATCGTCTTTAGAACGTGTAATTAGAGGTTCAACATACGTTCTTAATTCTTTTGCTTTAGGAACGGTAGTAAAAATACGCTTATGCAAGATAAGAGAAGATGCCATATTTGACAACATAGACTCTCTATGAGCAGAAGTACGTCCTAAATGATTATTTTTTTTATTATGTCTCATTATTACTATTCTTTATCTAATTTATATTTTGAAATATCCATACCAAAAGAAAGGTTTAACTCTTCTAGAATCTCTTCTAATTCAGTTAGCGATTTCTTACCGAAATTTCTAAATTTCAGAAGATCATTTCTATTATGAGTAACTAATTGACCGAGCGTTTCGACTTCAGCTGCTTTCAAACAGTTTAGAGCACGAACGGAAAGGTTCAAATCACCTAATTTGCGCTTTAACATCTGACGCATGTGAAGAACCTCTTCATCAAACTCTTCAATACTATCTGCATCTACAGTTTCAACCATCATTTTAGCTTCATCAGAGAAGAGAGCAAAATGTTGAATTAGTATTTTTGCGGCCTCTTTTAAAGCATCCTTAGGATGAATAGATCCGTCAGTCATAACCTCAATAACCAATTTCTCAAAATCGGTTTTTTGTTCAATTCGATAGTCCTCAATTTCAAATTTTACATTACGAATTGGTGTAAAAATTGAATCAATTGCTATAGTATGAATATCTTCGGGATGAAGAAATGAACGATTAACTTCAGCGGGGACATATCCACGACCTTTAGTAATAGTTAATTCCACTTTAAGTTCAGTCTTCTTATCTAAATGGCATATTTCGAGCTCGGGATTAAGTACTTCAAAACTGGACAAACCTTTATTTATGTCACCAGCCTTAAAGACATCGGTTCCTGATACAATCAAGTTAACAACCTCTGTATCGAACTCTTCAACCTTTCTTTTAAATCTAACTTTCTTTAGATTCAAAATAATGGCTGTCACATCTTCTATAACACCCGGAATAGTAGCAAATTCATGTCCAACTCCATCAATCTTTACTGAAATAATTGAATAGCCTTCAAGTGAGGAAATCAATATTCGACGTAAAGCATTACCTATAGTTATGCCATAACCAGGTTCTAAGGGTCGGAACTCAAACTTGCCAGAGAAGTTATTCTCTGAAATCATTATTACCTTATCGGGTTTTTGAAATGCTAATATTGCCATGTAATTATTGTTTAGAATATAATTCTACAATTAACTGTTCTTTAATATTTTCTGGAATATCTTCTCTTTCGGGAACGTGCAAGAATTTACCGCTCAAAGAGCTATTATCCCATTCTAACCAAGTATATTTTCCGTGATTAAAACCAGTCAAAGAATTAGATATAACCTCTAAAGATTTAGATTTTTCTCTAATTGCAATAAGCTGACCAGCTTTAATTGTATAAGAAGGAATATTGACGATATTCCCATCAACTGTTATATGCTTATGAGAGACTAATTGGCGAGCTGCAGCTCTTGTTGGTGCCATACCTAAGCGATAAACAATATTATCTAAACGACATTCAAGAAGTTGAAGCAAAACCTCACCCGTAATGCCTCTACTACGTGCAGCCTTCTCGAAAGTCAAACGGAATTGTTTTTCCAACACTCCATAAGTATATTTTGCACGTTGTTTTTCACGCAATTGAATACCATATTCGGAGGTCTTTCTTCTACGAGTATTACCGTGCTGTCCTGGAGGATAATTCTTTTTAGATAGAACTTTATCAGGACCGAAAATTGGTTCACCAAATTTTCTTGCGATTTTTGATTTTGGACCGGTATATCTAGCCATATTTTTAATTAAACTTTAATTACTGAAGCCCAAACTGTGCAGCCGCGATTACAGAGAAGTTTTTTGTAATCAATACCACAGCTCAAGTTTCAATGTATATGAAACTTAAATTTTATTGATTAAACTCTTCTTGATTTTGGAGGACGGCAACCATTGTGCGGAATTGGTGTAACATCAACAATCTCACTTACTTCAATGCCAGAACCATGAATAGTTCTAATAGCTGACTCACGACCATTACCAGGTCCCTTTACGAAAACCTTAACTTTGCGTAAACCAAGATCAAAAGCAACTTTAGCACAATCTTGCGCAACCATTTGTGCTGCATAAGGTGTATTCTTCTTTGAACTTCTGAATCCCATTTTTCCAGCAGATGACCAACTAATTACCTCACCATTTTCATTGGTTAAAGCAACTATAATATTATTAAATGAAGAGGAGATATGAGCTTGACCTTCTGAGCTCACTTTAACGTTTCTCTTCTTTGCTGCAACTGTTCTTTTTGCCATATTGATTATCTATTATTTAGTAGCTTTTTTCTTGTTAGCAACTGTTTTCTTTCTTCCTTTACGAGTACGAGCATTATTCTTAGTGCTTTGTCCACGAACTGGTAAACCAATTCTGTGACGAATTCCACGATAGCAACCTATATCCATAAGGCGTTTAATATTTAACTGAACTTCTGTTCTTAAATCGCCTTCGATTTTATATTCAGTTGATATAATCTCACGAATACTTGCTGATTGATCGTCTGACCAATCTTTCACTTTAATATCTTTATCTACTCCTGCTTTTTCTAAAATTTTGTTCGCGGAGCTAATACCGATTCCAAAAATATAAGTTAAGGCTACTTCGCCTCTCTTATTTTGTGGAAGATCGACACCTAAAATTCTTTTAGCCATATAATTATGTTAATTGATTATTACAAATTATTATCCCTGACGTTGTTTAAACTTTGGGTTTTTCTTATTGATTATGTATAATCGGCCTTTTCTGCGAACAATCTTACAGTCTGCCGAACGTTTTTTTAGTGATGTTCTAACTTTCATTTTTATATCTTTTGTTGACTTGTTGTCTATCAGTAAAACAGCAACTATATTATAAATGCAAATATAGCTGATGAATTTGTAAAGTCTAAATTTATTTGTATCTAAAAGAGATTCTTCCTTTCGAAAGATCATACGGTGACATTTCAACACGAACTCTATCGCCAGGTAGTATTCGAATATAATGCATTCTCATTTTACCAGAGATATGAGCTGTTATCTCATGTCCATTTTCCAACTCTACACGGAACATAGCATTTGATAATGCTTCAATTATTGTTCCATCTTGTTCAATTGATGCTTGTTTAGCCATATAATTCTGCTGTACTTGTATTAATGTTTATACTCTTCAATAAATTCGAATGTTGATAGAATATCTGCCTTGCCATTCTTTATAGCTACTGTGTGCTCAAAATGAGCTGAAGGCTTACGGTCTTTAGTTCGCACAGTCCAGCCATCACTCTCAAAAATGACATTCTTACCTCCCAAATTGATCATAGGTTCAATAGCAAGGCACATTCCATTCTTAAGTAATTGCCCAACGCCCCTTCTTCCATAATTTGGAACTTCGGGTGCTTCGTGCATATCTCTACCAATTCCATGTCCAACCAATTCACGAACAATAGAGTAGCCTTTAGACTCGCAATAATTTTGAATGGCTGATCCAATATCGCCAATTCTATTTCCATCACATGCCTGCTCGATACCCCTATACAATGACTCTTTTGTAGTCAATAGTAGTTGTCTTACCTCTTGGGCTACATTACCTACACAGAAGGTGTAAGCAGAGTCGCCACAAAAACCGCGCAAATTAGTGCCACAATCTATGGAAACAATATCACCATCTTGCAATGGAATATTATTAGGAATTCCATGTACAACATTTTCATTGACAGAGGTACAAATAGAATTAGGAAAACCGTTATATCCTAAGAATGTTGGAATAGCACCATGATCCCTTATAAACTCTTCAGCGATCTTATCTAATTGAAGTGTTGTTACTCCTGGCTTTATATGTTTTGACAATTCACCAAGAGTCATTCCAACCAATCTATTGCTGTTACGCATCATTTCGATTTCTTCAAGAGTTTTCAGTATGATAGTTCTGCTATTCATTAAAATTTATCTTAAAATTCAACAACATTAATAAGCAGCCATTGAGCCTGTCCTGCCTTTTATTTTAGACCCAGACTTTAGGAACCCATCATAATGACGCATTAACAAGTGGCTTTCAATTTGCTGCAAAGTATCCAAAACAACACCTACAAGAATAAGCAAAGAAGTACCTCCAAAAAAGTTTGCAAATTGTGAGTTTATACCCATTAAACCTGCAAAGGCTGGCATAATAGCTACTAATGCTAAAAATAGAGAGCCTGGTAAAGTAATTCTTGACATAACTGTATCAATGTACTCTGCAGTACGTTTACCAGGCTTTATGCCTGGAATAAAGCCATTATTTCTTTTCAAATCTTCAGCCATTTGAATAGGATTTACCGTAATAGCAGTGTAGAAATATGTAAAAGCAATAATAACTAATGCGAATATTAGGTTATATGAAAAACTTGTATAATTCAATAACGATGCCCAGAAGCCACCACCATCACCAGTCGAAAAACGAGCTATAGTTAGAGGAATAAACATAATTGCTTGAGCAAAAATAATTGGCATTACGTTCGCAGCATTAACTTTTAGTGGGATGTATTGACGCACACCACCATATTGCTTATTACCAACAACACGTTTTGCATATTGCACAGGAATACGTCTAGTACCTTGAACTAACATAATTGCTCCTGCTATTACAATCATCAAGAAAACTATTTCTAAAAGGAATAAAACCAAACCACCTGGCGCATTAAGGAGACGATCTATTTCAGCAACTATTGCATGAGGTAAACGTGCAATTATTCCAATCAGAATTATAAAAGAAATACCATTGCCTATCCCTTTATCCGTTATTCTTTCACCGAGCCACAAAACAAACATACTACCACCAGCTAAAATTATTGTTGAAGGAATAACCCAATCAAACAAACCACCTGGTATAGCACCGCCTAAAGCTCCATAAATGTAAGCAGGTCCTTGAAATAACAAAATAGCCACAGTTAAGTAACGAGTGTATTGATTCATTTTTGTTCTTCCGCTCTCCCCTTCTCTTTGCATTTTTTGAAATGCAGGAACTGCTATTCCGAGAAGTTGCATAACGATAGAAGCAGAGATATATGGCATTATACCCAATGCAAAAATTGAAGCATTAGAAAAGGCTCCACCTGAAAACATATCAAGAAGGCTAAGTAAACCTGAGCTTGCATTTGCCTGAAGTGCATCAAGTGCTACTGGATCAACACCTGGTAAAACTACGAAAGAACCAAAGCGGTAGATTGCAATAAAACCAACAGTTATCAACAATCTAACCCGCAGGTCTTCAATTTTCCAAATATTTTTTACTGTCTGTACAAATCCCATTTCATTAGATTTTTACGGCTGTTCCACCAGCAGATGTAATAGCTTGTTCTGCCGTTTTAGAGAAAGCATGAGCTTCAACTTCCAATTTTGCAGAAAGAGTGCCTTTCCCTAGAACTTTAATTAATTGTTTAGATGAAACAATACCTGACTTTACTAAAACATCTGGAGTAATTTTCAGAATGTTTTTTGAATCAGCTAACTCCTGTAAAGTTTCAATGTTTACAGCCTTATATTGGAGTCTGTTAAGAGGTTTGAAGCCAAATTTTGGAACTCGACGTTGTAATGGCATTTGCCCACCTTCAAAACCAATTTTTCTTGAATAACCAGATCTTGATTGTGCCCCTTTATGACCTCTTGTTGAAGTGCCTCCTCTTCCAGATCCTTCACCACGAGCTATTCTCTTCCGAGATTTAGTAGCACCACTAGCCGGTTTTAAGTTCGATAAATTCATTATATATATTTATTTTTTATCGTTATACACTAATTTAATCTACAATCTGTACTAAGTGATGAACTTTATTGATAAGACCTCTTACAGAAGGTGTATCATTGTGTTCAACTACTTTATTCATCTTTGTTAATCCTAAAGCATCTAAAGTCCTTTTTTGAACTTCTGGACAATTGATTCTGCTTTTTACTTGTTTTACTTTTATAGTAGTCATAAAAAAATACCTCCCATTTATCCGTTAAATACTTTATCTAAACTTATACCACGATTTTGTGCAACAGTAATTGGGTCTCTCAACTCACATAAAGCATCAATTGTGGCTTTAACCAAGTTGTGAGGATTTGAAGAACCTTTAGATTTTGCCAATATATCGGTGACCCCAGCACTCTCAAGTACAGCACGCATCGCTCCACCAGCTTTTACACCAGTTCCAGTAAATGCAGGTTTTAAGAAGACTTCTGCACCAGCAAAGCGAGCAGTTTGTTCATGAGGAATAGTCCCTTTTAATACAGGCACTTTAACGAGATTCTTTTTTGCTGCTTCTACACCTTTAGCAATAGCAGTAGTTACCTCGCCAGCTTTACCTAAACCCCAGCCTACAACTCCATCTTCATTACCTACGACAACCATAGCAGAAAAGGTAAATGTACGTCCACCTTTTGTAACTTTAGTAGTACGATTAATTGCAACCAATCTATCTTTTAACTCTAAATCATTATTAGATTTTACTCTTTTATCTATTCCAGCCATAGTTGTTTAAAATTTGAGTCCTCCTTTACGTGCGGCATCAGCCAATTCTTTAATGCGACCATGATATAAAAAACCGTTCCTATCAAATGAAACAATCTCAACACCTACTTCCTTTGCATTTGTAGCGATTAATTCACCTACTTTTGCTGCAATTTCTTTCTTAGGAAGCTTATCAGTAATCTTTAATGAAGAAGCTGAAGCAATTGTTACACCATTAACATCATCAATGATTTGTGCATATATTTGTTTATTGCTACGATACACAGATAAGCGTGGACGTTCTGCTGTCCCACTGATCTTACCGCGCACACGAGCCTTTATTTTTAATCTTCTTTCTGTCTTTGTCAACATAGTGATTTGTATTACTTAATTATTTACCCACAGTCTTTCCAGATTTGCGACGTAGTACTTCGCCAACAAATTTAACACCCTTTCCTTTATATGGTTCAGGCTTACGGAAAGACCTAATCTTTGCACATACTTGACCAAGTAATTGCTTATCAAAAGACTCTAAGATAATTAATGGGTTCTTGTTCCTTTCTGATTTAGTTTCAACTTTGACCTCATCAGGTAACTGCATAAAAATACTATGAGTAAAACCTAATGAAAGTTCGATAAGTTGCCCCGTATTAGATGCACGAAAACCAACACCCACTAATTCGAGTTCTTTTCTAAAACCTTCAGAAACTCCGATCACCATATTGTTTATTAGTGAACGATAAAGACCATGTAATGATCTATGTTCTTTATTATCAGTTGGACGAACAAGTGTTATCAGACCATTCTCGACTTCCAATGTAATAACAGGATTTACTTGTTGACATATTTCACCTTTTGGACCTTTCACTGTAACTGAATTTTCATCACTTACAGTTATTGTAACCCCAGCCGGTATAGTTATTGGTAATTTACCTATTCTAGACATAATTATTCTCCTCCTAATATTAATAAATGTGACATAAAACTTCGCCACCAATTTTCAATGCTGATGCTTCTTTATTTGTCATCACACCGTTAGAAGTTGATAATATGGCAATACCTAAACCATTTAAAACACGAGGCATGTCTTTGTAACCAACATACTTACGCAATCCTGGTGTTGAAATACGAATTAATTTCTTAATCGCATTGACCTTATTTACTGGGTCATACTTCAAGGCAATCATAATTTTTCCTTGAGGACCTTCTTCTACAAACTTGAAATTAAGAATGTAGCCTTTTTCAAAGAGAATCTTTGTTATATCTCTTTTAAGGTTTGAAGCGGGAATTTCCACCACGCGATGTTTCGCTAGGATGGCATTTCTCAACCGCGTCAGATAATCTGCTATTGGATCTGTCATTATATAAAGTTTTAAATTGATCCCGTCATTCGGGACAATATTTAATTAAATTCCAGTATTATTCTGTTTGTTGAAATAAGCATATATTACCAGCTTGCTTTTTTCACGCCAGGTATAAGACCTTTAGAAGCCATTTCTCTAAATTGAATGCGAGATAGACCGAATTGACGCATATATCCTTTCGGACGGCCAGTGATACCACAACGATTATGCAATCGAACTGGTGAAGCATTCTTAGGAATGGTTTGTAAAGCATCATAATTGCCTTCAGCTAAATATGATGCTCTTTTTTCTGCATATTTGGCTACCATACGAGAACGTTTTACCTCGCGGGCTTTCATTGATTCTTTAGCCATTTGTTAATTGTTTTTATCTGTTTTAAAAGGTAATCCGAACTCCTTCAGCAATGCATATCCCTCTTCATCAGTTTGTGCTGATGTGACAAATGTGATATTCATACCTAAAATTCTATTAATACTATCTATATTAATTTCAGGGAAAATAATTTGCTCTTGAATACCGAGAGTATAATTGCCCCTACCATCAAGCTTTGCTTCAATACCGCGAAAGTCACGAATACGAGGAAGCGCAACTTTAACAAGTCTTTCAAGAAACTCATACATTTTGTCACTACGTAAAGTAACGCGAGCTCCAATAGCCATCTTTTTACGTAATTTGAAATTTGAAATATCTTTTCTTGAATATGTGGGTACTGCTTTTTGACCAGTAATAGTAGTTAGTTCATTGATAGCTACTTCAATAATTTTTTTATCAGCTACACCGATACCCAAACCTTGATTAATAACAATCTTTACGAGCTTTGGAGCCTGCATTACTGACGAGTAGTTAAACTCTTTTACAAGGGCCGGAACTATTCGTTCATTGTACTCTTTTTTTAATGAGGCAGTATCTACAATTTTTTCTTTTGTTTGTTCTATTTCTTTACTCATTATTTAATTACCTCCCCTGATTTTTTAGCATAACGTACTAACATACCTTTACTATCTAATTTGCGTCCAATGCGAGTAGGCTTACCAGATTTAGGATCTACAGGATTCAACTTAGAAATATGAATAGCTGCTTCCTTCTTCTCTATTCCACCATTAGGATTTTGAGCATTGGGTTTTGAATGTTTAGACACTATATTAACACCCTCAACGATAGCGCGATTTTTAGAAATAATTACTTCTAATACTCGTCCGGTTTTACCCTTATCTTCGCCAGAATTCACAAACACAGTATCTCCTTTTTTAATATGTAATTTACTCATTACCTCTGATTGTTTAATAAATTAAAGAACTTCGGGTGCTAATGAAACAACTTTCATATTAACCGAACGTAATTCACGTGCAACTGGACCAAATATTCTACTTGCTCTAAGATCACCAGCATTATTTAATAGCACACAAGCATTGTCATCGAAACGTATATAAGAACCATCAGGACGACGGATTTCTTTTTTAGTACGAACAATCATTGCTTTAGTTACGGCACCTTTCTTAATATCACTTGAGGGTATGGTACTTTTTACTGCTACAACAATAATATCACCCACTGACGCATAACGTCTTCTTGTTCCTCCTAACACACGGATACAAAGAACTTCTTTTGCACCGCTGTTATCTGTAACATTTAATCTTGACTCTTGTTGTATCATCTTATTTAGCCCTTTCTATTATTTCAACCAATCTCCATCTCTTTGATTTACTCAAAGGACGTGTCTCCATTATACGTACTGTATCACCGATGTTACAGTCATTTTGTTCATCATGAGCGTGAAATTTCTTCGTTTTATTAACGAATTTCCCATAAATAGGGTGTTTCTCTTTCCATTTTACAGAAACAGTAATGGACTTATCCATTTTGTTGCTGAAAACGACCCCGACTCTTTCTTTTCTTAAATTTCTCGTTTCCATTATAATTATTAAGCTTTGTTCAAATCACGTGCACGAATTTCAGTATTAATACGTGCAATGTTCCTACGTTTTTCTTTTATGTCCCCTGGATTGTCCAGTGGAGTAATAGAATGATTAATTATAAGCTGAGACAATTCTATTTTTTCAGCTTGTAATCTTTCTAGGATATCCTTTTCGGGTAATTCCCTAATCTCTTGTCTTATAGAATTCATATTGCCTAACTAGTTTTGCGGTAATTTATAATCTCTTCGTACAACAAATTTGGTAGTGACAGGCAGTTTTTGAGCAGCTAATCTCAATGCCTCTTTAGCCACGTCATACGGAACACCCTCAATTTCGAATAACATTCTTCCTGGGGTTACTGGAGCTACGAATCCTTCTGGACTACCCTTACCTTTACCCATACGAACCTCTGCAGGTTTTTTTGTAATAGGCTTGTCAGGGAAAATTCTTACCCATACTTGACCTTGACGTTGCATATAACGTGTCACAGCGACACGAGCAGCTTCTATTTGGTTACCAGTAATCCATTTTGACTGTAACGACTTTATACCAAACGTTCCGAATACCAGCTGGTTGCCTCGTTGAGCGTTACCTTTCATACGACCTTTCTGGCGTCTTCTATATTTTGTCTTTTTCGGTTGTAACATAATGGTTTACACGTTTTTAATATTATTTCTTTTGTTTCTTTTTGGACCTCTACCACCTTCAGAACGACCACCTTTATCTCTGCGGGTCCCTTGTGAGCGACTATCTTTTGAAGCTGCAAAAGAAGGTGTTAGATCTGCTTTACCATAAATTTCACCTCTGCAAATCCAAACTTTTATACCGATCAAGCCTACCTTTGTCAATGCCTCAGCATGTGCATAGTCGATATCTGCACGAAAAGTATGAAGAGGAGTTCTTCCTTCTTTATACATTTCCGAACGAGCCATTTCAGCTCCACCTAAACGTCCAGAAACTTGAACTTTAATACCTTCGGCTCCCATTCTCATGGTTGAAGCAATTGCCATTTTAACAGCACGACGATATGATATTCGACCCTCAAGTTGACGAGCTATATTGTTAGCTACGATAATTGCATCTAACTCAGGTTTTTTTATTTCAAATATATTTATTTGAACATCCTTATCAGTAATTTTCTTAAGCTCTTCTTTTAGCCTGTCAACTTCTTGTCCACCTTTTCCAATAATGATACCTGGACGAGCAGTGCTAATAGTAATAGTTACTAATTTTAATGTTCTCTCAATAATAATTCGAGAAACACTTGCTTTTGAAAGACGGGCATTTAAATAGTCACGAATCTTACTATCTTCTAAAATATTTTCTCCATAACTATTTCCACCGTACCAATTAGAGTCCCATCCTCTGATGATTCCCAAACGATTTGCTATCGGATTTACTTTTTGTCCCATCTATC
>CAZNRT010000088.1:0-11815 GCA_964575445.1 uncultured Proteiniphilum sp. | reverse complement strand
AGAGAGGGTGCCCATAACTTTATGGACACCCTCTATAAATTAAGCAGAATAGAGATTAGTTGTTACTTCCAAGATAGTTAGACACAAAATCTCTAAGCTTTTCGCCTCTCAAATTCTTTGCTACAATCTTATTATTGGAGTCTAATATAAAAATTGCAGGAATTGCATCAATATTATAGTTATTAACAACACTATTCCCATTACCCTCATTAGATAAAAGCTGGAGCCACTCTAAACCATCCTCATCTACCGCTTTAAGCCATGATTTTTTATTGTCATCCAGAGATACACCAACGATAAGCAATCCCTTATCCTTAAAATCATTAAACAAAGCTATCATATTAGGGTTTTCTTTACGACAAGGTCCACACCATGATGCCCAAAAATCAATTAACTTAAGCTTTCCGTCCAAAGAATGAAGTGAATACTTTTTCCCATCTTTATCTGGCAAGGTGAAATCAGGGGCTATAGAATTCACATCAATCTTTTTTATTCCATAAATCATAGAATAATACACCTCTCCCACCTGTGATGCTCTCTCATTTTCATCCAATTTCGAATAAATAGTCTCCATTTCTTCAAGATCAGTCATTCTCAATCCATTTGTAATCAAGTAAGCAGATAATACAGTACCGCGATTACGCTCCACAATTTGAGATAGTGTATCTTGAGCCTCACCTAATAATTCAGCCAAGTCTTTATTAAGATCACCCATAGTCTTAAATCGCCTTTCTTTCCCAGCTTCGTCAATCTTAGAGCGCAACTCTGCTATTTTAGTATTATTATCAATAATAATATTTTGATACTGTATCAACTCCTCCTGCTGATGCCCAGATTGCTTAAAATCTGCAATATCACGCATGAGTGTTACCTCATAGTTCGAACCCGGCTCTACTATCATAACGAAGCCACCACCATACCCATCGACTATTAAATTTGCAACACAAGCCCTATCAATGTTAGCTTTTAATGAAAAATTATTACTAACAATTGGAGTAAAAGCCAATGTATCAGTCTGTTTTTTATTGTAAGCCAACAATAATAAATTACCACTTTCGATCTCCGAAATGCTTCCTTTGATTTGTACTTCCGTTTGCTGAGCTACAGCAAACGGGAGTACAAAAATATTAATTAGTATAATTAATAATAATCTTTTCATTTTATTACTCTATGTATAAAAGTGAAATCTATATCTTTAATAGGTCCAAATGCACCACCTCCATAGATATCTTGGTCAATGATATCTCCAGATTGGCTAAAAGTTAGTTCATGTAGCTCACCTATCAAACCATTTGCTAACAACACACCCACACCAAGTTTATGATTTTCATTTTGAACCATAAAATGACTATACGACTCTCTGAACTTGAGTTGCGAAAATGAATCTCCTGCACCTAATGTGTAAATAGCTGAATTATCTTGTGTAACAATATTATAGTGATAAAGTGTTTCATCAAGCGTGTAGAACAATTGATGAGAAAAAGCCACAGATAATGCAAACAAAGATTTATTGTTTATTACTATATCTGATATATCCTTTTTCTCTATGGTGATATCTGAGTTGTAATATGTATCAAAATTAAAAAGATACAACCATAAAGTATTAGAGCTAACGTCTCGTAAAACAACAGAAGCACCAGCCTCAATTGATGAATCATATGGAGGTCCAATCCATAGCACCTCTTTATTAGCCAACTCATTAGCCAAAAACAGTTCTTTAGAGAAAGGTGTGAGGGGTGCATCTACTGACACCGATCCACTTGGGGGTCTTCCATCTCCCTCATACCATCCATACCAATTATCGCCAAGATTTAAATACAAAAACCTTTTGGCAATATTATCCCAAATTACTGCCATTCCGTTTTGAGCGATATAGGCTTTGTCAACATGATAATTACTGACTTCAGGAAGTGTATTGGGCATATAGTAAAATCCATTTGGACCACCATGAAAAAACTTCCCTTCCTCTGTCACAATAATAGCATTTCTACCTGTAGCACTATTTGTTACGCCATACGATAGCTTTGTATTTGCCGATGGATTTGGAATCATCAAATTATAATCTCTTTTGGAAATTCCCATATCAAAAGGATGTATATAGTATGTCTTATTAGCCTCAAGAAGGGTCAAATGCTCAGGCTTATTAAAGTTAGATCCATCATCCGGTGTATAAAACATATTTATAACATTATAAAAAGGATTCGGCTTATCATGAATAATACCATATACATCACTCAATACTTCAGACTCACTCTTATTATCAGGTCTTTCTACAGCTCCCAAACGCCTATCACCCTCTTTACCATGTAATACCAACCAAGACTTCACAAACGGCAATTCTGTTCTGATATTTAATTCCCTATATTTGCTAATATTGTTTGTTTTATCGCTTACCTTTAATCTCACTTTATAGGTTGTTTTTACCTTAGGCTCATATCTAAGTGTAAGTTCATTAGCTTTAATAGTATCTCTTTTAGATTCGTTTTTCAGCACAATCCATTCAAACTCTAAGCTTGAATCATCTTTATTTAACGTTTGCACTATCGCAGGCTTGTACGTAATCTCAAAAGCCTCATTAGCTGGTTGTCGATACACATAATTGTATAAAAAGAATTCTTCATCATATTCTTGTGCTTTCGGTAGGATATCTATACTAAACTCGTTTATATCCTTATATTCATAGTTTCCTAAATCTTTATAGCATCCGACAAAAGAAACAATCAATCCAAATATTATAATATATACTAACTTCTTCATATTTCAATAATTTATTAATACCCCCAAATACTATTAGTATTTACTGGAAATGTAAAGTTTTTTGGATTAGAAGGATTAGCTGAATTGTACTTCGCTAATTCATCACGCAACTTTTTATTATGCATACCCCAATCAACATAATACTCATACCTAATATTAAGAACTGTAACAAGAAAGGCATATTTTTCCTCACTAAATTCTCCTAACCATGCCGAGCGAGCATCCCAATCGGAGGGTTTAGTATATCTGTCAGATAAGTTAAACGTAAAGAGTGTCTTCTCTTGTGCTCCAAGCTCGAAGTCCGAACCACTATAATCAGTTTCAAAAGTAAGAGCCACTTTAAAACGCCCTCTTTCTTTTGGTCTCAATATTGTAATCTCTATAGTATCTTTAAGTCGATCAGCTCTTAACACATAGCTGTCTTCCAATAAAAACAAATCTGTACTAAACCCCTCATCCTTTACAATCTTTAGCCTAAACTCACGATCTTGTTTAGACGCCCATCCCATAATAGAAATAGGCAACTTTATTGTTGAACTTCTTATAGAGTCCCCATAATAAAAGTTTGCTGGCCACCCCCATTCATCAGGTTTTTGAGTAAATTGGAATGCAAAATCAATGTCCGACGTATATTTTCCATCACGTCCTGCAAACTGAATTCCATCCTTGGTCTGTTCATATAGCAATATATCTTCTTTTGCACAAGAAGATAAAAATATTATCGACAATAAAATGATATAATATATTTTGTTATTCATAATGTTTTTTACTTTTATATTATTCATAAACAATTAGTTTGAAACATCACCAAACTCAACCTCATCATCAGGAGTAGGGAATGTATAATATCTCATTTCCTCCACTGGACATCTGTAAAAAGTATCTAAATTGTGTCTTTTCAAGAAATAAAACCATTGTCCTTCAGCAAAGAAATCTTTCTGATACTCCTTATTCAAATATTCAATACGCTCAGCTTCTGTAATTCCAGTACCAATATTATTACTACGTGAGATTCCTCTTGCGTTTCTAAGTTGGTTGAGATATATTGAACTTTCACTTAACTGAACAGACTCAGACAATATCAGGTACATTTCACTCAATCTAATCAGCGGCACCACGTTTTTATATACAAAATCCTTTCCTAAGTATTTTCGACACATATACTGATTAGTTCCATGCAAGAATCCATAACCATTTTTATAACGAATATCATTGAGACCGATAGAGTAAAATTCAAACACCGTTCTGATATTATCAGTAGAAATCCAAAGCTCAGTATTCATGTTTACTGTGTTTTTCCAATCAGACATCAATCTCTCTTCCATATTAAACATGTCAAGACAGAACAGAGTCTCCTCTTTAAAAGCGACATCCCTCACATTATCTTTCAACAAAGATAAATTACTATTGTCTATCACATCTTTTGCATACTTTGCAGCGTTAGTTTTGTCTCCAGCATAAAGATAAACACGAGCCATAAGTGCCTTAACAGCCATAAGATTCAATCTATATCTACGTTGACCAAAGAAAGTATCTTTACTATCAATTCCATAATTCATTTGGTCATCTGATAACATTACCTCTGCATGAGATAGGTCTGCAAATATTTTATCCAATATTTTATTGGCTGGCATCAGTGGAATTTTGTCCGACGATAATTGATCTCTCCACGGAATAGCCAAAGCATCAGGATTCTCAGAATATATTGGTCCCCAAAGCCTCAACAAATCAAAATAATGAAAAGCTCTTAGAGCATAAGCTTCGCCCTCCATTAGTTTACGATAACCCTTGGAAAGAATAACCTCATCACCCCTATTTTCTATATTAGCAATTAAGTTATTAATATTAGCAATAGTCTTATACATCTCTTCCCAAATAGTATTAATACTACTTTTAGAATACCTGTCATTTTTATAATCATAGATTTTCGCACGTTGCTCATCAGAAGGAGTCATACCTACTGTATAATTATCATACCTCTGAGTTAATTCTTCGATATAACCATAGGTAAGCTTTTTACCATATGTCTCAGAGTTGGTCATTCTTCCATATACTCCTATTAGAGCACTCTTAAATCCATCCTCTGTACTGAATATCTTGTCACCTTTCACTTCTGTTTTAGGAGAAACGTCAATCCAATCTTGACATCCTAATACTAAGACTAATAACAATGAGCTTATAAATATTTTATTAAACATACTTATTGATCTCCTATATTTTAATTGAAAATAAACGAAACAGATAGATTAAACGATCTTGCGAATGGATAATCAAGCCCTCTCTCCTGTTGTATTGATGATACCCTAAATATATCTTGCATAGAAAGATTCACATTTACAACATCCATTCTATATCTCTTTAGTGCAGGCCATTCTTTTGGATCAAATCTATATCCTAATGCTACTGAAGACAAGGCAAACTCATTAAATTTCTGAATAAATCTCGAGCTCTGCGGCGTATTACTTCCAAGAATCGAAATTGCTTTATATTTTGCATGCCTATTATCTTCCGACCATCGTTGATCCAATGCTCTTCTATCCAAGTTATACGCAATATTAGTATTTTCAAGCTTATCAACCAAAGTTGAATTATATCTATACCCCCCAAATTGATACTGAGAAGCAAATGAGAATGTAACATTTTTGTAGTTCAATGATGAGGTAATTGCCCCCTGCATCTCAGGCTCTGTATCTCCAATAGCGACCTTATCTGCTGGATCCCATATAAAAGTTTTCATTCCATTTCTTTTAAGATAAACCTCATTGCCTGTTGCTGGATCAATACCTAATGAAACCACCGAAAATAGCTGAGTTGTAGATTTACCCTCTTCATATATTGGAAGCGGCGCACCAGTTTTATTTAGATTAACCTCATTCATTTTTTTCAACACATTTGATATTTTCTTAATTCTGTTTATATTGTGTGCCGCATTTACAGAAACCACCCATTGAATTCTATTTTCATAGTCAACAAATGGAATAACACTCAATTGCATATCTACACCTTTATTCTCGAGAGCTCCCGCATTCATCACGATCGTTCTGAACCCGGCAGAGGGTGCTAAGGTATAATCCAATAATAAGTCATTAGTTTTATTATTATACAATGATACACCTCCACTAATTCTATCTTTAAGCAATCCAAAGTCTAAGGAGATAGTTCTATCTTGTGTTGTGGACCACCCTAAGTTTGGATTGCCAATACCCATTAGTTCAGCCCCTAACACATCACTCGATAGATAGGGAAACATTAGATTACTAAAAGTATAACTCTCGATTGCTTGATATGGGCTATAGTTTTGTGAACCAGTCACACCCATTGAGGCACGCAGAACCAATGAGCTAAAAATCGATTTATTGAGCCATTTTTCTCTATCAATATTCCATCGAGCACCCGCAGCCCAAAATGGAGCCATTCCAGTATTTGCACCAAACTGTGATGAAATATCTCCACGAACGCTAAAGTCAGCAGCATATCGATAGTCATATAAATAACTTATCTGTCCTATCACGCCCACAGATCTTGTTGTAGTTTCACCCCCACTTGGTCTCTGATTCATTTCATAACCAAACAAGAAGTCGTTCATTGCGTCATTAGGAAATCCAGTAGCCAAAAGATTCACTACGTTAGTTTGAGATTCTTCAATATTCCATCGAGCAAAACTACTTAGAGTATGTTTATCTTTGACATAATTATAATTTATTGAAGAATTTATACTCCACGACAATGTCTCTCCAGTACTCTTATCATATGAGCCCCTCTTCGTGAGGTCATCCACATTTTCAAATATTGTATTATTTCGAGATAAGAACTTTTCATTTTGTGCCATCCCTTTGGTAAAAGATGCTCCCGATGACAATCTCAATGTCTCTATAGGATTCCATTCAATATTAAAATTATCAGTAACAGAAAAGTTCTTATTAAAATTCTTATTTGCAAACTGAGCGTTATAAAGCGGATTATAGATTCTTTGTCTTTGAGTACCTGATGTTAAGAATTTATCTTCTATAAACTTAGTATATTGTCCATTTTCATCATATTTACGATAATATTGATTCATTCGTGTATAAGCCGAAAAAGAACCATAAGAAGAATTGTCAGCCTTTGTATCAGATAATGAAAGTTGATTATTTATATTCCATGACTTCTTCCGATACTGTAGATTAAAGGACAATCCCATGTTATTACGATCAGACTGTTTGATAACACCTGGGGTCATACCATAATTAACATTGATATTATATCTAATTGCCTGATCTCCGCCCTGCATCGAAAGAGTGTGTCTTTGAGTAATAGCAGTGCGAACTGGAGCCGACAACCAATAAGTATCCACACCACGGAGAATCTCCTCACGATACTTGTTGTAATAGTTCATTTTTACAATATCATTTTCAGGAAAAAGACCAGCTCTTCGTTCATATTCCAATTTTTCTTCAGCATTCATCATATCATATTCACTCAAGTCAGGAATAGTCACTCCAATATTTGTTGAGTATGAAATATTAATAGCTCCAGGTAATGGTTTTTTTGTTTCAAAAATAATTACCCCATTTGCAGCTCTCGATCCATATATAGCGGTTGCCGACGCATCTTTCAAAATTGTAATAGACTCCACTCTTTCTGGATCCATATCTACTATTCGTTGCAAAGTAGTCTCGAATCCATCTAATATAAGTAGCGGCATATTAGGTCGGTTAGAGTAATCACCCATTAACATCTGCAAATTTGATGGATCGGTGCTGCCAAGCTGAGCATCCCCTCTAAGCTTAAATTCGGGCATCTTGTTGGGGTCAGACCCACTAATATTGTTTTCCTTAATTCTAAAGCTTGGATCAAAATATTGTAATGCTTGCATAAGGTTATTTGGGCTTAACTTCTTTAGCTCATCTCCTTTTACTGAAACGTAGCTACCAGTAAAACTTTCAGTTTTTCTTGGTGCCATACCTGTAACCACTACATCTTCAAGCTCACTTGTAGCAGGTGACAACTGAATTATTAAACCCTTCATATCTCCTTTTATAGCAACAGACTCCTCATTGAATCCCATATAGCTAACCAAAATAGCAGTTGCTCCCTCAGGTACGTCAATAGAGAATTCTCCGTCAATATTAGTGGCAACACCTACTGACCTATTTTCTTTTAGAATTACGGCAGCACCAGGTAGATCCTCTTTATTTCGGGAATCAACCACTTTACCAGTAACTCTAAACATAGGTATTTGCACTAACGTACCTGCACCTTGCTCCCTCAGTTTAAGAACAACAATCTTATTCTGTTGGAACTCAACATCCACAGGCTTATCTTTAAATACTATTTCAAGAACCCGATCAAGAGTTTGGTTATTAAAGCTGTGCGTTACTTTTCTTTTCACATCTATCTGAGAGTGATTATAAAAGAACTGCACCCCAGTCATTTTAGATATTGATTCTAACACCTTTGACAATTCGGTATTTTCGACCTTCAATGTAACCTTCGATTTGCTACCATCTTGTGCTGACGACGTAAAATTAAGTGTAGCCAGTAACAAAATCAACCATGTTGCAGCAATATGCCTAATAGTTTCCTTCCTTCGCATAAATCATTTGTATTATATCAATTGAACATATAATTATTTTAAAAGTCATAACCATCATTTATTTCATCACATCTGAAATCATTTTCAGATACTTTGGATTGAGATTATATTTTTCAGTATAATCAATGTAAAGTTTCTCAACCGTCTCAAAATCTTTACCCGAAGCCATAGAGCCATAGATGAACACCAACAAAGCAGCATCACGCAGCTTGCCATCATAAAAATCAACAACAGTATTGTACTCATCTTCTATTGAAGCAGGTGGAATAAAATCCACATTATTATCACGTGCAGCCTTCATTCGCATATATCTCATATAAATATGCAATACACCCATATAGGATGAGTTTCTCAAAGATGAATCGTCATCTCTCAATTGATAATCATCAAGCACATTCCAAAACCCCTCCATTGACGAATTGCCAGGATATGAAATAATATTTGGAATGAAAATTGCATCCAATTCTGAACGAACAAAATAATAAACCTTATCCGAAAGTTGAGATCTATATTCATCTAAAACAGCTATTTCCTTTTGCCATTCGTCTATTGTGGTTTTATAGAAAACATCAGCTGGCGTCTGAATTGCTAAAGCAGCAGGGATATTCGTTTTATACTTTCTATCCAATCTTTCAATTCTGATACGAGACAATATTTCTGATGCAAGAACAGACTCTTTAGAAATTCCAGAAAACTTCACCTCTCGAAAGTTTTTTCCATTGTAGTCCACTTCAATCTCAATATTATCACCTGGTTGAGCCACTACATAAAGATATTGATTTATCTTTAGCATAGCAATATCATCGAGTTCAGCATCAAATTCTATAACTCTGCCTTCCTTATATGGAAACTGAAGGTTTGCTTCAGGTTGTTCCATAAAATCAAAATAGAATTTTTCAAAAGTGGTATTATTAAATTTAGCTTTAATTGTAGTATTGTTTTGAGCAACTGATATTTGGGTTAACAACAGACCAAATAGAAGTGCTATGAATGACATAGTGTTTTTCATAATTATTGGCTAATTAGTTCTTTGATCTTTTCGGTTAATGACTCACCTCTCAAATTTATAGCTACAACGTTTCCATCAGGCGAAACAAGAACAGTGGTTGGCACTGCATCAACATTACACAATTTCACTATATGAGAGTCCCATGCCTCAAAATCACATAGTTGGGGCCAAGTCATTTTATATTCTTCTACTGTGTTCAGCCATTTATCTTTGTTCTCATCGAGCGAAATGCCTACGATTTCAAAATTATCACCCTTGCATTCCTCATACAACTTCACCACATTTGGCATTTCTCTCAAACATGGTCCACACCACGACGCCCAGAAATCAATCAGCACATACTTCCCAGAAAACTCTTTCCACTCTACAACATTATCATTCTTGTCAGGCATCTTAAAATCAGGCATCTTATTCCCTATCCCAAATTCAGAAGAGGTAATAAAATCATCAATAGCTTTTGTATAAGGGTGATTATCTAATTTAGGGTCTAACAAACTACGATAGGCTTTAAATTCGCCTGGAGTCAAGTCACGTCTCATCTCCCAATAAAGCATAAAAGGGGCAAAAACTTGATCTTTAAACTTTGACACCATACTTTTTTGTATGTCTAACCATCTGCTCATAGTCAATTTTGTTCTTCTTGGGAACTCAGTTTGTTCATTATCAGAATTGTATCCATTTATTCTCCAGTCCAAGTCTGTTGCATAACCTATACTATCAGTTATGAATCCATGTTGAAAAAAATAAAATGAAAGCAAATCATTATTTACTGTACCCCTTACTTTTACGTTATGAGTAAAATGTTCAGCACTTGCATTACTCACATTAATATTTCCTTCTTCCAGAAATACAGGAGTAAGTGCTGTTCTTGCTTCAGGGTTTGCACCCTTAACAAAGTAAATTTTCACAAACTCTGGTACTATTCCCTCAAATATATATTTACCATCTACAACCACACAGCTATCAATAACTGTTTGAGGTCCATTAATAAACTCCTCTTCTACAAGATAGACTTTTTCTGCATTGTAATTTCCGGAAATAGTCCCACGAATTACATACTTCCCTTGTTGAGCATTGATTGCAAAAACTGAAACGCTTAAGAGCAAAAGAACAATTAGTTTTTTCATATTAAACACTTGATTAATTAATTAATTAAAGAAATAAATATCTATTAATATATTTTTATTACATCATTTTGTTTCACAAATCTACAAGATGAAGTAGCCTCTACCCTACTTAGAAAATCATCAATACTTTCAGATTTTAAAAGTGCACCATTAAAAATCATTGATCTGGCATTATTATTTACAAATACAAACTCCACATCAAACCATAGCTCAGCTACTCTTAATACCTCTTCCAGATTAACGGACTTAAAAGAATAAACACCATCTCTCCACCAAGTGTAATCCATAACGTTCACTTCTCTTATCTCGACCGACTCGTTAGAGTGCTCTTTAAAGAGCTGTTGACCAGGTAGCAAACCATACTTCTTTCCATCAACACTCACCTCAACGTTTCCTTCCACAAGTGTGACTTGAGAATATGTCATATTTGAAAAACAATTAATATTAAATTGTGTACCAAATACTATAACTTCAAACTCATCAGCATTAACAATAAATGGTCTTCCATTTTCACTTGCAACATCAAAGTATGCCTCCCCATCCACCATAACTCGCCTTGAACCCTTTGCAAATGAAGCAGGATACTCAAGTGTGGTATTGGCATTGAGCCATGCAAAAGACCCATCCTCAAGTTCTATTACTACAGTAGAATCAGAAGTATTGGTAAATGTCAAAAACTCATGACGTGATTGTGAAAATCTTTGTATAGCGAATGTCGCAAAACCAATAATTATTGCTACTATTGCTACATACTTGAGTATTTTAGGTAGCAACTTTGTATTATTGCGATACAAATATTTATTTGAAAAAAGATGGAAGTTTCGCTCACCCTCGTTCTTATCCGAAGGTTGAACAATAAGCTGCGAGTACGACTGAATCTTCTTTAGCTTTATAAATTCTTCTTTCAAAGACTCGTCCTTTTCAATTCTCACAAGTAGCTTTTGACGTTCATCGTCGCTCAGCTCTCTTAGAAAATATTTCAGAATTTGCTCGTCCATTTTATCTTTGTTTACTATTATGACGAACAACTATCAAAAAACCCCTAATCAGAAACAATCAAATTTAAAAAAAGAAAAAAATTAAAGCTATATAATGCTCTAAAGAGACCTTTAATTTCTTATATGCAATAGTAATTTGAGCCTCTATGGTTTTTACAGAGATGCCTAACTCTTCAGCAATCTGTTTATGCTTTTTCCTCTCAATTTTACTCATCACAAATATCTCACGACACTTGGGTGGAAGATCATCTATAGCACTTTGCACTATATTGCTAATATCAGAATCAGAAAGAATATCATTATCTAACAACTCAAGAGTATCAAAACCCAACTTCAAAGTTTGATAATA
>CAZNRT010000087.1:0-11841 GCA_964575445.1 uncultured Proteiniphilum sp. | reverse complement strand
AGTACTTTCGATAGTTTTCGAGTTGCTGAAACTATCCACACAAAGTACTTTCGATGGTTTTCGAGTTGCTGAAACAATCGAAAGTGCTTTATGTTAAATCGCAAAATTTAAAATGAGAATCATTCTCTACACAAATAAGAAGAAATCCTACATTGCGTAATTCATCTTTAGCCATTCAGGAAAATTCAAAAAGAATGAAATAATTACAAAGATGATGTTACATATTTGATAGAGTAAGACTACTAATAATAAGTAGAGCTTAAAACAAAAAAACTGCGGAATTGATGGGCAACATAAAAATATGTACTATTATCTCATCCAGCATTTTGTACACTTCATCGACATTATTAGTACATTAATCTAATTTATTTGTTAAAGCCTCTCTTTAATCTTATTTTTGTAGCATGATAGATGATAATGACATCATTTATACTACAGAAACTTGATTTTAGGTACAAAAAAACATATAACAATTTATTGAATAACATTTATGAAACAACTTCTAATATTATCCATATTATTAATGTCGGGCATTGCAATTTTCGCCCAAAGCAGTGGACTAATCACTGGCAAAGTCATTGATGCAGAGTTTGACGAGCCCATCCAAGAGGCAAATGTCAGAATTTTGCAAAAGAAAGATAGCACCTATGTCAACGGAGTTGCAACCAATAAAGAGGGAAAATTCTCTATAACTCTTCCATTCGGAACATACATTGTGCACATAACATATGTAGGGAACAATGATACATACAAAGATGTGACTTTAAGCAAATCAAATCCAAACTCTAACTTAGGAACTATAGAGCTGGGAGTAAATAATATTCTTTTGGATGCCGTAGTGGCTACTGCTAAAGCTGCTGAAATAGTGGTAAAAGGAGATACAGTAGAGTATAATGCTGACTCATATAAAGTAACAGAAAGTGCAGTATTAGAGGATTTATTTAAAAAGATGCCAGGAGTAGAGGTTGACTCTAACGGAAAAATCACCGTTAATGGGCGTGAAGTAAAAAAAATTATGGTTGATGGAGAAGAGTTCTTTAGCTCCGACCCCAAGGTAGCATCCAAAAACCTGCCCGCTAAGATGGTTGATAAAATTCAGGTTCACGATAGAAGAAGCGATATGTCAATGATGACTGGGTTTGATAGTGGTGATGAGGAAACTATAATCAATCTAACTGTGAGACCTGGCATGAAGGAAGGACTCTTTGGGAATGCTTTTGCTGGATATGGCTCAAAGGATAGATACGAAGCCAATGCAATGGTGAACTATATGAAAGATAAAAATCAATATACTGCTTTAGGTGGGTTTAATAATACAAACAATGCAGGTTTCTCAGATCTTGGGTCGGCTATGTTTGGTGGCGGTGGTGGCTTTGGTGGTGGCAGAAGAATGTTTGGAGGAGCAAACAATGGTATAACTAAATCTACCAATGGAGGCTTCAATTTTAGCCAACAATTCACTAATAATCTCAAGCTGGGTGGTAACTTACGTTTTGGAGATACGGATAATAACACATTGTCAAAATCACACACTCAAAACCTTTTGAGTACTGGAAACAGATTGGAGAATGAGAATAGCACTTCCAATAATTGGAGTCAAAACTTCGGCATGGACTTTCGCATGGAGTGGACACCAGATACTCTTACTAAGATTATTTTTAGTCCTCAGGCATCTCTAACAAAGAACAAACAAAGCGAATGGGGAGATTTTGTAACCACGCAAGAAATATTGACCGACACAATCAATAGTGGAGAATCAAAGTATAACTCAAACGGTGATAGCAAAGATATTTCGGCTCGTTTAGACATTAGCCGCACATTAGGAAAGCCAGGCAGAATCCTTAGTGCACAATTGAGTGGTGGCTTGTCAGACTCCGAAAATAAAGGCACCAATCTCTCTAACACCCTATTTTATGGATCTAAAGATGATGAGATAATAGACCAGAAATTCACCAATATAAATAATTCTAAGAACTGGAGAGGATATGTATCATATGTAGAACCTATTGGTAATAACAATGCAATCCAGGTAGCATACTCGTTTCGTCAAAACGACTCTGAATCAGATAGAGATACTCGAGGCAAAGATGATAATGGCAACTATACTATTTTGGATGAAAGATATAGCAAACGCTTAGAAAACAGTTTTACAAATCAAGAGATTGAGGTGAACTTTAAATCACAACGCCAGAATTACGATTATTTATTTGGATTCAATATTCAACCATCTTCATCAAGAAGCAAAACCTTTATTGGTGAAAGATTAGAAAATGATTTTAGTAGAAGTGTTTTAAACTATGCTCCCACTGCCCAATTCAACTACAGATGGACACGCCAGCATAACATTAGATTAAGATACAATGGGAGTACAAACCAACCAAGTGTGACACAACTATCTCCTGTTGAGAATATTTCAAATCCGTTGAACATCACAAAAGGTAATCCAGATTTGAAACCCTCATTTCAACACGGACTGAATTTCCGATATCAGAACTTCAACCCTGAGAAAAATAGACACATGGGACTGTTTGGTAATATCGGTTATATAAATAATGATATCGTTTCATCTACCACCACCAATTTGGGAACAGGTGCTAAAGAAACAACATACGAAAATGTATCAGGCAACTGGAATGCCAATGCAAGAATGATGATGAACTTACCTCTTAAGAATATTAAATTCTCAATATTTTCGATGACTTTTGCAAGCTATAATCACTCTAATGGCTTCTCGAATAGCATATTAAAAGGAGATACAATTATTGAGAAAAACTTAAGCAAAAGAGTAAACTTAGGAGAAACTTTGGGCTTGAACTACCGCTCTGATCTGTTTGACTTTGGAATACGTGGCAACATAAACTACAACAATGTGAAAAACACTCTTGAAGGGCAGCGAGATCAAGAATTTATAAACTATGGTGGTAATGCTAATACTACTATATACTTGCCTTGGGATTTCTCAATAGAGAGCGACATCAATTATAGTACCAACACTGGCTATGCGGATGGCTTTACTCAAGACGAGTGGTTGTGGAATGCATCTATGGCTAAGCAAATATTTAAGCAAAAGAATGGAACAATTCGATTCAAAATATATGACATTTTGCAACAACGAACCAATATCAGCAGATCAGTAACTTCTAACTATATTCGTGACACAACTACTAACACACTCACTTCTTATTTTATGTTCCACTTTGTGTATCGCTTCAATATATTCAAAGGTGGAGCCACGCAAGAAGACATGTCGCCACGCCGAGGACCAGGCGGTCATGGTAGAGGAATGATGTAAGACTGAAAGCAATTATATCTTGATGCAAAATATTGCGTCAAGATATAATTTAGAAAAGAAATAAAAAAACAATTGTAAATGAGCCAAACACTTAAAAAGAATTTTCATAACACCTACTCTGTCATAATAGTGCATATTCTATTGTGGGGCATGGTATTAGTTGCTCCATATTTTTTCATGGATAGAGAAAAAATATTCCAATGGGATATGTTTATTCGCTCAACGCCCGACATGGTGGGTCTTCTGCTAATCTTCTACATCAATTATTTTGTACTTATAGATAAGTTTCTATTCAAAGGCAAGTATTACCAGTTTATATTTTATAATATCATACTACTTGTAGCAATGTTGGCTCTTATGCACTTTGGCAACGACTTCATTAGAACGCTTACAAACCAACCAATGCGAAGACGACGAATGAGAGTTTCACCATGGTTGTTTGTCATCAGAAATGCAACAACCTTGGTCACAATGGTTGGGCTGAGCGTTGCTCTTAAAATGACCTACCGATGGTTCATGGCAGAGAATGAACGCAAGGAATTAGAGAAGGCAAAAACGGAAGCAGAACTTCAAAACATTAAGAATCAAATAAGCCCTCACTTCCTGCTCAACACTCTCAATAATATCTATGCTCTTATAGCATTCGATCCTGATAAAGCTCAACAAGCGGTATTAGACTTAAGCAAACTACTAAGGCACATGCTATATGATAATGAAAAAACATATGTACCTTTACATCAAGAAATAAGTTTTGTGAAAAACTATATTGAATTAATGCGACTGCGATTATCAGACAATGTAGTATTAGACGCTCAAATAGAAGCTAACGAAAATAGCACTACGCCAATAGCTCCATTGATATATATATCATTAATTGAGAATGCTTTTAAACATGGTATAAGCAGTAGCAAACCATCATTTATTGCATTTCGTATTTCGGAAAGACCAAATGGTGTAATAGAGTTTATCTCAAAGAATAGCAACTATCCGAAATCAAACTCAGACAAAAGCGGTAGCGGCATTGGACTTGAATTAGTAAGAAAGAGACTTGATTTTATATACCCCAACAGTTATGATTGGGAAATAGAAACTGAGAATAATATTTATTCAACATCACTTACAATATATACAAAAGGAAAACAAAAATGAAACTTAATTGCTGGATAGTAGATGATGAGCCCTTGGCATTAGAACTTCTCAACTCGTATGTTCAGAGAACCCCATTTCTGAACCTAACAGGGAAATATTCAAGTGCAGTGCAAGCAATGGAGAATGTTAGCAACGAAGATATAGATATTATCTTCTTAGACATTCAGATGCCTGAAGTGAATGGGATGGAGTTTGCACAGATGATTGAAGATAAGACACGCATCATCTTTACTACTGCTTTCAGTGAATACGCATTGGATGGATACAAAGTTAATGCTTTAGATTATTTGCTAAAGCCTTTTTCATATTCTGATTTCTTAAATGCAGCAAAGAGAGCTCTAAAGTGGCACGAAATGAAAATGAATGTGCAAGAGAACAGAGAGCCTATTGCTGAAGGATTGTTTGTTAGAGCCGACTACAAACTGATTCATATTCTATTTGATGATATTCTACTGATTGAAGGACTAAAAGATTACATTAAAATCTATACGCTCAAAGATAAAAGACCCATTATCACCTTGATGAGTTTAAAATCTATGGAGGAGGAATTACCCACAGGGCGTTTTATTCGTGTACACCGTTCATATATTATTAATAGAAACAAAATAACGAGCATCGATAAGAACAAAATAATAATTGATAGCCACCAAATACCAATTGGTGAAACTTATCGCAAGAGCTTTATGGATGCAATCAATAATTGAAAAATCAACGCTCTAAAACCACTTCTTCCTTCTGAAATAAAATAACATCACTACTGCTATCACAAACATTACGCCCAACACAATATAATATCCATAGGGTGACCTTAGTTCAGGCATATTATCAAAATTCATTCCGTACAAAGTCCCTATAAAGGACAAAGGAATAAACACAACGGAAAAGACTGTTAGCACCGCCATTATATCATTCAGTCGTGTACTCATTGCAGAATGATATACATCCAACGCATCATACAACACCTCTCGATAGTAATCCAACATCTCTGATACTTGGCTAATATTATCTTGCAGCTCCTTGAAGTGAGTCTCATTATCATCTGATATAAAATCTGTATCCAACTTTCGCAAACTAAATATCATCTCTTTTGCTGGCTTCATATCTCTACGAAAATGATTCAACTCTTGCTTTAGACGATTAATAGACCGCAGGGTACTCTTATCATTCTTTAGAGTAATTTCTTCTTCAACCTGTTCAACTCTATAACCGTATGAATCCAATATATAGATGTAATTATCAATGATAACATCAAGCAGTGCAAATGCCATGTAGTCAGTGCCAGCAGTGTGTATTTTGGATTTACGACGCTGTATTCTTGTCTTTATGGGTGTGAAAACAATATCAGAATTCTCCACAAAAGAGAAGACAATATTGTTAGTAATAATCAAGCTAACATTTTCATGAATAATTGTCCGAGATTTATCATCAACTTGAAGCATCTTTATTGAAATGTACAAACCATCATCAAAATCCTCAACCTGTGGTCTTAAAGTTGACTCCAAAACATCAGACATTATATTTGTGGGAATGCTATAAATTTTTGAGATATCATTGATCAAATCTTCATCCCCCAAGCCAATAATATTTATCCAACTATACATATTTTCGTCAGTAAAAGCTTTTAGCTCATCTATCGACTTAATATCCTTTTCTATTGAACCATCAATAGAGAAGTTGATAGCTGATACACCCGCAGCCGCTTGCTCTCTTTGTCCTCTTACTTTAATATCAAACGGAGAGAGACCAATATCTTCTTTTCTTTTTCTTTGAATATATGACATAATCCAGACGATTAAATTGCTAAAAAATAGAAAGTGCGGATTGTAGAAAAACAATCCCACAGTCCGCACTTTAAAAAATATATTTATATAGTTAGAAAACTACTCTTCGCTCATCAATACACTCATGATTTCGCATGCCGACTTAGCAACTGGACTTCCAGGACCAAATATAGCTGATACGCCAGATTTGTAAAGGAAGTCGTAATCTTGTGCTGGTATCACACCGCCTGCTATTACAATGATATCTGGGCGACCAAGATGCTTAAGCTCATCAATGATTTGAGGAATAAGTGTTTTGTGTCCAGCAGCAAGTGAAGAAACACCAACTACGTGAACGTCATTCTCTACAGCTTGACGGGCAGCCTCAGCAGGGGTTTGGAACAATGGACCCATATCCACGTCGAAACCACAGTCGGCATAGCCAGTAGCTACAACTTTGGCACCACGGTCATGACCATCCTGCCCCATTTTGGCAACCATAATACGTGGTTGACGACCCTCTTTCTTAGCAAACTCTTCTGTTAGCTGACGCGCTTTTGCCAAGTATGCGTCATCTCCTGACTCTGATGAATACACTCCTGAAATTGTTCTGATTATTGCACTATAACGACCTACAACTTTTTCGCAAGCATCGGATATCTCGCCCAATGAAGCGCGCACTCTTGCTGCCTCCACAGATAGTTCGAGAAGATTGCCCTCTCCTGTTTCCACACATTTAGTAATAGCATCCAAAGCTCTCTGAACGGCATCGTTATCACGGCTTGCTCTTAACTCGGCAAGACGAGACACCTGTTGTTTGCGAACTTCAGTATTATCTACTTCTAAAATATCAATTGGATCTTCTTTTGCAAGGCGATTACTATTAACACCAATAATTTTTTGAGCACCCGAGTCAATACGTGCTTGCGTACGAGCAGCAGCCTCTTCGATTCTCATTTTAGGAACACCAGTTTCAATAGCTTTAGCCATACCACCCAGCTCTTCCACTTCCTCAATCAATGCCCATGCCTTGTCCACAAGCTCTTGAGTTAATGACTCTACATAATAAGAACCCGCCCATGGATCTACATGGCGTGTAATTTGAGTCTCTTCCTGAATATATATCTGAGTATTACGTGCAATACGAGCAGAGAAGTCCGTTGGCAATGCAATAGCCTCATCAAGTGCGTTTGTGTGCAAAGACTGAGTATGTCCAAGTGCAGCAGCCATTGCTTCGATAACGGTACGTCCAACATTGTTGAATGGATCTTGTTCGGTAAGCGACCATCCCGACGTTTGAGAGTGAGTACGCAAAGCCATTGATTTTGGATTCTTAGCATCAAAGCTCTTCACAATTTTAGCCCAAAGCAAACGAGCAGCACGCATCTTAGCAATCTCCATGAAATGATTCATGCCAATAGCCCAGAAGAATGACAAGCGTGGCGCAAAGGCATCAATGTCAATACCTGCATTAACACCAGCACGAAGATATTCTATACCATCGGCAAGAGTGTAAGCAAGCTCAATATCTGCAGTAGCACCTGCTTCTTGCATGTGATATCCCGAGATTGAGATAGAGTTGAACTTAGGCATCTTTTGTGATGTATATTCAAAGATATCAGCTATGATTTGCATCGAAAATTTTGGTGGATATATATAAGTATTACGCACCATAAATTCTTTAAGGATATCGTTTTGAATAGTACCAGCCATTTCATGTAGCTCTGCGCCTTGCTCTTGTGCTGCCACAATATAAAAGGCAAGAACTGGAAGCACAGCACCGTTCATTGTCATAGATACCGACATCTTGTTTAATGGAATACCATCAAAAAGAATTTTCATATCCTCAACCGAACAGATAGAAACACCCGCTTTACCAACATCACCCACCACACGCTCATTATCAGCATCGTATCCACGATGAGTTGGGAGGTCAAAAGCAACAGACAAGCCCTTTTGTCCTGATGCCAAGTTACGACGATAGAAAGCGTTTGACTCTTCTGCCGTAGAGAAACCAGCATATTGACGTATTGTCCAAGGGCGCATCACATACATAGATGAGTATGGTCCACGCAAATAAGGAGCCACACCTGCTGCATAGCCAAGGTGCTCCATTCCCTCAAGGTCTTCCTTTGTGTAAACTGGCTTAACGGGAATTTGCTCTGGCGTTAGCCAAGTAGCTTTTATTTTGTTATCATCAACCCACTCATCCACGTTTGGAGTAGAGTATTTAGCTGATTTAATATCGAGATTGTCGAAATTAGGTTTCATATGATTAAAATTATTTATTTTCAAAAGTATCATATGGAACTCGCTTTAATCATTTAATAGTGTGAGAATGATTATTATGCTCGTTTCATATTTTATGATTTTTCTTACACAGAACACAGAGAAACTGAGCTCTGATTTTGATTGTTTTAAAATTAAAAGAGTTTTAAATATAAGGAGCAATAAAGTTTGCAGCTGAAAACAAAAGGCTGAAAGCAAGTACAAGTTTGGCAGTATCTGTATCAAGAAATCTGATTAAGCCAAGATCATCAATTGTTGCTTGCTTCATTAGTTTGATGTTTTTGAGTGCCATAGGCATTGTGATCAAAACAATAAATATAAGCGGATGCAATAAATATATCATCACAATGGCTGCTACCAACAAATAGGTGAGCAACAGAATTGTCTGATACAGTATTTGCGAACCCTCAAGCCCCAGATTCATAGCCTGAGTTTTGATGCCAGCTTTTTTATCTTGAAGCATATCACGAGTATTGTTGGCATGAAGTATGGCAACGATAAGCAGAACTACGGGCGAAGCTACAAGAAGCGACCACCAATCAATATTGCCTGTCATCACAAACACCACACCCAAGACTACCATCAAACCAAAGCTTAAGAATATAATAATATCGCCTAAGGCTACATACTTAAACTTATAGTAGAGCGTTGCGCTAATTATTCCGAATAATCCAATAAACAATAGTGGAACTCCTGTTTGCAAAAACAGATACACACCAATCAGAATACCGATTAGCAATACCACATATCCATATAATAGAATTGTTCGAGGTTTGAATATCTTATGCACCAATACACGAAATGGTCCTGTTTTTTCCAATTGATCCACACCGCTTCTATAATCCTGATAGTCTCCTATTAGATTGCCAGCCATGTGAAATATAATAGCACCGAAGAAAGCGATAATGCCATTCACCCAATTAACATCAGCAACAGCTCCCGTTTTGTATAAATAGAATACATAAGAGAATGCTATTAAAGCGGGCGACCCCGAAGCGGGAAACGACCAAGGGTGCGCAGCAATCATCCAATACTTTAGTTTAGGCATACTTATATTATTATCAATTTAGAAATTTGCTTTAAGCTTTATATTTAGTTACAAGTTCTTCAGCTCTATTTTCCCAAAAGTTTATTGTTAAACTCTTTGAGTGTTTCATAAACATTTGTGCGTACATTGATGAAGTGCTCAATGCCGTGTGCCTTGAGGTCGTCCATACATGCTGGAGCACCCGCCACCACAAAATGTTCTTTGCCACCCTTAATCAAATCATAAGCTTTTGGTGCCAACTCTGCATACTCATCATCGCTCGAGCATATAACAATAATATCGGCATCCACTTTGCGTGCAGCCTCAACACCCTCTTCCACAGTTGGGAATCCATTATTGTCTATAACCTGATATCCAGCACAAGCAAAGAAATTGCTTGAGAACTGCGAGCGTGCAAGACGCATAGCCAAGCTTCCGATAGTCAGCATAAACACCTTAGGAGTTTTGCCACTTCTCTCGGTTGCAAGTCTTAGTTCATTAAATGGCTCAGCAAGACGAGTTATTTTCAATGGTTTCAAAGGAGTTTCGCCAGCATTGCATCCGCATGATAGCTCAATAGGATTGTTGAGCTTAGCATCCATTTGTTCGTTGAAATTTGGATACTGATTAGTACCCAATAAAATCTCACGTCTGTTGGCAACAGCATTAAAGCGTGCATCAGCCGAAGCCTGAATTGAATCCTGAACCACACCCTCTTTGAGTGCTTCATAGAAGCCTTTTTTATCAATCTCAAGGAATAACTTCCATGCTTGCTCAGCTAATGATACTGTAAGATTTTCGATATAATATGAACCAGAAGATGGGTCAGCAACTTTATCAAAGTGCGACTCTTCTTTAAGCAGTAGTTGTTGGTTAACAGCAATACGTTCTGCAAAATCTGTAGGGGTCTCAAATGCCTCGTCGAATGGTCGAACAGTAAGCGAATCAACCGACCCAAGAGTTGCCGACATGGCTTCAGTTTGCGAACGAAGCATATTTACATATGGGTCATATAGCGATTGATTGAAACGTGAAGTAAGTGCATGCACTTTCATTTTGGCTGCGCAACGGCAAGTGCCATCATCAGCTTTGTTGTCGCAATCATGAGGGCATGGTGGCTTGTAAGCATCCACAATTTCAGCCCACAACCAGCGTGCTGCTCTAAACTTAGCAATCTCCATAAAATAGTTGGAGCCAACGCCAAGCTCAAACTTAATTTTTTTGGCAACCATAGCAGGTGCAAGTCCCTTCTCAATTAAAGCACCAAGCAACTGATTTGCATAAGCAAGACTAAAACCAAGCTCTTGGAAACTGTATGCACCAGCATCATTAAACAAATTGCCAGTCACAATAATGCTTCTGTAACGAGGCAAAGCAGCAGTGATGTTTACTATCTCTACAGCTTGATCTATCCAATTTGGCACATCTACACCTTTCTTGATAATTAGGCGGAAAGGATCATAGCCAATAGAACCATGACACTCAAGCAAATTAAGATTTTGAGAGGTGATGTATGCAACCACAATCTCTGCCAGCTCTTTGATTTTTGAAATACATGTGCTGAAGTTTAGCTCCACTTTGTCGGGCGAAATACCATCGAGAAGCACTCCCAAGTTTTCCACCGAAAGGTTATTCTTCGGAAGATAAAAACCAAAAGAGGTAACTCCCTTTGTTAACAGTGATTTTGCCTTTTGATTTGCTTCAGCATAATCATTTACCTTAATCTCCTGACGCACATGCCATACGTTGTCTTTTCGTGTGCCACGAACATATGGAAACTGACCTGGTAGATTGTCTTTAATTAAATATCCTTCAATATCTTCTGCACGATAAAAAGGATTCACATTAAAACCTTCATTTGTTCTCCAAACTAATCTTTTCTGAAAGTCGGCACCTTTTAAGTCTTTGGTAACCACTTCCATCCACTCTTCTGTGGTAACTGCTGGAAAATCAGTGAAAAGTTTTTCTTTCTGATTACTCATAATTAATCGATATTTATATATTTTGGGTTAATGTATTGTTTTAATATATCTTTTGTTATACCTATTCATTTGATATCAACATTTTATGAGCACAAAAATACTATAAATAGTTCAGCTATAAAAGTATTTAAACGTTGTAGGTAGTATAAAAATAAGAAAACCACGAACTCACAAATTACTAAGTCGTAAATTTGAGAGTTCGTGGCAACATATTAGAAAGGTATGATATTCTACTTTCCTAAAAATCCACCCAAAAGATCGTCAATAATATTACCATCCTTATTTTTATCTAACATTCCTGTCACCATACCCATCAGTCCACCACCAGCTGATTTCTTATTA
>CAZNRT010000086.1:0-11929 GCA_964575445.1 uncultured Proteiniphilum sp. | reverse complement strand
CCTCATTCATTTTCCCAAAAGCCATCACCTCGTCAAGAAACAAATTCTTTGCCTTGATTGCATCATTTAGAGGATTGTTTGTTTCATCCGTTTGAAGTTTGTCATCTTTCAACAAAGCATGGTAGGGATGGGTGGGAAACAGAAGGGGCGAAAGATAGAGAGTATCAATAATATTATCGGAGCTTATGCCCGCTTCATCTAACTGATTTTTAATATACTTTGCATCATGATTGAGAATATTGTGACCACAAACAAATTCTACATCAACCAAAAAATCGACAAGATGGCTAAGTGATGCGTTATGGAAAAACGAATCATCATACTTTATACACCCAATATCCATCACTCGATAGGTGTTGGGGTTTATCTCCGTATCTATATATGCAATTTGCTTTCTCAATTAAAATTGTATTGTATCTTTATACTTGTCTATTCAAATAGGATATTTGTAATTAAAGTGAAACACACTCTGATTCTTAAATCACAACCAAAATTAGCATATTTATCTAATACTGAACATATAATTGCAGATAATTGCAGAAAAAGCTATTATCACAATCATGTCATCCCCATGAGATTTATTGGATGAAGCGTATTATTTATTTTCGAGTCGTCAAAAAGTTTTTTAATCATTCGACACGAGTGTTGCGAATCGTCAAAAAGTTTTATCAGACAGCAATAAATAAAAGCCTGCTCTCAAGAAACTGAAAGCAGGCTTTTATATTTTAGATTATTGATAACTGATAACTACCACACCACTATCTCATCAAGAAATAGCCATCCATTGACACTCTTGCGATTAGCCTTCAGTTTTAGATATCGACCTTCAGTCTGTCCTGACCAAGCAAAGGGTTTGGAGAATGTGCCCTCAGCTTTGGGATCTGTTTCGTCAACAAAATCTTGTAGCATTGTGAAACTGCTCTTATCATTGGATACAGAGAATGAAACATTGGCTGGTAGCCATATCTCAGCACCAGCATTTTGTAGGAATGAAGTTTTCAAATACTTTATTGGCATCACTTCACCTAAATCAATAATAATTTCGATTTCGGGAATTATAAAACCTTGCCACTGCCCATCGCCATGTGCAGGACCACCAGGAATGCCATTGATAAGAGCTGTTTCGCCCCCAGCAGTGTAATACTGGCTAAATGGCGTTACATACTCTATGGATTTGCCTATTGCATTGTGAAAGTCAATCCTTTTTTCGATGACATTACCCACTGCTTTTCCATCTTGGAATATTTGTGTTTTAAAATTGGCAGAGTCTTTTATAGATACAGGTTCACGATATAATGCCGAATTAATATCAGGATTAGTGCCATCAGTAGTATATCTAATTTCTACTGGATATAGCTCTGATGACAATGAAACATCAATAGACTTGTTGTCAGCGTTTGAAATCATTGTAACAAAAGGCTCCTTGCTTAAGGTATAAGTGTTGTATCCTTTATTTTGCAGGAATGGAATTGTGCGATTGACTCTCACCTTAAACTTATCCCACGATTTATTTTCGGGCTGTGTCCAAGCCACCTCCGCCAAGGCAAGCAAGCGAGGATAAATCATATATTCCATATGGTTTTCGTTAGTAATATATTCAGCCCACAAGTTGGCTTGAGGTCCTAATATATGTTTAGACTCCTCTGCTGAAAGACCCTCAGGTATTGGCTCAAAAGAATATACCTTCTCTATGGTGAGGAAGCCTCCAATAGCTTCGGGTTGAGTATCAGGCTCACCTTGATAACTATCAAAATAGCAATGGCTTCCGGGAGTCATTATGGCATCGTGCCCACTGCGTGCAGCAGCAATAGCACCATCAACACCACGCCATGACATTACTGTAGCGTTAGGTGCTAACCCACCCTCAAGAATTTCGTCCCAACCAAGAAGTTTGCGCCCCTGCTCATTTATATACTTCTCGATTCGAGTGATAAGATAGCTTTGCAATTCTGCCTCATCTTTGAGACCTTCATCTTTGATACGCTTCTGACATTTAGCACATTTTTTCCAATGCTCACGGCTTGCCTCATCTCCACCAACATGAATAAACTCTGATGGGAATATCTCTATAACCTCAGCCAACACATTCTCTAAAAACTCAAATGTCTCCTCATTACCGATACAAAACTCGCTACTTGTATATGGTTTGCCCGTGCAAGACAATTGTGGATACACTGCAAGTACCTCTTCAGAGTGTCCTGGCATCTCTATTTCTGGGATAACAGTAATATATCTATCTGCGGCATATTTGACCAATTCGCGAGCTTCATCCTGAGTGTAATATCCTCCATATGCTCCAGGTGTTCCTTCTTTCACATATTGTCTTCCCGAATTCCACCACTCTTTCCAAGTGTGCTCGGCTCTCCATGCAGCAATATTTGTAAGCTCGGGATACTTATTAATTTGCAATCTCCATCCTGCTCCATCGGTAAGATGCCAATGAAAGCGATTGAGCTTAAGGTATGCCATCATATCGATTTGTTTTTTTAGAAAGTCCATAGATAGGAAATGACGTGAGCAATCGAGCATCAATCCTCTATAAGCAAATCGAGGAGCATCAATGATTTCAACAAAAGGAAGCAGACCATCATTGCTCTCAATCAACTGCAAAAGAGTTTGAATGGCATAGAAGATACCAGCCTCAGATGATGCTTGGGCAGAAACTCCTCCTTTGTTGACAGTGAGACTATAAGATTCTTCATTGTCAGAAGTTTTTGAGTTGTCAATAGACATCATAACCTTAACGCCATCATCATTAATATCTACAATCTTTGAATTAGAAATATAATCAACAAACCTATCTTTGGTGTCATCATCGATATTTTCTGTAGCGAAATTGATACCGTTCACAATTTTGATTGAACCATTATGGGTTACAACTGAATTAGGCATTGGGATGAGCTGTAGTTGGTGATCATCCAACCCATTGGAAGAACTTGGCTGAGTGCAAGATGCAAGAGCAAAAGCAACCAAAGCCATAATTGATAAATGTCTTAATCGAATCATATAATATTTATTTTTAAATTTTCACGAAAACACACATCTTATACATTAGATGCAATATAAAAAATAGAATTAAGAAGTTTGCAAATGTAAGGAGTGCACTATAATAGACACCTACATATTGCTCAAAACCATAAAGAATAGAATTAGCTATGCTTCTAAAGTCAACCACCTCGCCCAAAACATAAGCAGTGATAGAGTTCATGCCATATATATTAAGCCAATTCATACCTATTGACCAACCCTTGTAGTCGATAATATAATAAAACAAAGCCATCAAAAGGAAACACCACCCCCCTGACCACAAAGTCATGCTGGCGGTCCATAGCTTTTTAATAATTGGGGTTTGGAAGCTGAGAAGCCATCCTGCCAATAACAATGATAGACCTATTATCAATAAATACTTACTGTTTCTCAGTCTATCTTTGCCATGTTTCATTATTTGTCCAGCAAAGACACCTAACATAGTGGTAACAATAAACACCATACTTGTTAGTATCCATGTATAATGATAATGAGGAGAAAAATTCCAAACTCTATACTCATCATACCAAACTCCATCTCTAAATCTTCCTAAAACAACTTTGTCCACCACTTCTGCAAAGTTTCCTTCGGGTGTGAAATCACCAAATAATGTCAATAGTGCCCAATAGGCAATAAGTAGAAATGCAGTTGCAAATATTTGCAATTTCTGAGATAGATGAATAATAAATAACGAGGAGAATAGATAGCCCACTGCAATGGCTTGAAGAGTATTTGTATATAATCTTATTGCTAATGGACTCAAGCTAAGAAAATTGCCCTGCACCACTACTCCTAAAATAAATAGAATAATAACTCTTTTGATAACTCTTCTATAAATATCCCCTTTTTGGGTACTTCCATAATATTTGGATAATGAAAAAGGAAGGGCAACGCCTACCATAAAAAGGAATAGTGGCATTACCAAGTCCCAGGCTCTGAATCCGACCCAATCTGCATGGTCAAATTGCTTAAGCATAAATGAGAAGAAGGGATTGCTGCCCCAATGACGGGCAAATGCTACAAACACAGGTTGAAAAAAAACTAATAGGAACAAATCTAAACCTCTTAGTATATCCAAGGATTTAAGTCTGCCAGCCGCTACATGCTTGAGTGAATTCATAATACTAAATCAAAAAAAAATAGTGAATACTGAACTAACAATATTCACTATATTACTAATACTAATACTAATACTTTATGTTTTTAAAAAGGATTCTATTTTCACGGGCTTCATTGAGTCTAACAAGCAACTGCTCACGACTATAATTTACATAATCGCTATCTTCGCTCTCCGAAATAATTTGCAATAGGTCACGAATCTCATTATCAGACAACATTTCCACTATTTCATCAAATGGTTCTTTAACCCCAATCTCGAAACGAATAAATGCTAATCTCATCTTTGCTGTTGGATACTCTGGGTCTATGAACAATAGTTGCTCTAAATAATCCTCAGCTTGCTTGTATTTATCTTGAGCTACACTGACATTTGCTAATCTATCAATAATATCTTCATCTTCTTCAGATATCAATGCCGCCTTTAAATAGGCAGCTTCAGACTCTCTAAAGTTTTCGGAAATAAAATTAAGCTCCCCTTCAAGTATAAAGAAATCTAACGTATCTTTCTCAACCTCGGGTACCTGATGATAATAATCCCATGCTTTAACAATATTATCTTTCAAAATCTCAACAAAAGCACGCTTTATCACTATGCCCTCATCCCCAAAATGATCTTGTTTTATATCTATGAATCTAATCATATCATCATACTGATCTAATGACTCATATCCCTCAATGATAGAATCATATACAGACACATCATCGGGATCTAAATTGATGCATTCCTTAAATGTATCAATAGCTTGTGTTGCATTGTCATTTAAAAATAATGATAGAGCCTTCATTTTAAGTGCGTCCACATCTCCTTCTTGAATAGTATGAGCAAAATCGAACGCACCAACAGCCTCATCATATTGTTCATTCAAAGAATATAGTTTACCCATATTCACCCAAGAGTCATATGAATATGGATCAAGATCTAAGAGACGATTATTATAAACAATAGCTTTGTCATACTTCATTCTCATCTCATAGGAGTAAACAAGATCTACAAGAACATCAATATTAGAATCATCATAATGCAAGCTCTCTTCAAACAAGAGGATAGCATGATCATATTGTTCAATATCATTTAATATATACCCCAATTCGGTTATGAAATAATAATTCTCCTCAGGAGAGAGATTTGAGTCGAGAATATCCCCTACAAGATCGTAAGCCTCCCCTTCTCTGTTTGTATGAAACATTGCTTCGATTCGAACAAGCATTATTTCAATATCGTCATCTTCTGAAACATTATCAAGATAAGTCATTGCCTCTTCATATAACTCAAATGAAACCAACACTTTTGCTTTAAGAGCTATAAGCATTGAGTTGTCAGGATGTATTTTCATTCCTTCCTCAATTATCTCTTTTGCTGAATAATTATCATCTAACGACATATAATAATCGGCAAGCGAAGCAAACTCATCGGCATCAAAATATATTTTTTTACCTGTAGCTCTCATTTGCTCAAATCTTTCAACTAATGCTTCTATATCTAAGTCCTCGAAGTTTTGCATATTCATCCTTATATTTAAAAGTTGATAAGGCAAATTTCATAATATCATATCTATATCCTGATGATTTCTACAATTGCCTTATCAACGCCGTAAACCAAATACTATATTTTATACTTTAAGAGTTTTGCTTTTTCCACGAATCTTTCAAAGCAACCGTACGATTAAATACTAAGTGCTCTGAAGTAGAGTCTTTGTCAATATTGAAATAACCAATACGTTGGAACTGGAAGCTATCAAGAGGTTTAGCATCTTTCAAATACTCTTCTACCTTACAATCCTGCTTTATAATAAGAGAATCTGGGTTGATAAACTCTTTAAAATCTTTTTCTTTGTCAGCCATTGGGTCTTCAACCAAGAACAATCTGTCGTAAAGTCTTACCTCAACATCCAAACTGTATGGCACCGACACCCAATGTATTGTACCTTTAACCTTGCGTCCAGACTCAGGCATTCCGCTCCTTGTTTGCTCATCATATTCGGCATACACCTCAACAACATTGCCATTTTCATCCTTTTTACAACCAGTGCACTTCACGATATATGCACTTTTCAATCTAACTTCATTTCCAGGAGTTAGTCGAAAATATTTACGTGGTGCATCCTCCATAAAATCATCACGCTCAATCCACAATTCGCGAGTGAACTTAACTTTGCGTGAGCCCATTGATAAGTCTTCAGGATTATTGATGGTTTCCATCTCATCCACTTTATCAACTGGATAATTGGTGATAATCAATTTCACAGGATCTATTACACCCGACACACGAGCAGTGTGCTTATTCAAATCTTCACGTACAGCATGCTCTAAGAGTGAGAAGTCATTAATACCATCATATTTGGTATAACCAATACTATCTATGAACGTACGAATAGAAGCTGGTGTATAACCACGACGGCGCATGCCGCTAATCGTAGGCATACGAGGATCATCCCAACTATCTACTAATTTCTCTTGAACAAGTTGAAGCAATCGTCTCTTACTCATCACTGTGTAAGTGAGATTCAATCTATTAAACTCTGTTTGACGAGGACGAGATTCACTTGTATCTAATTGATCTAAGAACCAATCATAAAGTGGACGATGAACCTCAAACTCTAATGTGCAAAGTGAGTGAGTAACACCCTCGAAGAAGTCAGACTGTCCATGTGCAAAGTCATACATTGGATAAGCTTTCCATTCTGTGCCAGTGCGATGGTGTGGAATATCAATGATGCGATAGATAATTGGGTCACGCATGTGCATGTTTGATGATGCCATATCAATTTTAGCTCTCAACACCATCTTGCCCTCCTCTATTTCACCAGTATTCATCTTCTCGAACAACTCGAGAGACTCTTCAATAGGGCGATTGCGGAATGGGCTTTCAGTACCTGGCACAGTTGGTGTACCTTTTTGTTTTGCAATCTCCTCAGCTGACTGCTCGTCTATGTATGCTTTACCCTCATTGATTAGTTGAACCGCAAAGTCCCATAACTTATGAAAATAATCAGATGCATAATACATATTTTCCCACTCAAATCCGAGCCATCTAATATCTTCCATTATAGAATCGACGTACTCTACATCCTCTTTCACAGGATTTGTATCATCGAATCGCAAATTGCAAATACCACCATACTTCTTTGCTATTTCAAAATCTATATATATAGCCTTTGCGTGCCCAATGTGCAAATAACCATTAGGTTCGGGTGGAAAGCGAGTCTGCACTCTACTGTTATTTCTATTTTCTCTCAAATCTTTCTCAACCATCAACTCAATAAAGTTGAGACTTTTTTTATTCTCCTCTGTTGTAATATTTTCTATTGACATATATGTATTGTTTATTTCTAATTATTTAAATTACGTACTTGATTGTTGTTGTGGACTAATGTCCAACGTTTATATTATATCAAAACTCTTGCATATGGCACGACCTCCATCCCACAAAATTCTCCTTCAAGGTATTTATAGTAACCTGATATTGCTACCATTGCAGCATTGTCAGTAGTATAAGCAAATTTGGGAATATGTATTTTCCAACCATACTTTTGACTATAATCTTCAAATGCTGCTCGCAAACCAGAATTTGCTGACACACCTCCTGCAATTGCAATTTCATTAATATTCAAATCCTTTGATGCTTTGAATAATTTAGTCATCAACACATCAATAATTGTTTTTTGTAATGAAGCACACAAATCTTCCTTATTATTATCAATAAAATCTGGATCATTTTTGAGTTCATCTCTCAAAAAATACAAGAATGATGTTTTCAATCCGCTGAAGCTATAATCATAACCAGCCAAATTAGGTTTGCTAAATTGATATTTACCTGCATCGCCCAGCTTAGCTAATCTATCCACAACTGGACCACCTGGATATCCAAGTCCCATAACTTTGGCACATTTATCAAATGCCTCACCTGCTGCATCATCTATGGTCTGTCCAATGATTTCCATATCGCTATGCGATTTGACTAAAATAATCTGAGAATTTCCACCCGACACAAGTAGGCACAAGAATGGAAACTTAGGCTGATTGGTATCATTCTCATCTTCTTTTATGAAGTGAGCAAGGACATGAGCCTGAAGGTGATTAATGTCTATCATTGGTATATTGAGGGCAGAAGATAAACCCTTAGCAAAAGAAGTGCCCACAAGAAGCGACCCCAACAGACCAGGACCACGCGTGAAGGCAATAGCCGATATATCCTCTCGTTTTAGATTTGCTTGCTTTAGCGCATCGTGAACCACAGGAATAATGTTTTGTTGATGTGCGCGTGATGCCAACTCTGGCACCACCCCACCATATCTCTCGTGAACCGATTGATTTGCTATTATATTTGATTTAATAACACCATCTATAATTACAGCTGCCGATGTATCATCGCATGATGATTCTATTCCTAATATTGCTATCATTTGTTATTTTTCTTACTTAATGGTGATGTATATAGACAATACATTAAAAAAATGACCACAAAGATAACAAAAAAAGCGTTTGATAATTAATATATCAAAACGCTTTTATTATACGAGTACCATAACTCATGGCGGGATGCTAAACCCCCAATATTAATATCAATAGTAAAATTGAATATAATGTTTTATTTTTTCAAGAACTCAGTCTTGAGGAAAATTGTTTGCCCATCAACTCTTGCTTGTACGTGAGTTGGATCTTCTTGAGACAATCTAATTCCTCTTGCCCTTGTTCCTCTTTTCACTACCATCGAAGAGCCTTTAACTTTCAGGTCTTTAATTACAGTGACATCATCTCCATCAAAGAGCTCGCTACCGTTACTATCTAAAACCTTATCTGCCAATTCGGCATTTTCGGCATCTATTGGAGTCCACTCATGAAAGCACTCTGTGCAATGATACAATGTGCCATCAGAGTATGTTACTGCGCTTCCACATTTAATACAATTTGGTGTTGTCGTCATTTTCTTATTGTTTTCTATATTTTCTACAAAGATAACAATTATAAAATGAGAAACCAATTAACCCACGCTGCCTTCCAAGCTTATCTGCAATAGCTTCTGCGCCTCAACTGCAAATTCCATTGGTAGCTTGTTCACTACCTCTTTCACATAACCATTAACAATAAGTCCGATAGCCTCTTCTTCGCCCAATCCACGTTGGTTGCAATAGAATATCTGGTCTTCGCTAATCTTAGAGGTCGTAGCCTCGTGCTCTAATATTGCCGTAGGATTATTAATATCTGTATATGGGAATGTATGTGCTCCACAATGATCTGTAAGCAATAAGCTATCGCATTGTGAGTGATTTCGTGCATTAACTGCCTTCTTGCCCACCTTCACCAAGCCACGATAAGTGTTGTGACTGCTACCTGCTGATATTCCTTTTGATACAATACGACTGGTAGTATTCTTACCGATATGCGTCATCTTGGTGCCAGTATCAGCTTGCTGATGATTATTTGTTACGGCTACAGAATAAAACTCTCCCACAGAGTTGTCTCCTGCCAACACACATGATGGATACTTCCAAGTAATGGCAGAGCCTGTCTCAACCTGTGTCCACGATATCTTAGAATAGTTGCCTTTGCAAAGTCCGCGCTTTGTAACAAAGTTGAGTACCCCGCCAACACCATTCTTATCACCTGGATACCAGTTTTGTACTGTAGAATACTTAATCTCGGCATTATCCATAGCAATTATTTCTACTATAGCAGCATGAAGTTGGTTTTCATCACGCATCGGTGCCGTACATCCCTCGAGATAGCTCACGTACGAATCATCATCAGCCACAATCAGAGTACGCTCAAATTGTCCAGTGTTTGCAGTATTGATTCGGAAATATGTGGATAGCTCCATAGGGCAACGCACACCTTTAGGTATATATACAAATGAGCCATCGCTAAACACTGCCGAATTGAGCGCAGCATAAAAATTATCTCTATAAGGCACTACTGTTCCTAAGTATTTCTGCACCAAGTCAGGATGATTCTTCACAGCTTCGCTAAAGGAACTAAAAATTATTCCCTTTTCAGCCAAAGCCTCTTTGAATGTAGTTTTGATAGAAACACTATCCATCACTGCATCCACTGCTATACCTGTCAGCTGTTTCTGCTCCTCAAGAGGAATACCCAATCTCTCGAATGTTTTTAGCAATTCGGGGTCAATATCATCAAGGCTTTTAGGGATCTTCTTGTTGGTAGGATCGGCATAGTATATAATATTCTGAAAATCGATCTCGGGCAGGTTTAGTTTTGCCCAATCAGGCATTGGCATAGTTTTCCAATAACGAAAAGCTTTTAAACGAAATTCGAGCAGCCACTCAGGTTCTTCCTTTTTACTTGAAATCAGACGTACGACATCCTCGTTAAGTCCTTTTTCAATAGTAAAAGTCTCGACATCGGTATGAAATCCGTATTTATACTCTTGAGAAGTTAATTCACCTAATATTTGATCTTGATCTAATTCTTGCATGATTAAAAAAGTTTGTCGATTGTATCGATCTATTTAATAATAACGAAGAGAATGTTCTCTCTTCGGCGTATAAACAAACATACTACTGTTTTGTTTAGGCAAAAATACATCAAATTGTGAACAAAACTGATATCAAAGAGTTATAAATGATGAATTTAAAAATGAACGTAGGCGTAAGCCAGTCATTAAACAGTGCTTAATGGCTGTTTAAACACTATTTAAAAATGAATCAAATTAAAACAAAGAATGCTCTACTCATAGTGGATGTTCAGAATGATTTTTGTCCTGGCGGCTCCTTAGCCGTAAGCAATGGCGACAAGATTATTCCTATAATTAATAGTATTATTGACAGGTTTGATGTCGTTATCTCCACTCAAGATTGGCATCCAGTTGATACAATACATTTTGAGAAATGGCCTGTCCACTGTGTTGCAAATACAAAAGGTTCGGAGTTTCATCCTGATTTGGATACATCCAAAATAGATTTGAACCTAACTAAGGGAACAGAGAACAAAGATGATGGTTACTCAGCATTTGAGGCTACCAATGTATCACTCATAAATTATCTACGCAAGCAGGAAATTTCTAATCTTTATATCTGTGGTTTGGCAACAGACTATTGTGTGAGGGCTTCGGCATTGGATGCATTGGAGTATGGCTTGCACACTGCTGTGATCACAGATGCTATTGCTGCCGTTAATCTTCAACCTGGTGATGACAAGAAAACTTTGGATGAGTTGTATAAGAAAGGGGTAAGTCTGATTAATTCTTCAGAAATTTAGTAAATTAATAGTTCATTAGATGGCATAAAATGGACTATTCAGGAAACAACAACCTTTTTTTTGCAAAAACTATCAGAAATATTTTGGTACTATTAAAAATTGTTCTACCTTTGCAATCGCAAATCAGAAATGATAGCAACTGCGGGGTGTAGCACAGTCCGGTTAGTGTACCTGGTTTGGGACCAGGGGGTCGCGAGTTCGAATCCCGCCACCCCGACGCAAAATTCAGAAACCACTTGTAGAGAAATCTATAGGTGGTTTTTTTGTTACAACAGATATTAATACTAAAAAATGTTTTACACCTATATTTTATACTCCGAAAAAACAGGTAAGTTCTATATTGGATCTACAGGCGATATTAAAGATCGTATATATCGACATAATTCTGGACAAAGCAAATACACAAAGTCAGGAATTCCTTGGCAGTTAGTTCATACTGAAGAGTTCTCAACAAGAGCTGAGGCAGTTAGACGTGAGAATGAAATTAAAAAATGGAAGAGCCGTAAAAGAATAGCCGCATTAGTTAGTGTATCCCGTTTTAAGACGGGAGGGTCGTGAGTTCGAATCC
>CAZNRT010000085.1:0-11930 GCA_964575445.1 uncultured Proteiniphilum sp. | reverse complement strand
ATGCTTTGAGAACTTCAAAAAATAATTCTGACATTAGCCTTCACACAACAACCAACTGTATAATCCAATCGGATTCTCACCTTCATCAAATGACGAAAAGTACAAATCGATCCGTTTGTTATCATCATCACTTGATGACGAGTATAATCCGAACGGATTCTTCACTTCATCATTTGACGAAAGGTATAAACCGATCCGATTCCTTACTTCATCAAATGACGAAAAGTACAATCCGATCGGATTGTTGTCATCATCAAATGACGAAACATGAATCCGATTCGATTTGTCATGATTTTCACCCTGTTTTTAACATAATCAGGTCGAATTGTCAACAAATTCAAATGACAATTGGGTGAAATCAATCGGTTTATCCACAAAATCATCCAATAATCACTACTTTCCAATCGGATTATATACTTCGTCATTTGATGAAAGTACCTCCCCGATCGGATTGTCCAAAAAATCATAATACAAAACATGGAATCGGTCGGTTTTTATGTTAAACGCATACATTTTTTAACGCAAATAAAAGTTAACGTCCAAAATCGCACCAAATTATCAAATCAAATCGCAATAAATTTTGTCTGATATCTTGCAAAAGTAGGAGTGGATAAAAAAACATGCTTGCTCAGCGGAAATAGATATTAATTGTCAAACATATTTGCAAATCAAAATAAAAAGAGATATGTTTGCCAACAATAATCACATTATGTTGTTAAACAGTCATAGATTATAGCAAATAGATAATGAAAAGAGCGATATCCATATTCTTACTATTCATCATGATGCTCATTGCAATACATCCCGTAGTTGCAATGCATTATTGTGGTGGTGAGCTACATTCGCTCAATTTGTACCAGCCCGATCATGAAAGCTCGTGCTGCATGATGGCAGATTTTGATGATGCTCCAAACTTGCAAATGGTCATGCACCAATCAAATTGCTGCGAGTTCGACTCTATTGAAATTTCTACTGACGACTTCCAACATCAAGCCAATACTATTGACCTTATTCCACTACTAAGCTCAATTGCAAATAGTTGGTTTACAATCAATAATCTATTTGCGCTGAACCAACCCGAAAAAAACACTGACAACTTCTTAAACGAGTTCCCACCCAAGGGGCTCTTCATGGAAGATGTAAGTATCCTCACTTACATCTGCATCTATCGTATTTGATTTTATAAAGATTATTGCAATCTTTAATTTGTGGTTTATAATCAATTATTACTAATAGTAGCTGATGCATCATATGCACTATCAGCATTTAGATAGTATGTGATACATAAGCACTTAGCGCAACAATTATATAAAATCAAATAAACATATAGCGATGATAAACAAAATCATTCATTATTTCCTAAAAAACAGACTAATAACAATATTGGCGTTGCTTACCCTCATTGTGTGGGGTATTTCCACAGCACCATTTCAATGGGGTAGTATTCTACCAAAGGACCCCATACCAGTGGACGCTATTCCCGACATTGGTGAGAACCAACAGATTGTTGCCACCGAATGGATGGGACGCTCGCCCAAGGATATTCAAGACCAGATCACCTATCCACTTACCACATCCCTATTGGGCATTTCGGGTGTGAAAACAATCCGTAGCTCATCCATGTTTGGGATGTCATTTATATATATCATTTTTGATGAGGATGTAGAGTTCTATTGGAGTCGCTCCCGAATATTGGAAAAGCTCAACTCGCTTCCAGCTGGCACCCTGCCCGAAGGTGTGCAACCTGCATTGGGACCCGATGCCACCGCACTGGGTCAGATATTTTGGTACACACTTGAGGGCAGAAACCCCGAAACAGGCAAGCCAACTGGTGGATGGGACCCCGAAGAGCTTCGCTCCATTCAAGACTATCAGGTGAGATATGCCTTATCCTCCGCCGAGGGTGTTTCGGAAGTAGCATCAGTGGGTGGATTCATAAAAGAGTATCAGATAGAGGTCAACCCCAATTCCATGCGAGCTTTTGAAGTATCAATAGCCGATATAATGCACGCCGTGCAAAGTAGCAACTTAGATATTGGAGCCGAAACGGTGGAGATAAACAAAGCCGAATACTTGGTGCGTGGCTTGGGATATATCAAAAACGTGTCAGACTTGGAGGAGGCTGTGGTGACGGTGCGCAATGGCTCGCCCGTGAAGATAAAAGATGTAGCCTTTGTGAATCTGGGTCCAGCCACTCGCCGTGGAGGATTGGATAAGGAAGGTGTGGAGGCAGTGGGCGGCGTGGTGGTGGCTCGATATGGCTCCAATCCCCTTCATGTGATTGACAACGTGAAGGAAAGAATAAAAGAATTGGAAACAGGTTTGCCACAAAAAACCTTGGCAAATGGCACTGTGTCTAAAGTATCTATTGTGCCATTCTATGACAGAACGGGATTGATAAATGAAACAATTGGCACCTTAGAGTCGGCTCTTACCCTCGAAGTACTTATTTCTATAATAGTGGTGTTGGTGATTGTTCTCAATCTGAGAGCTTCGATAGTGATATCAAGCATATTGCCCATCGGCGTTTTGATGACATTCATCATTATGCGACTCATGAATATTGATGCCAATATTGTAGCACTGTCGGGTATCGCCATTGCTATTGGTATAATGATAGATGTGGGAGTAGTGTTTGTTGAAAACATTATCCGCCATATGTCTCTGGAGGAAAACAAAGATGTGAAGAGTGGCAAACCACTGATTAATCTTATCTACAAGAGCTTGGCTGAAGTATCGGGCGCAGTGCTCACTGCTATGCTCACCACTGTCATCAGCTTTATACCCGTGTTTATGATGGAGGCTCAGGAGGGAAAGCTATTCAGGCCATTGGCTTACACCAAAACATTTGCACTTATTTCAGCGTTTGCACTCGGAATTGCCGTACTGCCAACGTTGGCTTACTATATATTCTCATGGAAGATTACATCCAAGATGGTAAGAAAAGCTACCAACGTGGTGTTGATAATAGCGGGTATAGTCTTTATAATTATCACTGGCAGTGCTGCATATATAGGTCTATCGCTTATTGGACTGAACAACTTGTTTGAATACAAATGGAGAAACAAGAAAACTGCCAACTATGTAAATGTTGGGATTACAACACTAATGGTTCTATATTTTCTGACAACACAATGGCTACCAATTGGAGCTCATGCTGGATTGCCCGTTAACTACTTCTTCGTGATGCTTATAATCGGGGTAATATTAGGCGTGCTGTGGCTGATGGTGATATACTATGAAAAAGTGTTGCGCTGGTGCTTAGACAACAGATGGACATTTATGTCAATACCAATCATCACCATAGTATTTGGGGTAATTATATGGTTGGGCTTCAATACCACCTTTGGGTTTGTGGCAAAAGGATTTGAGACAGTAGGCTGGAAGTCGTTCCGACAAACCGCCTTTTGGCAAGCATCGAGCAATAAGTTCCCTGGTATTGGGCAAGAGTTTATGCCAAGTTTAGACGAAGGCTCCTTCCTATTGATGCCTACCACTATGCCCCACACTGGCATTGAAGAAAATATCAGACTCATAGAGATGCTTGACAAACGAATAACCAATATACCCGAAGTGGAAATGACGGTGGGCAAATGGGGGCGTGTGAACTCGGCATTAGACCCTGCGCCAACTCAGATGTTTGAGAACGTTATCAACTATCGCCCCGAATATATATTGGACGAAGGGGGACACAGAATCAAATTCAAAACCAATCGCAAACGAGAGTTCATACTCACTGATGGCTCTACATATAATCCTAAAGATGGATTCAGATTAATACCTGCTGATAGCCTTATACCTCACAAGAGAGGTGAGTACTTCCGTCAGTGGCGACCAGATATTAAAACTACAGATGATATATGGCAGGAGATAGTGAACGTATCGCATTTGCCTGGCTTGACATCTGCACCCAAATTGCAACCCATCGAGGCTCGCTTAGTGATGTTATCAACAGGAATGAGAGCGCCAATGGGCGTGAAGGTTTCGGGACCCGACTTAGAATCAATCGAAGAGGGAGGAAAGATATTAGAAGCAGCACTAAAGGATGTGCCGTCAGTGCTTCCCTCAACTGTATTCTATGACAGAGCCGTTGGAGCACCATATATAGAGATAAAACTCAACAGACTCAATATGGCTCGCTTTGGAATCACTGTGTCTGATCTTCAAGATGTGATAAGTGCTGCCATTGGTGGCGAACCACTCACCACCACTGTGGAGGGGAGAGAGCGATATCCAGTGAGACTACGCTATCCACGCGAATTGAGAGAAAACCCTGACGAATTGTTGCGACTGATTATCCCTACATCCACTGGTGCGCAAATACCATTGAGCGAAGTGGCAGATATCAACTACACCAAAGGTGCACAAATGATACAGAGTGAGAATACATTCTTGGTTGGGTATGTGATATTCGATAAGAAAGAAGGCATGGCTGAAGTGGGAGTGGTGAAAGAGGCTCAAAAAATATTGAAGGATAAGATAAGCTCGGGCGAAATATCACTACCAAATGGCGTCTCATATACCTTTGCAGGAAATTATGAACAACAAGCACACGCAACAAAACGTCTTTTGATTATTATTCCGATAAGCCTTATAGCTATTCTTCTAATCCTGTTCTTCCAGTTCAAAACTGTAACCGCATCATTGATACACTTTTCGGGTGTATTCGTGGCATTTGCGGGAGGCTTTATATTGCTATGGCTCTATGGCGAACCATGGTTTTTGAACTTCTCAATAGCGGGGTCCAATATTAGGGAGATGTTTCAGATACACCCCATCAATCTAAGTATTGCCGTTTGGGTGGGATTCATCGCACTGTTTGGTATTGCTACTGATGACGGGGTGCTAATGGGAACATATATTCATGATACATTTCTTGATAAAGACCCTCAGACTAAAGACGAAATTAGAGAGGCTGTGGTATATGCTGGCTTGAAGAGAGTGAGACCAGCCGTGATGACTACGGCTACTACATTGATTGCGCTACTACCCGTTCTCACATCCACAGGAAAGGGTTCGGACATTATGATACCGATGGCAATCCCAACCTTTGGAGGTATGTTGATTCAGTCGATGACAATGTTTGTTGTACCCGTGATGCAGGCAATGTGGCGCGAATCAGTAATTCGTAAGCAAGAAAAAAAGCTAAAGCATAAAACTGTATGATTATGAAAAAAATGAGAATAAGATATATAACTGCAATAATTACTATCATTATATCAATGTGCATAAGTGCCACTGCTCAGACTGATTCACTATCGCACTACCTAAAAATAGCAGCAGAAAACAATCCAGGGCTTAAGGCAAATTTTATATCCTACAAGGCATCGATGGAACAAATCCCTCAAGTGGGCACCCTCCCCGACCTACAGTTGGATATGGGCTTCTATATTCAGCCAATGGATGTGATTGATGGACGACAGGTAGCAGACTTCACACTTATGCAGATGTTCCCATGGTTTGGCACCCGCAAAGCGGCGCAAAGCGAGGCTCAACATCAAGCAAATGTGGCTTTTGAGCAGTTTAGAGAATCGAGAGATAATATATTCTTGGAGGTTTATACCCAATGGTACAAACTGTGTAGCTTGCAACAAAAACTAATAAATATTGATGAACAGCAGGAATATCTCAAACAATTAGAAGAGTTGGCAATAATAAAGTACTCCTCTTCATCGGCTACGTCAAGCTCAAATAATATGTCGTCAACATTACGTATAAGATTAGAAGCAGTAGAGTTAGAGAATAGCAAAGAGTCTGTGCTATCGGAAATAAAGTCAGAGAAAGCAAAGTTCAACTCGCTTCTCAATCGCAATTCAGATAGCGAGATACATGTACCTGATACTATTATACAAAACCAATTTGTGCTAAATATTGCATCGGCAATGAATGAAATCTCGGCTCAAAGCCCAATGTTGGGAATGCTGAGAGAAGAATCGTTGTCATTTGCGGCAAAAGCAAAGGCAGACCAAAAGATGAGTATGCCGATGATCGGTTTGGGAGTTCAATACTCTTTACTTAATAAGAGGATGCCATCAGCTATCCCAGTGAGTGATATGAACGGGATGGACATGATCATGCCAATGGTTTCTCTATCTATTCCTATCTATAGAAATAAGTATAAAGCACAGCAACGAGAAAGCAAGCTTATGCAACAAGCAAACACCGAGAGATATAATGAAACTTATAATTCTCTTAGAGCTGAATTAGTAAGTATCAATCACCAATTGGATGATGCCTCAAGAACCGTAGCGTTGTTGGAAAAACAAACAGAATTGGCAAAAACAACTTATAATTTGGTAGTTCAAGAATACTCTACTGGCAAGAGCGATTTGGCAGATGTCATTCAGGTGCAACGTCAATTACTTGACTACAAACTAAGAAATGCTGATGCAATTGCTAACTACAACACAATGGTGGCTTCGGCTCAAAGACTAATTTCATTCAACGATAAAACAAATTACAATAAATAATAAAGACCATGGCTAATAAATTAAAAATGAATAGATATATAAAATATAGTTTGATATTGGTGCTGGGAGTATTCTTAGGCTGGTTATTCTTTGGACAGTCATCGGGTGGTGATGCTCATGCTGGACATAATCACGAACAAGAAGAGGACGTGGTGTGGACCTGTTCTATGCATCCACAAATCAGATCAGACAAACCAGGCTTGTGCCCAATATGCGCAATGGACCTAACACCCTTAAAGACAACTGGTGGAGGTGGTGATGACTTGGTGCACCCCGATGCTATTCAAATATCGGAAGACGCAATAGCATTGGCTAACATCCAAACGACAACCGTGAGCAGACAAAAGCCTGTAAAGGAAATCCATCTTTATGGCACAATTCAAGTTGATGAGCGATTGTCTCAATCACAAACCTCACATGTAAATGGAAGAATAGAAAAGCTCTTAGTAAACTTCACTGGAGAAACTGTGCGACAGGGTCAGCCATTGGCTTTGGTATATTCGCCCGACTTGATGAATGCACAGCAAGAATTGATAGAAGCAAGCAAGATGGAATCTATTCAGCCAGCACTATTGCAAGCAGCAAAAGAAAAACTAAAATCGTGGAAGATGACCGATGATCAGATTGAAGATTTTATTAAATCAGGTAAGACCAATCCATTAGTAGAGTTAAGAGCTAACACTAATGGTGTGGTGGTAAGCAAAAATGTTAGTCAAGGCGATTATATCAATCAAGGTAGCAGCTTGATGGATGTAGCTAATCTATCACAAGTATGGGTTATGTTTGACGCATATGAGTCAGACCTGCCATTCTTGAAGATTGGTAATAAATTAGAGTTTACCCTTCAGGCGGTGCCAGGCAAGAAGTTTTCGGGACAGATATCATTTATTGATCCACTATTAGACCGAGACAGTCGCACAACAAAAGTACGTGTGGTAACTGCTAACCAAGGTATGCAACTGAAACCCGAGATGTATGCCTCAGCGACAGTCACGGCGTCACTAAAACAATTCGATAACGAAATAGTAATTCCAAAGTCGGCAATATTATGGACTGGAAAACGTTCTATTGTGTATGTAAAACAACCCGATACTGAAATACCCGCCTTCATGCTACGAGAAGTAGAACTTGGTCCTTCATTGGGTGGTGCTTATGTAGTAATATCTGGAATTGAGGATGGTGAGGAAATTGCAACCAACGGAACTTTCACAATAGATGCAACTGCACAGTTAGAAGGAAAGAGAAGTATGATGAATTTGGGGGAAAATGAAAATATTTTTGATAAATCAAAAACAAAAGGAACACATAAAATGTTTATGGTTGGTGGAAGTTGCGAAATGTGTAAAGATCGAATTGAAAAGACAGCTAAAGGCATCAATGGAGTGTACTCAGCTACTTGGGATTTGAAAACACATGAGCTACATTTAGATTTTGACGAAAAGAAAACCAACATCAATGATATTAGCAAAGCTATAGCAGCGGTTGGTCACGATACAGAGTTTCACAAGGCTGACGACAAAGTCTATGAAGCTCTTCCCGCATGTTGTAAATATAGAGATTAATAATCAAAAATAGGAATTAGAATTAGAATTTTAAAATTAGAAATTAGAAACAATGAGAAAACATTTATTTTTAGCACTTGTAGCTTTAGCAGTAACATTTACTGCTTGTAATTCAGGAAGTTCAAAAAGCAGCAACGAAGAGGGCACTCCAACAGATACTGTGGCGGTGCAAGTTAGTGTAGAAACCACAGACAATGCACTATTGGCTGTTGGCGGTAGCTGCGATATGTGCACTGAGCGTATTCTTACTACTACCAAAGGAATTGAAGGCGTGTCAGATGCATCTTACGACTTGGAAAAACAAGAGCTGAATGTTAATTTCAATGCTGACCAAACTAATGCAGATGCTATTAGCAAAGCTTTAGCAAATGTAGGTCACGACACTGAGTTATATAAAGCCGAACAAGCGGTTTATGATGCACTACCTGCATGTTGCAAATATAGAAAATAGTAGGTAGTACACTTTAAGGTTATCCAATTAGACCCATTTTTCATTGATACAATGAAAAATGGGTCTGTTATTTTTAGATATATGAGTAAATCTGACTACTTTTGTGAACTTATATAAAAACAAAAATTATGAAGAATCTTTATTTATTGCTTATTGCACCATTATTTTTGATAACTACAGTGCAGTGCACACAAAAGAATGCTGAGAAAGGAAATGGCAAATGGAAGTTAGCCTGGGAGGATGAGTTTAAAGGTAAAGCGATAGACACGAACAAATGGGGATTTATCCCTCGTGGAAACAGCGAATGGAATAAATACATGAGCGACAATCCAAGCCTTTATGAATTTAAAGATGGCAACCTGATTATCCGTGGCATAGAAAACACAGTTGCACCTGATGATACAGCATCGCTTCTTACTGGAGGCGTTTACACAAAAGATTTGAAGACTTTTGGATATGGAAGACTTGAGATTAGAGCAAAACTAAAACCATCCATTGGAGCATGGCCTGCTTTCTGGATGTTGCCACAAAGCGAACCCAAGTGGCCTTCTGGTGGTGAAATAGATATATTGGAGAGATTAAGTCATGACAAATTTATTTACCAAACAGTTCATTCTGACTACACACAAACCTTAGGCATCAAGGATAACCCTCCTGCAAGCTCTATTGTGGGGATGAATCCTAATAACTACAACGTATATGCGTTAGAAAAATATCCTGATAGCTTAGTTTTTTATATCAACGAAACAAAAACTAAGAACTATCCTCGCATCGAAACTGAGCAAGATGGACAATTTCCATTTGGTGATGAGGAGTTTTATTTGATGCTTAATATGCAATTGGGTGGCAGTTGGGTAGGATCAGTAAATCTTAAAGAGCTTCCAGCAGAAATATATATTGATTGGGTAAGATTCTACGAGCTAAATGAAGATTTTACAGAAACTAAATAAGAGTATTGTATGTATCGTCCTGCAAAATTATTAACATGCCCGACATACAAAAAGGGTATCCAAATTGGATACCCTCCCAAGCTAACAAAAGCCAATCCCTGCTTTAATCTTAACTTTAAAACATGATATAATAATTCGACTATATATCAAAGACAATAATTGAGTTTTAAAAACCAGTTAACACAATTACTTTATACTTCTCTACAATACAAGTAAGGGTCACACTCTTTTTATAACTTCTTTAATCCTTTCAAGTCAGCTTTGCTTGTAGCTGGAACTATGCTAATAGCATATCCACCAGCTGGCGCTGAATATTGCTTCAATTTAGATTTTGAAGTAACTACAACCTTGCGAATATTATAAGCTTGAGGATTTGTTTTATAGTGTGCATCTTTATCATCAGCATAAATAGTTGCAATATACTTTTTATCTGAATCTAAAAAATCAAACTTAATGTTTGAAGTAAATCCATTCTCGCCACAAGTATTCCCAACAAACCAATTATCAGATTTCTTTTCCTTACGTGCCACTGTTATGTGCTCACCTGGCTCAGCTTCTAGGTAAATACTTTCGCTCCAATCTAACGCTACATCTTTTATAAACTGAAATGCATCGGGAAAACGATCATAGTTTTCTGGCAGGTCGGCAGCCATTTGCAATGGCGAACTCATAGTTACATAGAGTGCCAATTGATTGGCAATAGTAGCATTTACATGCGAATGATTATCGGGATTCAGTTTTGATATATCCATTTCGAAAATACCAGGTGTGTAATCCATTGGGCCACCTAGCAATCGGGTGAAAGGCAATATAGTAACATGATTAGCTTTGCTACCACCAAAAGCTTGGTACTCTGTGCCTCGTGCCGACTCGTTGCCAATAAGGTTGGGCCATGTGCGACAAATACCTGTTGGGCGAACAGCTTCATGAGCATTCACCATTATTTTGTATTCGGCAGCTTTTTCCAATGCATATTGGTAATGATTGTTTACCCATTGGCTATAATGATTTTCGCCACGAGGAACAATATCACCAACATATCCGCTTTTTACAGCTGGATAGTCGTAATCGTTCATCAGTTGGTAAGCAGCATCAAGATGACGTTCGTAGTTGCGAATAGAAGAAGATGTTTCGTGATGCATCACCATTTTCACACCTTTCTCTTTAGCATATCTATGCACCTCATCTATATCAAAATCAGGGTAAGGAGTTTGGAAATCGAAAACATAATCCTTCAAGTTCCCAAACCAATCTTCCCAGCCAATATTCCACCCCTCAACCAATACACCATCGATACCATGCTTTGCAGCAAAGTCGATATGTTTCTTCACGTTTTCAGTTGTAGCACCATGACGACCATGAGGCTTAACTTTTGTGTAATCGGTCTCACCTAAATGCACACTCTTCAAGTCGGATGTATATGACCAATCGCTTTTACCAGTAATCATTTCCCACCATACACCTATATATTTCATTGGTTTGATCCATGAGGTGTCTTCTATTTTACAAGGTTCGTTTAAGTTTAGCGTTATGTCAGAAGCAAGAATATCGCGTGCATCGTCGCTCACAATCACTGTACGCCAAGGGGTATTGTAGGGTGTTTGCAAATGACCTTTAGTGCCGTTAGCATCGGGAGTAATCCACGATTGAAACACCATGTTTTCATCATCCAAATTTAGATGCATAGCGCCATAGTTAATTAAAGCAGCTTCGTGAAGGTTGATATAAATACCATCATCGGTCTTTAATTGTAACGATGTTTGTACGCCTGTATCAGAAAAACTAGTTTGAGAAAGATTCCCTTGTTTTACTGCTTCGTTAATGCCTCTTATCTCCGACAATTTTGAGGTTGTGTAATCATACTCTTGTGTATCGTAGTCGCCAGCTATCCACCAAGCTGTATGATCGCCAGTCATAGCAAATTGAGTCAACTCTTCTTTCACTACAAAATAGACTAAACTATTTTCGGCTGGAAATTCGTATCTAAAGCCTAAACCATCGTCGAATAGACGAAAGCGGATAATCATATTGCGCTCTGTATCTTTTTGATTGAGTGCAACAGCCATTTCGTTGTAATGATTGCGTATGCTAGCAGTTTCGCCCCAAACAGGAGTCCATGTTTCGTCAAAAACTGAGTTTTGAATATCTACAACATGAAAACCATCGTAGAGAGATGTTGCGTGATCTTTTTCGTTCTTAATTTCGCTGTTAAACTCTTCTTTACTGTTGCTCATCAACTCAAAGCCCAATTTGCTTGGATTGATAATAGGCTTTCCTTTGTAATGCAATTCATACATAGGAGTGCCTACAGCATCTACAGAGAAATTAAGTTCAAACTCTCCATTAGGCGATTTAAGCGATTGAGCACTTACTAAGCCTATCAGTAGGCTAAAAGCTAATAGCATAAAGTTTCTTTTTATCATAATATGGTTGTTTATATGTGCTGAATTCAAGTTCCAAATGCAACGGAATTCATATTAATAATTTGTTTAAATTT
>CAZNRT010000084.1:0-12122 GCA_964575445.1 uncultured Proteiniphilum sp. | reverse complement strand
ATAGTGGGGAAACGTAATTGCTAAAATATGGGGAGTTTTATTTGCTAATTACACATTATATTATAAGCTTTTTGATGTCCAGCTCTACTGGACACATCGATTATACCTTTGTCTCGAAGTTATATATAAGAACGTTATTTACTGTAGTGTAAAAACTAACGGCAATTTATGAAATAAATAGATTAATGGAAAATAAAACATTGATTTTATTCACAAAGCAATAATTATTTTATGTGTCCACTTCCACTGGACAAGTCGTATATATCTTTGTAGCATTAAGAAAATACCAAGGAGAATGATCTAACAACAATTAAATTATGAGTAACATGAAAACAAAAGAGGAGAAAGTTTTAGTTCAATGGATTGATAATTATATCAATAAAGCTGTCGCAAAACATCAGCCACTGATTGGTGCTTATGTTGCTATACTGAGATTGAAAAATCCTGATATAACAGACGGCGCACTTTTTAAAAAGGTTGTAAACAGGAAATCAATGAAAAACGGAATAGTTGGTGCATCTGTTGTGTTAGGTGGAATGATGACGCTTCCATTATTAGCCCCTGCCTGTTTACTTGTTACATTGAAAACGCAAATATACCGAGCTATAGTCTCTGCATATATTTATGGATGTGCAAGTGAATCATCTAAACAGGAAAGTTATGTTTGCAGAGTTATTGCTGAAAAATCTTCAGCAGCAGGAGATGAGAGTTTTTAAATAGTTGTCAGTAATGCTCTATCATAAAGCGTTTTAGTAAATCTTGAAAATTCAATAGAACAATTATTTCATGTGTCCACTTCCACTGGACAGACCATATATACATTTGTCGTAATCTTATCAATAAGAAACTTATTTAATATAGTACAATGAAAAGAAGCAACTTTAGAGTAAGAAGAGTTTTGGTAAATAAAAAAGGTGGTTTTGCATCATTATATAATAAGCCATTTGGTGTACACATACACTCTATATACGATTATAGTATTGTATCAAAAAAATGGATGAAGACTATGTATATTATAATACTTTGAAAATAGATAAACTGCCTGAAAGAAAGGCGATTGTGAATCTGAAAGAAAGTTTTAAATATATAGATAATAATTGTTTCATGTGTCCACTTCTACTGGACAGGTCACATATATCTTTGCAACGTTAAACAAACACTGAGAGAGAATAATCTAATAACAATTAAATTATGAGCAATATGGAAGCAAATGAAGAAAAGGGTTTAGTTAAGTGGATTGATAGCTATATTAATAAAGCTGTCGTAAAACATCAACCAAAGATTAGCACATACGTTGCTAAACTGAGATTGCAAAATCCAGGGATAACTGATATAGAGCTTTCAAAAAAAATTGTTAGCAGGAAATCTTTGAAAAACGGACTCGTTGGAGCTTCAACAGGGGTAGGTGGACTAATAACTCTTCCAGTGACTGTTCCTGCCGATTTACTTATTACTTGGAAAATGCAAATCTACTTGGCGCTTACAATTGCTCATATTTTTGGACATACAAGTAATACTACTGACTTAAAAACTGATGTTTACCTTATTCTTGCAGGAAATTCATCAAAAGAAGTATTAAAGCGTTTTGGAATTGCATTAGGAAATGGAATGACTAAAAAGGCGATACAAAAAGGTGTTACAAGAGAGATGATGAAGAAAATATGGAAGGTAATTCCTCAAAAGATAATTACTAAAGCTGGTGAAAAGTCGATGACTAGTTTTATGAAATTGGTTCCTCTTGTTGGTGCACCTATTGGTTTTGGATTCGACTATGTTGCAACTAATGCAGTTGGAAAATTAGCAATTAAGTTTTACAGTAATTAATTATACAATCATTAAAAACATAGCAGTATGAAACCACTTACAGAAAAGCATATAGGCAAAGAAGCCTTTGATAGAGCCGTTGAACAATTGAAAGAGAACCAAGAGTTTATCTTCGTAATAACATCTTATTTAGAAGATTTTCTTTTAGAATTAGAAAATGAACATAGGATAGAAGAAATTCTTACCCCTGACGAAACACAAGCTATTCCATTGCGATATATAAATGGTTATATGCAGGCTCGTGAACTTGGTTTTAGCTCTAAATGTAGCCGGTTTTATGGCAGAAGTAAAGCCTTTGTTCATAACGGAGCATGTTTTATTGAGGAGTATTGCAAACACGCTGCAAATGATAATTGTGTAAGCGTCTTGAAAGATATAACGCTCTACTGTGAGATAGAGGAAAAGGATGAGAAATATGGAGACTACTTAGTTTCTATAATATTAGATTGCGATTATGAGGAATACTCATTTGAAGAAGAATTAGACAGTAATAAAATTAATAAAAAGGAGGATTAAAAATGAAAAAGCAAGTATTCAAAATGTATGAAGATATCTCTATTGGTATCAATGAAGTATGCACTAAGTGCAAGGAGTTTGACAAGTTGGAGAAACCACTATCTCTTTACTATGTGGGGACCAATTTTAAAGTGGGGGCAGATACAGTATTGTTTGTTGGGAAAACTGCTGTAGGTGGTGAAAACTTTGAAGTTGCATATCAAGGAGATTACAAGAATGATCGATTTACCGATGCTACAAAGTTTGGCGAGAAAAGCCTTGACTTAACAGAGCCTAATGCTACGGGTAGAGCTTTCTATAACTATACCCATAGTATTATAGAATCGTATTATGGATCGTATGAAAAAGGGAAAAGCAATGTTGCACTTACCAATCTTGTGAAATGTAACAATACAAGCACGGAAGATACTGTTAAGTATGCAGTAAAAGAGTGTTGTATAGAAGAGTTACGAGTATTCTGGAAAGAGTTTGAGATTCTTTCACCCAAACGAGTTGTGTTTTATACACACGATAAATACAATAAATATATTGAAGCGTTTATGCCCAAGGGCTGTGTTAACGTAGAGGATGTGAAAAAAGAACGAGTGCAAATAGGAAAAAAAGATACACCATGGTGGCACAGACGTTATTTAGATAATCAAAACAGGGTGATATGCGATTTCCTAATACTTGGCCATCCACAGATGATGGACAAAGAGGAGTATGTAGGAAAGGTCGCAAAGTGGTTAAACGTAACAAAATGAGATGATAAGATGATGGTCCTATAAGCTAAATAGAATGATTTAAACAAGTTTTTTTTTATTTAAATCGAAATGGAAAATGCTTGTTTTATTGTCTTCTAGCTACAATTTTATTGTCTTTTTTCGTTCAATTCAAATCTAATTGATAATGAATACAATCTCAATGTTAATTTTATTGCAGTTTTGCAAACTAATGTAGAGGTATTTTCGTACATTTGTGAGCACAAGAAAATGTTGAAATAGTAAATTCCAGTTTTTCAATTAATCATTAATACTTATCTTTTATAACACAATTTCTTAAAATCAATAAATCCTATGGCTATAAATAAAAATGCAATTATCAGATATCAAGCTTTGGATAGATGTTTTAGAAATATTGGAAGAAAGTATTTCATAGATGATCTATTGGATGCTTGCAATGAGGCTTTGTTAGATGTCAACCCAAACTCTTCTGGCATACGACGTAGTCAACTATATAAAGATATTGATTTTATGTGCGATTCCAGAGGATTTGATGCACCCATAGAGAGAATCAAAGAAGGTCGCAAGAAATACCTTAGATATAATGATTCCAATTTTTCCATCAACAATCAACCTCTAAAAGAGCATGAAGCAATACAGTTAAAAGAGACCCTTATTACCCTTTCTCGATTTTCAGGAATACCTAAGTTAAAATGGTTGGAAGAGATGGTAGTACGTTTAAAACAAGATTTTAACTTAGAGAAGGACAACTCACATATTATAAGCTTTGATGAAAATCCTTATTTGACTGGGATCAATTTTTTTGATGAAATTTATAATGCTATAATATATAAGAAAGTATTAAAGATAACCTATAAGCCGTTTCATAAAGATGAGATGGTTGAACTTATTCATCCTTATTTCTTGAAGCAGTATAACAATCGTTGGTTCTTATTTGGGTTAGATAATGACATTCAAGATGGAGTAGTAAATAAACCATTAGATAGAATAATGAGTATTGAGGAGAGTAACGTTGAATATATCCCTAACACTGAGATAGACTTTGAAGAATATTTCGAAGATATAGTGGGGGTATCTGTTGATAGTAACAAGCCCATAGAAAAAGTAATCTTGCGAGTTGACGAGGAGCTGCTTCCCTATATTACCACTAAACCTTTGCATGGCTCACAAATTCAACATAAAGACGACCCTGCAAAAATTGAATTAAACTTAATTCCCAATTACGAGTTCAAGGCACTTATTTTATCGCGAGGTGAATACATAGAGGTGCTCGAACCAGCAGAGCTGCGAGTAGAGATGAAAGAAAAAGCAGAAAAATTATATAAGAGATATAAAATGATTTGTATAAAAAAATAGACAAATCAACAATAACAATATAAAATGGAACGAATAAAAATATCCAACTTCAGATCAGTAAAAGATTCTTGGGACTTAGAGTTAGGTCCTATCACTTTCTTTACTGGTAAAAACAATTCAGGAAAATCAACAGTTTTGAAAGCTTTGATGGTTTTGAGTGACTATGGTAAATCAAACAATCACTTGGAACTCAGCTTTAGGGGTGAAAGCAGAAACCATCACAAGGTGAACAGTTATAAAAATGCTGTTAATTGGGATAATTTTGACAAAGGGGATAAAGAGATACAATTTAGTTTTGTTAATGCTTTTAAAGATGATGAAGGGATGAGGAATCATGAGATAACTCTAATATTTGAGCCGTTGTCGCAGCCAAATAATGAAGATGAGAGAATTCAGAAAGGGATTTTAAAATCTGCAACCATTAAAAACACCTTCACTAATGATTCATTCATTATGCAACGAATGACAGATGAAGAATTTAAAATTATAGCAGATAAAGATTTTTTCTTAGAAGAGGAGATAACATTGACAGATCAAATAGAACATTTAAAAGGTGAGAAAACACTAATGGATTTAGGGATTGTAAAAGTGCAGCCAGATATAGATAGTGAAATACAGAATTTACAATCAATTTTAGAAGAAAAGGGTGAAACGATAGAAGATCCTATTTTTGAAACCTCCTTTAATTTAAAGGAACTTCGTTACGCAGATCCAATCATGGATAAAATATTTTCTAGAAGTTTGAGGAAATGTAACACCAAGAGGGGTACACTTGAAATACGTAAGGAAGCTTACTATATATCAAACGAATTCCGTTTTGTGGCAGAGCACTTAAGCCCTCACCGTAACAACCAGTCACGTTTGTACAAAATTGATGATCTTTCAAATGATATAAATCGTTTGGGGAGTGCATATTTGGATAATCCAATAAATAGAAATGGAAAAGCACATCAGTTTTTTATAAAATGGTTAAGACATTTTGATATAGGTGATAATTATGAAATTAGTTTAGTCCATGGAGATTATATACTCGTTCAAATAACTGACAACAATAGAACTTTCAACTTAATTGAAAAAGGCTTTGGTGCTGGTCAACTCTTCACTATGTTATTAGGTATTGCTTTGGAGATTGATAATAAGGAAAAGGATTCAATAATAATGATTGAAGAGCCAGAAGCAAATCTCCATCCTATTTTTCAACCAGGATTAGCAGATATGTTTTATGATGCTTTTAATGCCCATGGAGTTAGATTTATAATTGAAACACACTCTGAGTATATTATTAGGCACACACAAGTTATAGGTAGAAAAAACAATCTCTTTTCAAAGCAGGAAGGTAAACCAAATCCCTTTAAGGTATATTATTTTGATAAAGAAGGTCCTTATGAAATTAAGTATCGTACTGATGGAATATTTAATAGAAAATTAGGTCCAGGCGGTTTCTTAGATGTTGCAGATCAATCAGTAGTTGACTTATATCGTTTAAATACAAAAGATCAAAATAATGAATAGAAGTAAAGTTATTTGTTCCTATCAGAACTTTAAGAAAATCGATGTTGAAACCAAACTATATAAAATTATTGTTGAGTTTTATGATTTAGTCATTGATAAAGATGAAGAACTTATTAGTAATAAAGCAATTGCTGAAGATGGAAGATTTAATATAGATGTATTATCTAAAGTAAATGGTGATCTTCGTAAATTATACAAAAGAGAGTACGCAAAAACTACTGTCGAGAGTGGTGAGTTTAAAAGGATAGAAAAAAAAGAATACCATTACTTTTTAAATGATATTTTAATTCTCCCCGATACTGTAAATGTTTCTGAAATAAGAGCAAAGTATGGAATCTTAGCATTGCACATAAATGATGATATTTTTGAAAAAATGGATTACCATTTTGCTTATAGCTTCAATAAAAAACGAGAAAACACGTATAAAACTTGGGAAAGGTTATTTGAAGCAGAGAAAATAAAACCAATTAATTCAGCTATTTTAATTGATAATTATCTATGGAGTTATGAGAAATATATTAACAATAATAATGAAGATAATCTTTTCCCAATATTAAAAAGTATAATTCCTAAAACATTAGCTGTTCCATTTTATCTTTTAATAATTATTCAAAATAGTAAATCTGATAATATAATTAAACATAAAGAGGAGTTTGTCGAAACTATGGTTGAATCGATAAAAGAGTCATTCAAAAATATAGACATTAAAGTTGGAATAATTACTCAAATAGATAAAGAAATTTTTCATAGAAGATTGATCATTACTAATCATCATTTAATATATAGTGATAAAGGTTTTACTGTATTTATGAGAAACAATGATTCTAATGAATTATTAGTTTTTAATAATACAGTTGGTACAAGGAATTGGGTTTTTAAGGATATCGAAAATTATATTAATCAGATTGATAAACACGAACAACTTTATTGGATTGAAGAGGTGTTGAAATTAATTGAAGAAAATAAAGGGCTGTTGAAATTAACCATAAAGGGCGAAGGTGAAAGAGAAGGAACTGAGAAGTTTTTCAAGAAAAATATAACGATTAAAGAAGATGGACTGTATAATGTTGGCTATTTAGATTCTCCGTTATTTAATAAAAGAGAATCGTTGTGCTCTAATGATAATCTATTCAGTTCTTAGTATAGTTTGATACGAGTTGTTATTACCTATTTACATTTTATTAAATCAATAAATCTATACCCTGAGGTGCAAGGTGCAAGTGTCTATATATAGACCTTGCACCTTGCACCTCAGGTATGTGATTGATTTACAGTATAGTTGTATATTCAAAAAAAAGTATTATATTTGAACCTGAGTTACATGCAGACATAAGGTAGACACTACATACAAAATTGCATTAGCTTCAACATTTCCCAATTCGTATACCAGGGTTTATGGATGATGGTAAACGATTATATTTGAACAGTTTATAGAGTAGGGTTCAAGTCCCTCCAGCTCCACTTGTAGAGAAAGCCAAAAGGCGACAAAGACTAGACAAACCGTTCAAATTGAGAGATTTGAGCGGTTTCTTTGTATGTGTTTGGCTGTGAATAATGATAGGAAATTGTATCGTCCTGATTTTAATTTACTTTTTATGTAAACCTATTTCAGGACTATACATTAGCCTTCTCACCACATATAATTGACAAGTTTATATCAACTTGATAATGATTTATTGTTATTTCGGGGTACACATGCCTCAAACAAGGTAAATATTTCTTGCTCTGTAGGTGATTAATCCAGATTGCCGATTTTTTGTAAAACAAAATTATTTGTCAAGTATTATGTTTGATTTACTTGACAGAATAATAACAGATGGTTAGCTAACCATCCAATGTGTATATAATACAAGTTTTAGTGAATTAGGTTTTGGCAATCTTACAAACGAAACTGATATATAGTCAATAAGTAGTAATGCATATCAACACTAACAAATAGTATTATCTATTTTTCGTATCTTTGCGGGTTCAAATAAAAAATAACGAGACTATATAATGATAACAGTAAATAATCTGGACGTTCAGTTCGGCAAAAGAGTTCTTTTTCAAGATGTTAATTTAAAGTTCACTCCAGGAAATTGCTATGGCATAATTGGTGCGAATGGAGCGGGCAAGTCCACATTCCTTCGTGTTTTAAGCAAACAGATAGATCCAACAAAGGGTTCGGTAACATTAGGTTCGGGTGAACGACTTTCGGTGTTAAGTCAAGATCACTTCGCATTTGACGAACACACTGTCCTCGATACTGTTTTGATGGGACATTCGACTTTGTGGGAAGTGATGTGTGAAAAAAATGCTATTTACGAGAAGCCTGATTTCAATGATGAAGACGGAATCAGAGTATCTGAATTAGAGGGAATATTTGCCGAAATGGAAGGTTGGAATGCCGAAAGCGATGCAGCAATTTTGTTGAGCGGATTGGGAGTAAGCGAAGATTGGCACTACAGCTTGATGAAAGACTTGAGTGGCAAGCAGAAGGTGCGAGTATTGTTAGCCAGGGCATTATTCGGAAAACCTGATAATTTATTATTAGATGAGCCCACAAATGACCTTGACCTCGAAACTATAAACTGGCTTAAAGAGTATCTTTCAAACTCTGAACACACTGTATTGATTGTTAGCCATGACCGTCACTTCTTAGATTCTGTTTGCACACACACTGTGGATATAGATTTCAGCAAATTGCAGATGTTTACAGGCAACTATAGCTTTTGGTATGAATCAAGCCAGTTAGCATTGCGCCAACAACAAAATCAAAACAAAAAAGCAGAGGAGAAAAAGAAAGAATTGGAAGAATTTATTCGTCGTTTTAGCGCAAACGTAGCCAAATCAAAGCAAACAACAAGTCGCAAGAAGATGATTGAAAAATTGAATATAGAGGAGATCAAACCTTCTTCTCGTCGCTATCCTGGTATTATCTTCACGCCAAATAGAGAGCCAGGAAATCAGATTTTGGAAATCAGGGGACTCAGCAAAAGTATTGATGGGCAAGTTTTGTTTAAGGATCTAAACATCAATGTGGAAAAAGAGGATAAAATTATATTTATCAGCAAAGACCCTCGCGCCATGACTGCCTTATTTCAAATTATTAGTGGCGAAGAAAAACCTGATGCTGGAACCTATCAATGGGGACAAACTATCACAACAGCATATCTTCCTTTGGATAACGCACAGTTTTTTGATTCGGAATACAACCTGATTGAATGGCTGAGTCAGTTTTCAGAAGATACTAACGAGATTTACATCAAAGGATTCCTTGGACGTATGCTTTTCTCTAACGATGAGCTGGCTAAGAAAGTAAGCGTATTGTCGGGAGGAGAGAAAATGCGTTGTATGATTTCTCGCATGATGTTGAAAGAGCCCAACACATTAATTTTGGATACACCAACCAATCACCTTGACTTAGAGTCTATTCAGGCATTCAACAATACATTGAAGGTTTTTAAAGGGAATATTTTATTCACAAGTCATGACCACGAGTTCATCCAAACTGTTGCCAATCGCATCATTGAGCTAACCCCCAATGGTATTATTGACAGGATGATGGATTATGATGATTATATTACTGATCCAGTGGTAGCCGAGTTAAAAGAAAAGATAAGATAACAGCACATGAAATATTAGAACATAGTCTTGTATCCTTTTGTCTGTCAGAGTTTTTAATTGCTATATCTACTCTATGAAACGGATCAAAAGCAGATACAAGACTATGAACTTTTCTACGCCTTTTTGGAGCGAAAGACTCGTCCATCTAAGTTCAATACACAGATGAATCTTTTGATTGGAGGAAAATATAACACCACGGTAAGCATCTCATTATTCCCGTCTTTTTCAATTTCAAATTACTATTTGTGTGGTTTCACCACGTTGTTGATGGTATTCTTTCATATTGTCTTTATCAGGATTTATTTGATTTTAGGATTTGTATGATTTGTATGATTATGCCTTGAATTAAAAATTTTCTTGAACTGCAAACTTGTTGCACCAAAATTTATGAGTAAACCAATAGGAAAATCATATGCAACCACATAATTTTTTGCTTGTGCCAAATGCTCATCCTCTAAGTTAATTGGTAATTTCGGTAGCTAATTGTTTGGCTGTAATTGTAATTGTAGGTAAAAAGTCGGATAGAGGACGGTTTTCATTTATCCCCAGTTTCCGCTTCATATCATTAGTTTTGTGTCCTCCAAATAAAGCCCAATCCCCTTTACTTCTAATTCTTGCAAACCCTGAATTATCAACGCCTCTTTCATATATATTTTTAGAAAGTTCGGTTTCGGTTGCTGCCAATTTCTCACGAGCCTGCAAGCGCTCTATGAGTTGAATACGCTCTTCTAATAACTCCTGCTTTCTTGTTTGAATTGCAAAGTAACTTTGGGCAAAAGCAATTTGTTCTTTCTTTGGGTCTCCGTTTTGTGCAATCAGATAACAGGCATAGCGAGTAAGCATGAAGTCAGGAATATCTTTGGTAGCTTCTTTAGGCATTTGTATCGTTTTGCTGACTTCGGCAAAATGATCTAAAATAGCATTTCCAGAGTTTTCACAAGCTACTTTTGCTTTATCAATAACATTGAGAAAATTTCTCCATTGTGTATATTCCAAAAGCTCTTGCAATTCACGAGCTAACCAATATTCTATACCGTCTTGTTCATAAGCGTACTCTTCAAAGCGCTTGTTCAATTTTATAATTGTATCTTTTTCCATGATGAGTTTTTGTATTGATTTATTTAACGTATATCCATAATTGGTTTTATTAGTATCAAATTACTTTATAACTCTTCATTTATTCTTTCTTTCCTTTTTTAGCCTTACGCTCCAAATCGGAAATTACTTTTAAGTAGTCTTTTTCAACTGCACTAAGTGTTTTAGCTTTATATTTTCTATACTCTTCGATTGCCTTTTCTTTAGCTTGAGTATTAGATATCTTGCCTGCATTGTCGAGTACTCTACGCCCAGTTGACGCTAAAATATTGTCTAACTCATGAACATAATCCTTCATTCGCATTTCTTTCTCCTCAATAGCATTTAATTCAGCTAAATCAAAATAGGCAGCAACCAGATTATTGAGCACTTTGAGCTCTTTTTCTTGCAAATAATTTTTTGCTATCATAGCTTCAGCTTGTGTAGGCTGCTCTCCCTTGAAGTTTGTTAAGCCAGCAAAAGGCTTGTCTCTATCCACCCGCATATATATTACTTCGCTTGCCGTGTTGCCATGAGCAGCATAATGCAATTTGTTTTGGACTATCTTAAAAAAAAACAAACTTTCCTCACTTTTTGGATCATAATCCGTAGCCGTAGCATACAAATCTAAAACCTGACGATACATTACCTTTTCACTTGAGCGTATATCACGAATGCGATCAAGCAATTCTTTCCAATAATTTCCTCCACCAAGATTTTTAAGACGCTCATCATCCATGGCGAAACCCTTGATAATATACTCCTTTAGTCGCTGAGTTGCCCATTGGCGAAATCGAGTACCTTGTATAGATTTAACTCGATAACCTACAGATATTATGACATCGAGATTATAGTGATTGGTTGGTTTAGTAGAAAAATCGGTAATTCCGATTTTTCTCTTAGTTTGTTCCTCATTAAGTTCTCCCTCACTGTATATATTTAAAATATGCTCATTGATAGTCGAGCGACTTTTATTAAATAATTCTGCCATTTGGTTAATAGTTAGCCAAACGGTTTCTTCTTCAAGCTGAACATCAATTTTTGTCAGCCCGTCCTCTGTGGTATATATAATTATTTCGCTCATTTTTTATTTATTTCTTTTTAGCTTTCACCATCAGAATCAGATATTCTAAATTTTCGAACAACTGATTTTCCATCTAATTCATTATCCGTAAATATTTTCTTTAAGTTGATATTGATTATATAATTCTCAATTCTCTCCACAATTTCATCAATCTCCACCCTGAGTGCATCAATCTTAGCCACAGTGCAACTGAGATGGCTACGTGGTCAACATCCTTTTTGGTGTCAACACGCGAGCGGGGGCAAAATGATAATCGTTTATCAAAGTGGGATCGTCACTCCCTATCCACTTTATAGAATATGGAGGATTAGATACAATAGCATCAAATTGTTTGAAATCCCAGCCATCTCCCCCCGTAGATGTTGAGCTATCATTATTATCAAGTTTATCTTTATTTATCAGTTACAAAATTATTGAGACTCTTCGTT
>CAZNRT010000083.1:0-12147 GCA_964575445.1 uncultured Proteiniphilum sp. | reverse complement strand
GATCGACTATATAGCACGATGTCAAACATTATTGCAATTTGGCAAACCTATAATAGATATTGCAGTATTTAATGGTGAGGAGACTCCCCGCCGTTCGGTATTACCAGAGAGATTAGTGAAATCATTACCTGGAATCTTTGGCAAAGAGAAAGTTGAAGCTGAAGCAGGAAGACTAGCTAATGTGGGACAACCGCTTAGGGTGATGCCCGTGGGTGTTACTCATTCAGCTAATATTACTGACGCCTCGCAATGGATTGATGCTTTGAATGGATATAGTTATGATTCGTTCAATAAAGATATTTTATTAAACATGAGCAGTATCAAGGATAGTAAGATGATTTTGGATGGGGGAATGGAATATAAAGTTGTAGTTTTTCCCCTTCCACATTCTTTATCTCCTAATGGTGAATTAATGAGCTATGAGGTATTACAGAAGATCAATGAATTGCAAAGCAAAGGAGTGGTAGTTTTGTTGGGTGACAAACCTGTGGGAGCTTATTCTAACTCTTTCTCTTTTGCATCTGCCGATTATAATGAGTTGTCTGATAAGGCTTGGTCGGTAGCTTCTCATTATAAGTTACCTTATAGACAATCGGACTTTAGTCAATTCGATTTAGAAAGAGATGTTAAACTGTTTGGGGAGAAAGATATTGCTTGGACTCATCGTGCAGGACAAGGCATGGATATTTATTTTGTATCGAATCAGCTTGAAGAGGACAAAAAGTTTGACATATCATTTAGAATTTCGGGTAAGCAACCCGAGTTGTGGAATCCTGTGACGGGAGAAATTGTTGATCTGAAAGATTATGAAATGAGCCAAACCAGAACTAAGATCTCGTTAGAAATGTATCCTAATCAATCTCTGTTTGTTGTGTTTAGAAACAAGTCTATCGATGATGCTCCTAATAGTGAAGAGGCTAAACAATTGCCAGTAAAGATTGAAAAGTGGGAAATAAAGTTCGAGAAAGATCCTTCAGTCGTATTGACTGTAGGCGAGCTGTTCGATTGGAGCAAATCAGATGATAGAAGGATCAAATATTATTCGGGAACTGCAAGCTATAAAACATCATTCAAGTTTGATGAAGAAACTGTAAATGCAAAAGTTTCATTAGACTTGGGAGAGGTGAAAGATATGGCTGAAGTGATTGTGAATGGAGTGAACTGTGGAACGATCTGGACTTTCCCAAACAGAATAGATATAACAAAAGCTGTGAGACAGGGTCAAAATCAACTTGAGATACGAGTTGTGAATGGATGGACAAACCGCATGAAGGGAGTGAATGAAAATGAAATTGTAGACTCATCTATCTGGACTAACACTCCACATTGGGCAGAAGATATTCCATTGCAGGCGTCAGGGTTAATGGGTCCATTAAGTATTATATTGTCTAAGTAAAACATTTGAAGTTTATGTGCAGAAATATAAAATCGTTTTTGTTGATTATCTTTTTTGTATCGATATCATCGTTGTCTAAAGCAGAGATATCTTTTCCTAAGTTTATTGCTGATGGAATGGTACTCCAGCAGCAAATGAATGTACCATTGTGGGGAACTGCATCTCCGAGAGCTGATATTGTGGTATCAACATCGTGGGATAACAAACAGATGATTGCTAAAGCTGATGAACATGGTAGCTGGAAAGTCTTTGTTGAAACTCCTTCGGCTGGTGGTCCATATTCTATCACATTTAAGGAGGGAAACAATCCTCCCGTACTACTTGAAGATATTCTCATTGGTGAGGTCTGGTTGTGCTCAGGTCAATCTAATATGGAAATGCCAATGAAAGGATATAAGAATCAGCCAGTAGAGGGCTCAAGTATGGATATCTTGAGATCGAAAAACCAAAATATAAGACTATTTACTGTAAAAAGAAACTCCACATTGGAAGTGCAAACTGATGTTTCAGGTGAATGGAAAGTTGCATCTCCCATAACAGTAAAAGAGTTTAGTGCAGTAGGATATCATTATGGTAAATTGCTCAATGAGATACTGGATGTTCCAGTAGGCTTGATTTGCTCGAGCTGGGGAGGATCTTGGATTGAATCTTGGATGGATAAGGATATGTTGTCTTCATTTTCGGAAGTGACACTTCCAAAGGATGAAAGTGATATAAAAGAAAAGAATAGAACTCCGACCACATTGTATAATGCAATGATTGCTCCATTAGAGGGTTTTGCTATGCGTGGAGTAATTTGGTATCAGGGAGAGTCTAATTATGACAGGCAAGAATCATACTTAGAGTTGTTTAAAACTATGGTATCCGAATGGCGTTCTCGCTGGGAGCAGGGAGAATTTCCTTTTTACTATTGTCAGATAGCTCCTTATGATTATGCCATAGTTACAGAGAAGGGGAAAGAAGTTATCAATTCTGCATATCTAAGAGAAGCTCAGATGAAGGCAGAAGATGAAATCCCAAATTCGGGAATGGCTGTACTGATGGATTTGGGTAATGAGCTTGGTATTCATCCTCCACATAAGCGAATTGTAGCTGAACGTCTTGCCTTGCAGGCTTTAAGTAAAACATATGGTATTGAGGGCATCAATGGTGATTCGCCTGTTTATAAAGAGATGCAAATAGAAGGGGATACTATTGTTTTGAGTTTTGATAGAGCAGATATGTGGATATCAAGTCTAAATAATGCTTTCGAAAACTTTGAAATAGCAGGCGAGGATCGTCAATTTCATAAGGCAGAGGCGTGGGTTAATAGAAGCAAAGTTTATGTGAGATCGGATGCTGTGAAAAGTCCAGTAGCTGTGAGATATGCTTTCAGCAATTTTGCTCAGGGTGACTTATTTGGTGTAGATGGATTGCCCGTTTCATCTTTTAGAACTGATAATTGGTGATGAATAAAATTAGATATATAGTATTTGTATGCTTGCTTTGTATTCCCTTTGCTGTTTTCTCGCAGCGAAAGGAATACAATGTAAAAGTATATAATCCCGTGTGGCATACGCAGAGTGCTGGGTCTCACGAGTCAATGCCTTGTGGTGGTGGAGATATTGGACTAAATGTGTGGGTAGAGGGTGATGATATTTTATTCTACATTGCTCGCAGTGGTTCGTTTGATGAAAACAATACATTGCTAAAGGCTGGTAGGGTGAGATTGAGACTTACCCCTAACCCATTTACTTCTGATAATTTCAGGCAGGTATTGGACATCAACAAAGGTTGTGTGGAAATATATAGTGGAGATGCAAAGGTGCAGATATGGGTGGATGTAAACAAACCGATTGTTCATTTCGAGGTAGATGCTTCTTCGAAAATAGAGACAGAGCTGTTTTATGAAAACTGGAGATATAAGGATAGACCAATCAGAAAGCATGAGGCTAATCAAAACTCATATAAATGGGTGATTCCTGAGGGATTATCTACAAAGCAAGATATAATTGAGGTAAACAATAATGAAGTTTATTTCTATCATAAGAATGAATCTCCAAATATATTTGATGTTGTTGTTGAGCAACAAGGACTGGACTCAATCAAGCACAAGCTATTTAATCCAGTGAAGAATTTAATATCTGGTGGAAAGTTGTGGGGTGATAATATATCATATTCAAACACTGGCTTGGGCGAGTATGTTGGTACCGACTACAAATATTGGAGCTTTATAAGTAAGAAGCCCGCTAAGTCTCATCGCTTTTATATAGCACTTCACAATACTCAAGTGGAGGAAGTGGATGTATGGAAACGTGAGTTGAATCAGGTTTCTAAGTCGGCATTTGACTCTAAGTCTAAGTTAAGGACCCAAAACTGGTGGAAGGAGTTTCAGAGTCGCAGTTTTATATCTATAAACAAGAATGATGTAAATTCTGAACCATGGAAAGTTGGGCGCAACTATCAACTATTTCGCTATATGTTGGGATGCAACACAAGGGGCGTATATCCCACAAAGTTTAACGGTGGACTTTTTGCATTTGACCCATCTTTTGTTGACTCATCTTTTGTATTTACTCCCGATTTTCGGAAATGGGGTGGTGGTACATTCACTGCTCAGAATCAAAGATTAGTTTATTTCCCAATGCTGAAAAGTGGTGACTTTGAATTGATGAAACCTCAATTTGATTTTTATCTGAATCTTCTAAGAAATGCAGAAGCACGCACTAAGGCATATTGGGGACATGAAGGTGCTTGCTTTACCGAACAAATGGAGAATTTTGGTTTCCCTAATCCAAGTGAATATGGTTGGAAGCGTCCTGAGTATTTTGATAAGGGTATTGAGTATAATGCATGGTTGGAATATCAGTGGGATACAGTATTGGAATTTTGCCACATGATTTTAGAAACCAATAGATATAATGGTGATGATATTTCTAAATACATACCATTGGTGGAGAGTTGTCTTACTTTCTTTGACGAACATTACACCTATTTGGCTAAGATGAGGGGGAGAAAAACATTGGATGACAATGGCCATCTAATACTATATCCAGGTACTGCATTGGAGACATATAAAATGGCATATAATGCTACATCCACAATTTCATCGTTAAAAGGAGTATTCGAGGGTATGATGAGCTATACTGAAGGGACATCTGACTATGAGAAGTGGTCTTCTATGTATTTGCGAATCCCACCAATATCGTATAGAGAGATCGATGGCAAAAAGACAATATCACCAGCGAAAATGTGGGAGAGATTGAATAATGTGGAAGCTCCACAGTTGTACCCTGTTTTCCCATGGAGAACAATCGGTGTGGGAAAGGATAATATAGAGTTGGGAAGAAATACATATAATTACGACCCTGATGTACTTAGGTTTAGAAGTCATGTGGGATGGAAACAGGATAATATTTTTGCAGCATGTCTGGGGCTAACTGATGAGGCAAAGCGTCTAACCCTATTGAAGATGGCAAATGGTCCTTTTAGATATCCCGCCTTTTGGGGACCAGGTTTCGATTGGACTCCTGATCTCAATTGGGGTGGTAGTGGAATGATAGGACTGCAAGAGATGCTGGTTCAAACTGATGGTGAGAAAATATATTTATTCCCCGCTTGGCCCAAAGAATGGGATGTTCATTTCAAGCTGCATGTAGCAAATAATACAACGATAGAGGCAGAACTAATTGCAGGTGAATTGAAAATAATCAATGTTGTGCCTGCAGTTCGTGAAAGTGATATTGTAAATATGATAAAAAAATAAATATATATATATGAGAAAGTACATTGCTTTATTTGTTTCGTTGTTTGCGCTTTCATTTTTGAATGCCAACGCAAATACAACAAGGATTGAAACCTCAGTAGCGGGTTTTATTCAATTAAAGGATAGTGGTAGAAAAGTATATAATTTCAACCCTGGATGGAGATTCCATAAAGGAGATGTAGATAATGGAGACTCAATAGATTTGGATGACACTTCGTGGGAAGTTATTACTACGCCTCATTCAGCTTCATTGGTGCCTGCTGAAGCAAGTGGTGGTAGAAATTATCAGGGAGTTATTTGGTATAGGAAACATTTCGAGGTAGATGAGTCTCTAAAGGATAGAGATATATCAATTTACTTTGAGGCTATAATGGGAAAAGCCATTGTATATGTCAATGGTCAGAAAGTGAGAGAGCACTTTGGGGGATACTTACCTTTTAGTGTTTCGCTTACTGATGCAGGTGTCAAACCTGGAGAGAGGTGTATAGTGGCAGTAATGGCTGATAATAGTGACGACAAAAGTTACCCCCCGGGTAAACCTCAATACACTCTTGATTTTACATATCATGGTGGCATTTATCGTGATGTGTGGTTAATTGCCAAATCAAAAGTAGCTATAACTGACGCCATAGATGCAAATAAAGTAGCTGGAGGTGGTGTATTTGTTCATTATGATAATATCAGTTCTAAAAGTGCTGAGGTTTATGTTGACACTGAAATAAAAAATAGTGATTCGAAGAGAAAGTCAGTTGTCTTGCTTTCGGAGTTGTGTGATGATAAGGGAAATGTAATCAGAACTCAAAGAAATAGTGTGTCATTGTCTGCAGGAGAGTCCAAGACAATCAAACAAAAGATGGTAGTTAGCAATCCTAATTTATGGTCACCTAAGACTCCATATCTGTATAGGGTAAATTCTAAAGTAATCGATGATAAAAATATTGTTGATGGTGGTACTACAAGAATTGGAATTCGCAAAGCAGAATTTAAGGGTAAAGATGGTTTTTATCTCAATGGAGAACCCTACGGACAACTGATTGGAGCTAATCGTCACCAAGATTTTGCATATATAGGTAATGCTGTTCCCAATACTCAACATTGGCGTGATGCAAAAAAGCTTCGTGATGCAGGTTGTGAAATTATTCGTGTAGCACACTATCCACAAGACCCTTCATTTATGGATGCTTGTGATGAGTTGGGTTTGTTTGTGATTGTAGCTACACCTGGATGGCAGTATTGGAATAAAGATCCAAAGTTTGCTGAATTGGTATATGAGAATATTCGTGATATGATTCGTCGTGATAGAAATCATCCATCTGTGTTGGTATGGGAGCCAATATTGAATGAGACACGATTCCCGCTTGATTTCTCATTGCATGCGTTGCAGATTACAAGGGATGAGTTCCCTTATCCAGGAGCCCCCTTTGCTGCGGGCGATTTGCATTCGGCGGGCGTTGCAGATAATTATGAGTTAGTTTACGGCTGGCCCGAAGATGAAGGAAAGGCTGACAAACCAATCTTTACACGTGAGTTTGGCGAGAATGTGGATGATTGGTATGCACATAATAACAATAATCGTGCCTCTCGTAGCTGGGGTGAACGTCCTCAACTTGTTCAAGCACTATCGTTGGCGGAATCTTATGGTGCAATGTTTAATACTTCGAGTCAATTTATTGGTGGTGCACAATGGCACCCAGTAGATCATCAACGAGGATATCATCCTGATCCTTATTGGGGTGGAATACTTGATGCCTTTAGACAGACTAAGTACGCTTTTCAGATGTTTAAAAGTCAGGTAAATGCGAAAGCCTCTCACCCAACCGCAGATGTGGGTCCTATGGTATATATTGCACATGAAATTACACCATTCTCCGATAAGGATGTAGTAGTCTTCAGTAATTGCGACTCAGTGAGATTGATAACTTACGAAAAGGATACATTGATTCAGAAAGTATCACATCCAGATAAGGGTATTCCTAATGCTCCTATAGTTTTCAAAAATGTACATGATTTTTGGGAGATGAGAGATTATACTTATGTTCAGAAGAACTGGGAGATAGTAAGCTTTGTGGCTGAAGGTATTATTAATGGAGAGGTAGTGGCAACTCATAAAAAAATGCCGTCAAGAAGATCAACAAAGCTCAGATTATATATTGACAACGAAAACAAGCCTTTAATTGCTAATGGATCTGATTTTGTTGTGGTTGTAGCTGAAGTTACTGATGATAATGGTAATGTGAAGCGATTGGCAAAAGACAATATTCTGTTCTCTGTTGAGGGAGAAGGCTCTATAATAGGAGATGCTTCAATAGGAGCCAATCCGCGTGTTGTAGAATTTGGTTCAGCTCCAGTGTTGATAAAATCAACAAAGAATGCGGGTAAGATTAAGGTGCAGGCGAGGGTTTTGTTTGAGGGTACTCATGCTGCAACGTCAACAGAGATAGAGTTTGAAAGTGTTCCAGAACAATTTGAGTTTTCATATTTGGATGAAGATAGTGGCTTTAACAAGGATGGTTCTGTGGTTTCCTCACAGGGCGATAAGAAACAATTTACTGAAGAGGAAAGGAACAAAATGCTGGATGAGGTGGAAAAACAACAAACAGAGTTTGGAGAAAAGCATAAAAAATAATCCAATAATTAAGCTATGGAATATAGAGAAATTGGCAATACAGGAATGAAGGTGTCAGCATTGAGTTTTGGTGCATCTTCATTAGGTGGCGTATTTCATTCTTTGCGAGAAGAAGAGGGAATTGAAGCAGTTGGTGTGGCAATAGACAATGGAATTAACTTTATTGATGTGTCGCCTTATTATGGTCATCTAAAGGCTGAGCAGGTTTTGGGTAAGGCATTGAAACATATCGAGCGAAATCGTTATTATCTTTCTACTAAGGTTGGAAGATATGGAAAAGAAGGGAAGAATCATTGGGATTATTCTGCTCGAAGGTCTAAAGAAAGCGTATATGAAAGCATGGACAGATTGAATGTTGATTACATAGATTTGATAAATGTTCATGATATTGAGTTTGCAGATTTAAATCTTGTATGCAATGAAACTCTTCCAGCACTTACCGAATTGAAGAAAGAGGGAATTGTGAAGCATGTAGGTATTACGAATCTGACTTTGCGTCATTTTGAATATGTTATAAAAAATGTATCACCAGGAATGGTAGAAAGTATTCTTTCATTTTGTCATTATACTCTTAATGATGATGCCTTAGTTGATTATCTTGATTTCTTCGAAGAAAATAATGTTGGTGTTATAAATGCGTCGCCTTTTTCAATGGGACTACTTACTGAAAGGGGCGCTCCCGAATGGCATCCTGCCCCTAAACCATTACAAGCACTAACTAAAAAGGCAACGGGATTTTGTAAATCTAAGGGTAAAAGTATAGAGAAATTGGCAATTCAATATTCGATATCAAATCCAAGAATAGCAACCACACTATTCAGCACTACACGAGCATCTTCTGTTCTTCAAAATATTGAGTGGGCAAAAGAACCGATGGACGAAGAGCTTCTTATAGATGTGCAAAAAATATTAGAACCACGTTTTAGAGATACATGGCTTAATAGCTAAAACAAACTATATAATACAATATATGAAAGCAATCAAAATAACTGATATAAACAAGGTAGAGCTCATTGAAATAGAAAAGCCATCGCCAAAAGCGGGTGATGTTTTGTTGAAAATTAGATATGTGGGCTTCTGTGGCTCTGATTTGAACACCTTCTCGGGTAAGAATCCTATGGTGAAACTCCCTGTTATTCCAGGTCATGAGATTGGGGCAATTGTTGAGCAGGTGACTGATGGTGTGCCAGAGTCTATCATAAAAGGGATGGTGGTTACGCTTAACCCTTACACAAACTGTGGATTTTGCCCTTCGTGCAGAAATGGGAGGCCAAATGCTTGTCAGTTCAACCAAACTTTTGGAGTGCAGCGAGATGGTGCAATGTGTGAGTACATTTCTGTACCATGGCAGAAGATTATTATCGCACCAGAAATTGACGTTAAAGATATCGCACTTGTGGAGCCAATGAGCGTGGGGTTTCACGCTGTCTCCAGAGCTGAGGTTACAGATATAGATACTGTATTAGTAATTGGATGTGGAATGATAGGAATAGGTGCAATAGTGAGAGCTGCTTTGCGCGGAGCAAATGTTATTGCAATGGATATTGATGATGAAAAGCTTTCAATAGCAAAGCAATTGGGAGCAACGCATGGTATAAACTCTAAATCAGAAGACGTTCATCAGCGTTTGATGAAAATCACTAATAATATGGGACCAGATGTAGTTATAGAAGCAGTAGGCTCTCCTATTACTTATCAAATTGCTGTTAATGAGGTTGCTTTTACAGGGAGGGTTGTATATATTGGCTATGCTAAATCGGAAGTATCATTTGAAACTAAGAACTTTGTCCAAAAAGAGTTAGATATTAGAGGATCAAGGAATGCTATGCCCGAAGATTTTCGTGCAGTTATCGAATACTTCAAAAAAAATGGTATTCCTTCTTTCTTAATTAATAAGATATATGCACCTGAGAATGCACAGGAAGCATTAGAGTATTGGAGTGAAAATCCTGGGAAAGTCTTTAAATTGATGATTGAGTTTTAATTCTAAACAAATGGAGTATAAAATTATAGATTCTCATGCTCACTTGTGGCTTCATCAAGATACTGAAGTTGAGGGCAAGAAAATAAAAACATTGGATAATGGCAAATCTCTTTTCATGGGAGAAGTTCGTCAAATGGTGCCACCTTTTATGATTGATGGACAAAATACTGCTGAGATATTTCTTTCCAACATGGACTATGCACAAGTATCTGCTGCCGTAATTACTCAAGAATATATTGATGGATTGCAAAATGACTATTTGTTAAGTGTTCAGAATAAATATCCAGATCGTTTTATATGTTGTGGAATGGTGGATGTTCGTAAAAATGATTACTTAGAACATGCAAAGAGTATCATCTCACAAGGATATAAAGGTATAAAGCTTCCTGCTAATAGATTCTTACTTTCTGATGGCAGAGTGTGGCTCACTGATGATAAAATGATGAGCATATTTAAAATGATGGAAGAAAATGATATCTTCTTATCGATTGATTTGGCTGATGGTGATGTTCAAGTTGCAGAAATGGAAGAAATCATTGCAGAGTATCCCAACCTAAGAGTTGCTATTGGTCATTTTGGGATGGTTACACGTCCCAACTGGCAACAACAAATTAAATTGGCTCGACATAATAATGTTATGATTGAATCAGGTGGAATTACATGGTTGTTCAACGATGAGTTCTATCCTTTTACTGGAGCTGTGTGGGCAATAAAAGAGGCTATTTCATTGGTGGGGATTGAAAAGTTAATGTGGGGATCGGACTATCCACGTACTATAACCGCTATAACATATCGCATGTCTTATGACTTTGTATGTAAGTCAAACCTTATGACTGAAGAAGAAAAAATTAGATTTTTAGGGCTAAATGCTAAGCACTTCTATGGATTTAAGGAGCTAATAGATTTGCCATATATCAAAAATATGTCTGAATAGATAAAGAACGATCCGCTAAAACTAAATTATATTATTACTTTATGAGAATTATTATTAATAAATTGACTCTGAGTTTATATATTTCACTCTTTATGGTTGGGACTCAATCTTTTTCAAGTTCCAATCATGGCAAAATGAACTCTAATTGTGAAATTGATCATGGCATCGTTTTCTATCAAGAAGGGAAGTATGCTGGTTGGCCTGCAAATAATGGTATTTGGGTGTGGGGAGATGAGATATTGGTCGGCTTTGTTGAGTCTGAGCATAAAGATCTTGATGGTTTGCATACATATGATAGGCATTCTGGTAGAAATAAATATGCTCGAAGCTTGGATGGAGGCAAGACATGGTCAATTGAAGATGCGTATGAAGCTGGACAGACTGCATGGGGGCATGATAATAATGTGAGTGATGATAAATCAAAGTTGCCACAGATTATTTCCAAATCGATGCCAGATTTTACAAACCCCAATTTTGTTTTCACAATTCAGCGTCACAATAATGATAATGGTCCATCACATTTTTATTATTCTGTGGATAAGGGTAAGAGCTGGGAAGGAGCATTTTGGTTTCCTGAAATGGGTACTTCGGGTGTTGCTTCTCGAACAGACTATATTGTTGATGGTGAAAAAGAAATTAGTGCCTTTATTACAGTAGCTAAAGCAAACAAGCAGGAGGGGCGAGTGGCATTGGCACGCACTTATGATGGTGGAGTCAACTGGAATATTGTCTCATGGATTGGTGACGAGCATAAGGGGTTCGATATAATGCCGTCTTCAGTAAGATTGTCATCAAACAAACTGTTCACAGTAATAAGAACTCGAACAGCTGGAGGAAGAGATTTGTTGACGAGCTACTTGTCTCAGGATAATGGCAAATCATGGAATAGACTTCCTGACCCTATTCATGATGCTGGAAGAGGTGGTACTCCCCCAGCATTGGTTCAACTAAAAGATGGGCGACTTGCGCTATCTTATATCTATAGAAGCGAGAATGGGTCGCGAGTTAACTTAAAGATTAGTTCAGACGAAGGATTGTCATGGGGTGATGAGATTGTTGTTAGAGCTATGGATGGTGCTAATAGAGATTGTGGTTATCCTCGTATGGTGCAAAGAGAAGATGGGGGATTGGTGATTATCTATTATTGGAATAATGTGCATCAGAGAAATGCAAAACCATATAGATACATTGCTTCTACAATAGTTGATCCAAATGATTATAGATAGATTATTAACTTTAGTTTCCCAAACCTTATAATAATAATAGTTCGTTAATGTTTTTGTATCTACGCCGTTGCTTAAGTTCTATAGAGTAATAGTTCTATAATATGTTTGTGATTTTTCTTCAACTATATTAGTAACGCAAAACGCAAACAAATATGATTAACATTTGTTTGCGTTAAGAGACGTGAACGTTTAACACTGAAAACCACTTTTTTCAACTATTGTATTATGTTTTTTTG
>CAZNRT010000082.1:0-12147 GCA_964575445.1 uncultured Proteiniphilum sp. | reverse complement strand
CAAAGGTATACCGTAAAAACTAATGGGAATAGACGGAGTTTACAGAGGGCTTACTATTGTTTGCTATATGGAGTTTCATAACCTAATGCCAGCAATTGCTGGGATGACCTGGCCAGATTTAATAATGATTGCCCTTGGTCTTGTTCTAATATATCTTGCTATTGTCAAAAACTATGAGCCAACGTTGCTACTTCAAATAGGCTTTGGTTCCATATTAGTAAACATCCCACTATCATCAGCCATAACACAAATTGACCCATCAACGGGTGAAACGGTAGAGGGTGTACTAAATATTTTCTACAATGCAGGAATTATTACAGAGATATTTCCGTTGCTGATATTTATTGCAATAGGAGCAATGATTGATTTTTCACCTCTCTTCAGAAGTCCATCGCTACTGTTGTTTGGAGCTGCTGCTCAGTTTGGTATATTTATGACTATGTTCCTGGCATCTGCTTTGGGCTATGACTTGCGTGAAGCCGCCTCTATTGGAATAATTGGAGCTGCTGATGGTCCTACATCCATTGTTGTAGCCTCACGCTTTGCACCAAATCTATTGGGACCAATATCAGTTGCCGCATATTCTTATATGGCTTTGGTGCCTATCATTCAACCACCAGTGATAAGGCTGTTGACTTCAAAAAAAGAACGTATGATAAGGATGACTGGTCTGAGCCAATCAAACAAAAAAATTTCTAAAAAGGCACTTATTGTTTTTCCTATTGTAATTACAATTGTTGCGGGCATCATTGCTCCATCGTCTCTTGCGCTGATAGGCTTCCTAATGTTTGGCAACCTTATTCGCGAGTGTGGAGTTCTAAATAAGTTGTCGATGGCTGCACAGAACGAGCTGGCAAGTTTGGTGACCATATTGCTTGGAATAACAATAGCCAGTACAATGACTTCCGATAAGTTTATCCGTGTTGATACACTCATAATTATTGGACTCGGACTATTTGCTTTTGTGTTTGATACTTTTGGTGGTGTAATTTTTGCGAAAATTATGAATGTTTTCCGCAAAGAAGGCAATAAAATTAATCCCATGATTGGTGCTTGCGGTATTTCTGCTTTCCCAATGTCAGCAAGAGTTATCCATCAAATGGGTCAGAAAGAAGATCCATACAACTACCTCTTGATGCCAGCAATTAGCGCAAATGTTGGTGGACAGATTGGATCGGTCATCGCTGGAGGTATTATCTTAACTTTGGTTCCACTATTCACCTAAATATCCACAATTATGACTTCAAATATTGAGATATCATTATTAATTTCAGCCATTGGCTTAATAGGCATTTTTATTTTTATGACTCTTTTCTATCTTATAATTTTGTTGCTTGATAAATTATTTCCATTTGTTGATAATAACGAATCCAATCAAGTATAAATATAGATTGAGGAACTATTTGATTATTAAATATTTTGTGGGGATATATTGTCTCACCTTTGGAATATTGAAATATAAATATTATATTTGAGATATCATTAAATCGTTGTGCTCCTCACAAATGCGTTGTGATAGTATTTGCCTCTGCTGATTCACTAATTTGCTGTGAATAATTGTCATTGATGTTAAGCTTTTGCTGTCTTGATATTCTAATTTTTACGACGACTGTTATGGCAACAATGAACAACACCCGTAAAAAGTTTATCGATTTCTTGGCGCTCTTTTTCACTGTGTCTGTACTTACGCTTTTCATCGTTTTTGTTTTCAACAAAGGTTATTCTTTCTATGCTTTTATTCCTATTTATGTTCTTTGGTTCTTAATTTTGGCTTTTAAACTAAGAACTGATCAAAAGGAAAGACTTGATAGAAAAAATAACTCTTTACTACGAATGAAGAGTAGATATTATTAAGTGGTCTTTTGTGTGAGTGGGAGAACCGAGAAATAGATCGCATGATCTGCTTCGAGATATCTTTAATATCGAAGCAGGGGTGGATATTATTTATAAATTTATCTTTTCTTTCTTCTCCAATAATATTTATACCATATAACAAAACCTGTAATCAAATTGAATAGTGTGAATAACCCTACTAATGGTACAACCAAAATATAGAATATTCCCAGAAATGGTTGATAAATTCTACCAGTATGAATCTCGAGAGATAATCCCCATAGAGACATTGGTGATTTTTTTAACACCTCGCTACTCATTTCAGGGAAATCTGCTTTAGCATCAGTGCCTACAACACCCTGCATATAGTCAAATATTATCTTATTGTTATTCTTATCAAATCCATAGCCACTTATCATGAAATCGCCTACAGGAGGACCTTTTTTAGTAGGAGCAATGTAAACTTTCTTTTTCATCACATCATATACATATCCTGATTTATAGTTCCATTCAAATAATCCTTCAAATGAACCAATAAGAAGTTTATCTTCTCCCAAACATTCAAATACAGTCACTCCCATTACGCTCGCTGGTGGTTGATTTTCAAACCTAATAATTGTGCTAAAATTATCAGAGGAGTAATAAAACCCATCGTATGTGGAAATGATATGCATGTCTTCTTCAGGTAGATACATACCTCGTCTCAAAATATCGTACCATGCATTTGGAGTGTCAAGCTCAGAATATGGAATTTTAGCAACGTTTGATGTAAATATAGCTGCTAAGAGTGGTGGGCGAAGAAACATTCCTGCAGTAGTGTTTATAAAAAGGAATATTATTGTAATCCATCCTATTTTATTATGCCACTTAAGGTTCCACTTATATCGAGTTATATGCTTCTTTCTTATTTCTGGATTGTTTTTTTTGTTTCTAATCTTCTCTTTGCTTAGATATAATATGAAGCCTGTAATGGTAAGGAAAACCATAATTACGCCAATCAAATCAACAACTAAGATACCTATATCTCCATAAATCTCACCACTATGAATTACCCACAGTGTTTTGAAAAGTCCAATCTTGTTGTCGTATCCATCAGGGGCGGGTAGGGCAACTTCTTCAAATTCCAATCCATCTTTTGTTGTAAGTAGATGGGAGCGCAACATCACATACATTACATTATCTTTGATGTACATATCTACCACACTCTCTTCTTTCAGTGGTAGAATCAGCTTTTCCCAATGATCATCTGTTTTGTTGTATTTGAAAAATCCATAAAGCGTGCCTGCAAATATATTGTCGTTATACTTAATTATCTTTGCAATCTTTCTGTTATCAATTCCGTTTGGAAAGCCATTGTTTAGATCCTGAAAATCAATTAGGGTGCTATCAGTAAGCCATACACCAATATTTCCATACACCATGAGGCTATCGTTGCCAACGGGATACATATCCTTTACGGCTGCATTATTCCAATTGTTATATCTTATATATTTTGGAAGTGCGTTTCTGTTAACTGAAAAATCAGCCAACTGACTTCTATGATTTAGTATAATTCCCGAGATAGAAAATAATATCAGGAGTAGCATAAGAATAATGCCCGACCACTTGTGGTACTTCCTGAAAAACTTCATTGTTTTGTTATGTTTCACTTCAATTGTATCTTAAAAATAATATCTTTAAATTAATCAGGACAAATATATCCTTTTATTTTTAATTTAAGTACAGAGGGTGTTTATTTTAACAAAATAATAAATTCTAATAACTATTCAGCCATATTTTTTGTTGTCAGATAATACTTACTCTCACCTTCTTTTTCTTGAGCCTTGTATTATTTGTTTTCTCTATGATCATTTCAGCAATTTCGGAATGTACTCCAACATATGTACAATCCTGTTTGACTTCAATAATTCCCAATTGATCATTTTGAATCTGACCTTGCTTTAAAAACAGACCAGCAACATCCCCTTTAGATATTTTATCTCGTCTCCCCCCTGTAATATAAAGTGTTTTCCATTTTATTGGTGAAGGAAGGTTGTCTTGTAGCTCTTCTTCAATATTTAAGGTTTGTGGATTAATATTTTTAATAAATTCAGGTAGTTCTTCTCCTTCCCATTGCAGAATATATGCAGCACCATTGCGATTCATGCGAGCAGTGCGCCCATTTCTGTGAGTAAACTCTTTTTCGTGTGGTGGAAGATGGTAGTGAATAATAAATTCTATTTCGGGAATATCAAGTCCACGAGCAGCCAAATCGGTTGCCAAAAGAAGTTGAGTAGTGCCATTTCTGAATTTGATTAATGCGCGTTCCCTATCTATCTGTTCCATATCACCATGATAGGATTCATGGTAAATATTGTTTTCAGTCAAGTAATCACTTATCCTATCTAAAGCATTTTTGAAATTACAAAAGATAATTCCTGGCTTGCTGCCGATATATGAAAGGGTTTGTTTTAGAGTTGGAAGCTTATCTTTCTCGGGTGAAGTAACTATTTTCATAGCTAATTGAGAACTACCACTTTGGTCGTTCTTTATAAATACTGGTTTCTTCAATCCCACAAACGCAGGTATTTCAGCATCGCTGGTAGCTGAAGTAAGAATCCTTTGCTTGACATTTGGCAATGATTCAATAATCTCAGTCATTTCTTTCTCGAATCCTATTTCCAACGATTTATCATATTCATCTAATACAATTGTATTAATACATTCCAATGAAAAATTATCCCTTCTCATTCTGTCGGCTATTCTGCCAGGTGTACCAATAAGAATGGCAGGGCGATGTTTTAGATCTATCTTGTCTAATATCCCTGATCGTCCTCCAAATACGGCATTAATTTTAAACCCTGATCCCATGTTCCGAGCTACCTGCTCTATTTGTTGAGCAAGTTCACGAGAGGGAACGACAATTAATATTTGAATTTCCGAACAATTTTCATCCAGCTTTTCCATTAAGGGCAATAAAAAAGCCAGAGTCTTGCCTGTTCCCGTAGGCGAGAGTAGAACCACGTCGGAATTCTTTTTTATTGTTTCTATCATCTCCATTTGCATAGCATTTAGCTCTTTAATGTCGAACTTATTTAGAAACTTACTTATGTAATTATTTTCTATCATCTCAATTTGTTCTTTACTCTTTACAGGCATATATAAACTCATTAATTTCTTTTGTCGTTAAACTTGCTTGTACTTGATTTATTTCTTTTTCTTGCTGCAAAAAACTCCTGTTTGCGTCTGTTTTTCTCTTTTTCGAACTCTTGTTTTTCCTTCTTGTTCATAGGCATTTCTGTTTGCTGAAAAGGATTATCTGTTATCACTTCTATCTTTTGGTCTATCAGCTTTTCTATATCTTTTATGAAGGAATTGTCCTCTGGCTCGCAAATGGATATTGATATCCCCTCATCTCCTGCTCTTCCACTTCTTCCTATTCTATGTACATAAGTTTCAGCTATATTCGGAATATCATAATTGATAACATATCTTAGTTTGTCAATATCAATACCCCTTGCAGCAATATCAGTTGCAACCAACACTCTTATATCTCCATCTTTAAATTGTTGCAAAGCCCTTTGTCTTGCATTCTGCGCTTTGTTTCCATGTATTGCAGCTGCTTTAATATTTTCTTTAATTAAACTTTTCACTATTCTGTCAGCTCCATGTTTTGTTCTTGCAAATAGCAATACTTGATCAATCTTCCGATCCTTGAGTATGTGATTTAGTAGATCTATCTTAGTTGATTTATTGGTGTAATATAGGTATTGTTGTATTGTATCGGCAGTTGAAGAGATTGGACTTACATCTATTTTTGTAGGATTCTTCAAAATCTGTTTTGAAAGCCCTACAATATTATCTGGCATAGTTGCCGAGAAAAATAGTGATTGACGTTTTGGAGGTAATTTAGCTATGATTTTTTTAATATCATGAATAAATCCCATGTCAAGCATATTGTCTGCCTCGTCCAATACAAAATATTCGATATTATTCAATTTAATATAACCCTGATCTATTAGATCAAGAAGTCTTCCAGGAGTTGCTACAAGAATATCAACACCGCTGCGAAGCGCATTTGTTTGGCTATTCTGCTTAACACCGCCAAATATGACAGTGTTTTTTAGTCCAGTATGTCTGCCATATGTTGAAAAGCTTTCCCCAATCTGTATTGCCAATTCTCGTGTTGGGGTAATTATAAGAGCGTTTAATTTGCGAGGACTATTTTGTTGCTGACGGTCGATGTAGAGATGCTGTATAATAGGGATTGCAAAAGCTGCTGTTTTTCCTGTTCCTGTTTGGGCACTGCCCAATACATCATTTCTATTTAGTATTACTGGAATTGCTTTTTCTTGTATAGAAGTAGGAACAGAATATTTTTCTTCTTTTAGAGCCTTCAATATAGGCTCAATAATTTTTAAATCTTCAAATTGCATTATTGATTTTGTTTAATCCCGTTCTAACATATTCATTAAAACTATAGTGGGATGATATATATATATAATATGACATCAAAGGTAGTGTATTTATTCTAACCATTTTCTGCCACATGTTTTAATTATATTATGATGATAAAAAAGGTGATTGTTTGGTGTTTAATCAAACAATCACCTTTACTTTATAAGTTTGTATTTAAATAAAACAGTATTTGAACGGTATTTAAATACTGTTTAAAAGCTGTTCAAACGCCATTTTAAGTCCGTCACAGTTTTTGCCACCAGCAGTAGCAAAGTGTGGTTGACCACCACCACCACCTTGAATATGCTTAGCTGCGTCACGAACCATGTTGCCAGCATGAAGACCATTTGCAACTAAGTCGTCGCTCAACATCACTGTTAGGCTTGGTCGCTTGTTAAATTCGGTAGCAGAAATGAATGCTGTCGATTCTGTAAACTCTCCTTTTATCTGAAACGCTATATCTTTTACTATTTCTGGAGCCAAGGTGATGCCGTCAATTACAAAAAGGTTAACATCATCGACTACTTTCTTTCTTGAGATAATCTCTTTCTTAAACTCCATAGTTTTTTCTTTAACGAAGTCATGAATACGCTTTTTCATCTCCTCATTTTCGTTCATCAGTTTTTGCAAACCTACCATGATCTCGGGAGCTGTACTCGAAACAGCATCTTTAACGGTTCTAAGAGTATCCTCCATATCGTATAAATATTCATCACAACCATTAGCAGTCACTGCCTCAATACGTCTAACCCCCGCAGCAATTGCACTTTCACTAACTATGCGGAAACAACCTATCATTCCAGTTGTAGCAATGTGAGTTCCACCACATAATTCTATTGATGTTCCAAATCTCACAGTACGAACATCATCCCCATACTTCTCGCCAAATAAAGCCATAGCACCCTGTGCCTTAGCTTCTTCAAGTGCCATGTGACGATGTTCCTCTATAGGGAAATTCTTGCGTATCTTTTCGTTCACATTTCTTTCCACCTGACGTATCTCTTCATTTGTCATTTTTTGGAAATGAGAGAAGTCGAAACGTAATATATCTGGCGATACATACGAACCCTTTTGCTCAACATGAGTGCCCAAAACTTCTCTCAATGCCTCGTGCATTAAATGAGTGGCAGTGTGATTAGCCTCAGTAGCAAGCCGCTTTTCAGTATTTATTGAAGCTAAGTATGTAGTTTTGATATTTTGAGGTAATTGTTTTACTAAATGTACAGCTAAGTTGTTTTCATTCTTTGTATCGAAAACTTCAGTTTTAGTGCCATTTTCATCAATTAACCATCCACTGTCGCCTACTTGTCCACCCATCTCAGCATAGAAAGGGGATTTTGAAAGAACTAATTGGTAAAACTCTTTATTCTTTTGTTTTACTTTTCGGTAGCGCAATACCTGTGTTTCTACTTCAGTTTTGTCATATCCCACAAACTCTGCTTCACCATCTCTTACTTTCACCCAATCTCCAGTTTCCATTGATGCAGCATTACGAGCACGCTCTTTTTGTTTGTTCATTTGCACATCAAATGCAGCATGATCAACCTCCATCCCGTTTTCTCGAAGTATCAATTCGGTCAAATCTAATGGGAATCCAAATGTATCATATAGTTGGAAAGCTATTTCACCTTCTAATTCGCTTTTGTTATTCTTTTTGTGGTTCTCTATTTCTCTGTCAAGCAATCGGATGCCCGTTTCGAGAGTTCTAAGGAATGAGTTCTCCTCTTCGTTGATCACTTTCTCTATCAATGTTTTTTGAGCTTCTAACTCTGGATAAGCATCCCCCATAGTTTCAATGAGAGTTGTCACCAACTTAAACATAAATGCCTCGTGCACACCCAAGAAAGTGTAACCATAACGAACGGCACGGCGCAAAATGCGGCGAATTACATATCCAGCTTTAGCGTTAGAGGGGAGCTGTCCGTCAGTAATGGAGAAGGCTATTGTGCGGACATGGTCTGCAATAACACGCATTGCAATATCCTTTTTCTCATCTTCAGCATATTTATTTTCAGTTATCTCGGCTATTTTGTTGATTAGTGGTTGGAAAACATCAGTGTCGTAGTTTGAAAGTTTTCTCTGCACTGCCATACACAAACGCTCGAATCCCATTCCAGTGTCAATAACCTTAGCAGGGAGTGATTCAAGCGAGCCGTCGCTCTTGCGATTATATTGCATAAACACAAGGTTCCAAATCTCTATTACTTCGGGGTGATCATTGTTAACAAGGGTAACTGCATCTACTTTTACTCTTTCAGAGTCAGGTCGTAGGTCGATATGAATTTCAGAACATGGACCGCAAGGACCAGTATCTCCCATTTCCCAAAAGTTATCATCCTTACTTCCATTAATTATGTGTTGCTTTGGTAAATATTCTTCCCAAAAAGATGCAGCTTCATCATCACGTTCCAGATTTTCACTTGGACTTCCTTCAAATACTGATGCGTAAAGCCTGTCTTTATCCAACTTCAATACTTCCGTAAGATATTCCCATGCCCATTCAATAGATTCTTTTTTGAAATAATCGCCAAACGACCAATTGCCAAGCATTTCAAACATTGTGTGGTGGTACGTATCGTGTCCCACCTCTTCCAAGTCGTTGTGCTTGCCACTCACTCTTAAGCATTTTTGCGAGTCGGCAACACGTGGATATTTGATAGGAGCATTGCCAAGAATAACATCTTTAAATTGATTCATACCCGCATTAGTAAACATCAGTGTGGGGTCATCTTTTATTACCATTGGAGCCGAGGGCACAATGTGGTGTTGTTTAGAAGCAAAATAGTCGATAAACGACTGGCGTATTTCTTTTGAAGTCATCATATTCGTAATATGTAATTGAATTGGTACATGTTAGAAAACATAGTTTTCACACAACTTGCATATAATCTTATTTTTAGGGTGCAAATATACTAATTATGTTGTAAATAATCTTGTTTTGTTCCCACACTTAATCTTATCGCTGTGTGTCGATTTAGCTATTACAGAATATATTATTATATTTGGAGCATGATAAGAGAAATTACTACAGAGCGAATTCCTGTTAAACTTTGGATAAAAGATATTGAAGAAGGAGCACTACAACAAGCATTAGATCTTGCAAACCTTCGCATAGCGTATAGTCATATCGCCATCATGCCCGATTCTCATCAAGGCTATGGCATGCCCATTGGCGGTATTCTGGCTACTGAAAATGCAGTAGTACCCAATGCTGTGGGTGTGGATATTGGCTGTGGCATGTGCTCGCTTCGCACTTCTTTAACTGATATCTCACTTAAAGATTTGAGAAGCATAATGTCTCAAATTCGGAAGTTGATACCCGTAGGATTTAAACATCATAGCACAAAGCAGGATGACAAATGGATGCCACCTCTTGAAGAGGAGCTACCAATAGTTATTCAGGAGTTCGAAAGTGCCGCCTTTCAAGTAGGCACACTTGGTGGAGGGAATCATTTTATTGAAATACAAAGAGGGTCCGATGGATTCATCTGGATAATGATTCACTCAGGTTCGCGAAATATTGGCTATACCGTTGCAGGACATTATCACAAGCTTGCCATTGAAGAAACATATAATAGAGGCGACCGTGATGTGTCTCGCGATCTATCTTATTTCCTTAAGGATAGCCCCAACTTCGATCTATATCTGAAAGAGATGAACTACTGCATGGCTTTTGCTCTCAACAATAGAAAGCTAATGATGGAGCGAGTAATGGAGGCTTTTACAGACGTTATACCAGATATTGAGTTCTCAAACTTTATAAACAAGCCACACAACTTCGCTGTCTATGAAACCCACTTTGGTAACGAAGTGATAGTACACCGCAAAGGGGCAACCCGTGCCGAAAAGGGCGAGTGGGGTATGATTCCTGGTTCGCAGGGCACCAACTCTTATTTAGTGATAGGTAAGGGAAATCCCGAGTCTTTCAACTCTTGTTCGCATGGTGCAGGACGAGTGATGAGTAGGGCAAAAGCACGAAAAACATTAGACCTCAAGTCAGAGATGGCACGTCTTCAAGAGAAAGGTATTATTCATGCAATCCGAAATCGTAGCGATCTTGACGAAGCTCCAAGTTCTTACAAAGATATCAAGGAGGTAATGGCTTTGCAGGAGGATTTAGTTGAAATAAAGGTGGAGTTGACTCCATTGGCAGTTATTAAGGGGTAGACTGCTTATACTCAATCTTTGATTCTCTTTTCAATTTTTTCTAATACTTCCTCTTTATATTTTCTTATTATCCCATCCACTTCTTCATCAGATGGGTATGAGCCATAATCAAATTGCTTGTTTTTGAGGTTACTAACTGTATAATAATAATCCTCAAATTTTATATCAAACATGATGGATATTTCCAAATCCTCAATTTTGTATTCTAATTTGGGACTTTTCATTTCATACTTAAAGAAAAATGTCTTTGCATTTGATACAAAATCGTTGATCTGAGTATTATTTGTATCTCTATATATATTATTAATATGAATGGTATCGCTCATCATATAGCTCTTGCTAATCAGGTTGCTAAGGGCATAGTGCGAGAAAAAGGAAGTAGCAGGCTTTAACGAGTCAACAATCTTTTTTTGTAGTGGAAAATAAAATAATTCAAGCACGTTCCACACCTCATTTGTACTAAACTGTGTTTTAGTCTTTACTTTTTTAGCCTCTTGCTCTAATAGTGCTATTTGCTTTGCAAAATCATCATCCTCTTCGATACTCTCACCTTTGGCAGCCCTAATTGATATCTTTAAGGCATGCTCTACAAGATCTATTGTGTATCCTAAAAATGGCTCAATTTGTTCTATTGTGGCATTTGCCCCATCAGATGGGTTTAAGCCAATATAAATATCACATTTGTGCAATGATGTAAGGTAATTATCTTTATCCCTACTTTCCACAATAATCATAGGATAATTGTGGCGCAATAAGATATAGTTTACCAATAAACGAGCTATTCGTCCATTTCCATCTTCAAAAGGGTGAATGCGAATGAAGCGATAATGAAATAATGCGGCAAGTTGCACCGGAGAGAGCTTGCCTTCATTCTCTTCCTCATTATACCAACTAATTAAATCACTCATCAAAGCGGGTGTTTCTTCGGGCGAAGCATAATCAAAGAGCTCCCCAGTAATGGTTATAACCGAGTTGGGGCGTGTTTTGTATTGACCCACTCTCACCTTATAACGATTTATTCCAATATCTGTTATTTGTGCTTTATAAAAATCTTCTACCAGAATTTTGCTATTTAGTTCGCGAACAAACCCTTCAGTTAATGGGCGATTATAATCCTTAGCCTCTCGTATCATTAGTTTCAATCCCACATTGTGAGCCTTCATCTCTTCGTAGTCTCGCAATTTAGCATCACCAGAAGTTTCCCCAAACATCAGTAATAGCTTGGTCTGACCATAAGTTAGGGTGTTACCCTCTATATTATTAGAATTGTAATTAAATTCCAACATAAACTTCTGATCCAATCGCTTCCTATCTTCATCCGAAAGTGGCTGTAGCTCTGTCCACTCTTTATGTAGTCTTTCAATTTCTGTCATATATTTTCTTTATCAGCTTTAGAGTAATTTTTATATAAACTACTTTGAAATAGTTATCAATATTAATGTAATTATACACCAATATATAGCTTAGGCAAAGAATTGTATAAACAAAACGTACTATTAGGAAATTACGAATTCTGGACAACAAGAGTTGCTCCTTGAAGTCAATAATACAATATTATGACATCATATTACATCTTTATCGTCCTGAACTTAATTTACTCTGTATGTAAACCTATTACAAGATCAATCAATCAATCCTGCTGATTCTGACTCTCTGCCTCCTGTTCCGCCTTCCGCACTCGCTCCCTCCTCTTCTGCCTCTTGGTAACCT
>CAZNRT010000081.1:0-12235 GCA_964575445.1 uncultured Proteiniphilum sp. | reverse complement strand
ATATAGACATAAGAACAATACATAAATATCAAAAACCAAATTTCAATTTTTACACTATGAACAATAATTATTTTTTTAGAGCTGCAAAGTTTTCATTGATTACTATTATAGCTCTCACAATTATCCAAGCATGTGGAAGCGTACCCTTTACTGGACGACGTCAGCTAAATCTTATCTCTAACGATGAAGTATTAGCTCTTAGCCTCCAACAGTATAAGGAATACATGAGCAATGCACCATTGGAGCGAGGAACTGCCAATGCCGAAATGGTAAATAGAGTTGGTACTCGCATTGCAAAAGCGGTAGAAACATTCTACAAAAGCAATGGTTATGAAGCAGAGTTGAAAAACTATCAATGGGAATTTAACTTAGTAAAAGAGAATAGCGTTAATGCATTTGCTATGCCTGGTGGCAAAATTGTGGTGCTGCAAGGGCTGCTACCTGTAACACAAACTGAAGAAGCATTAGCAGTAGTTCTTGGTCACGAGGTAGCTCACGTTATTGCCCAACACTCCAACGAGCGCATAAGTCAGCAACTTGCTCTACAATATGGTGGTGCCATTGCAGGTGGATTATTAGGCAGTTCGGCAGGGGCTCAGATTGGGCAGCAAGTCTTTGGCATTGGTGCTCAACTTGGTGTGATGCTACCATATGCCCGAAAACAAGAACTTGAAGCTGACGAAATCGGGCTGATAGTAATGGCACTTGCTGGTTATAATCCAGAAGTAGCAATACCATTTTGGATTAGAATGTCAGAAAATTCAGGAGGTGGATCAGTACCAGAAGCATTGAGCACTCACCCCGCCGATCGAAAAAGAATCGAAAGGATTCAACAGATACTTCCTCGTGCATTGGAATATTATCAAGGCAAAGGAAAAGTGAATACAAATACTACAAGAGCTATCAAAACAGAAGCTCAGGCACTAACAAATACTCAAAAGGCTAAAACATCTAAGGAATGGTCATTTTAGCAAATAGAGTATTTCTATAATAAAAAAAATCGCCCACAAGATGTAGGCGATTTTTTTATTATTATCTCAAATGTATATTTGCTTATTCCTGCATTGAGAAGCTTGTAGAACCAATATGATTACCATCAGCAAAGATATCAACCTTATAAGTACCAGCCATCAGAAACTCCTCAATATCCCAATACATAGTAACATTAGCCTCCTCTCCTCCATACTCTATAATCCGCTTCATAGAATATTTAAGATTGCCATTTTCGTACTTAAATGTATCGTTACCTTTACTTAGCACTCCACCATCTGGAGTCATAATACGAGCATATATGGTGCGTTCGCCAGGCTGCGCTGTAATATTTTTAGTGATCAAGAAAGAGAGCACAAACTGCGAACTTCTGCTCAAACGTTTTTGATCTTTACCTCTGTCATTGATAGCCTTAATATTAATACCCGTTGCATCAAGCTTAGAAGCAAGGGAAACCTTTTCAGTTAATTGTTGCTTCTCTTGTGACACCTGAGTTAGAGTTCTACTCGTTTTTTGATACTGTTGGGTTATTTGTTCGTTCTTCTCCTGCAGCTCGGTATTCAATCTATGCAGAGAGTCTATCTGTTGAACATAAGACTTCAACACCTTTCGCAAGGTAGCCAATTCATTTTTCAATCTGCTTATTTCGGCTTTATTAGAAGCATCCGTTGTGCGTAGCTCTTCTTGAAGACGCTGCACTTTTGCCTGTTCACTTTCTAATTTATATAATAATGAATCATTCTGAACACTAAACTTGAAACCTTCATATTGCATAGATATAGCCTCATACTCATCTTCAAGTTCCTGTTTATCTACTGAGAATTGTTGCTCCATAGTGGTTATTTGCTTGTTTTTATTAGCAATATAAAATAGAGCCACAACGATAACTAAAACCAAAACACCAATTAGAGCTACCAATTGAGGTGTACGTTCTTTTAAATCAAATTTCATGAAAGTATATAAGTCTAATTTTTTTACAAAAATACTCTATTTCAAACTAAAAGACAACAAGTAGCTACCTTTTTGATATAATTAAAGGTTTAGTATAATATACCTTTCAGAATATTGATAGCTCTGTCTTTGTTGTGAACTCCTCTAAGAATAACATTCCTAAGTAAGAATTTCCTTTTACATTGAGTCTTGGGCTCCAAACAGATATTGCATATTTTTGTGGATGAATAGCAACTATGCCCCCACCTACTCCACTCTTGCCTGGCAATCCCACCTTGAATGTGAACTGACCAGCTTCATCATAAAACCCACAAGTTTGCATCAAAGCATTAGTTCGTTTAGTGCGACTGGGTGATAATATTTGCTGTCCTGAATGTGTTACTTTACCATTATTGGCTAAAAACAAAAAGGATTCAGACAATTCTCTACAACTCATCTCAATTGAACAGATACTAAAATATAAATCCATAACTGAGTCTATATCATTTTTGATATTGCCATATGATTTCATCAGATTCACTAACGCATAATTTCTATATCCACTGGACTTTTCCGAATCTGAGACCCTTGTATTATAATTTATCTCATTATTGCCCGAAAGGCTTCTTATAAAATTGAGAGTTTCCGCTTTTGCATCCTCAAACTCGCTCACTAATATATCGCACACCACAATGCCACCCGCATTGACAAATGGATTGCGAGGCACACCTTTGTCATGCTCCAATTGCACTAACGAATTAAAGGGCGTTCCAGCAGGCTCTACATCCATTCTCTCCCAAATATCACTCTTTATGATTGAGTAAGCCAATACAAATGAAAATACTTTGGCAATACTCTGTATAGAAAAACGAATTTCCGAATCACCAAAACTATGATGTTCGCCATCAATTGTAGTCAGATGCACTCCAAAATGGTCAGGATTTACATGAGCTAACTCAGGGATATAATCGGCAACTTTGCCAATATTATCTACATCCTTTAATTCATCAAATATATCAGAAAAGATTTGTTGGTAATTCATAAAGTAAAGTTTTAAAGTGTGTGTGTGTCTTATTTGCAAATATCAATCATATATTATCAACGTACCATGCTATAGCCTCTTCAAGACCTTTCCTAATAGTGTGTGATGGATTGTAATCTAATAATGTCTTTGCTTTATCGATGCTTGCAAGAGAATGAGGAATGTCGCCCGCCCTATTAGGACCATAAATGATATCCACATCTGCTATTGTGGCATCATAATTTGTAAGAATATCTTTGATATGTGTCACTAATTGATTGAGAGTTGTTCTATCACCCACCGCTGTATTGTAAACAGTATTAATAGCCTCCTGCTTTGTTGTTAGCATTGCCAGCTCATTCATTTGTATCACATTATCAATATATGTGAAGTCTCGGCTATAGTCACCAGCACCATTTATAATAGGGCTTTCATGATTGATAAATTTCTTTACAAACAAAGGAATTACTGCTGCATATACACCATTAGGATCTTGACGACGACCAAATACATTAAAGTATCTCAATCCAATTGTTTCAATTCCATATGTCTTGCTAAAAATATCTGCATACAGTTCGTTCACATATTTGGTAATTGCGTAAGGAGATAAAGGCTTCCCGATAACATCTTCAACCTTTGGCAATGAACTGCTATCTCCATATGTGCTTGAGCTGGCAGCATATACAAATCGTTTTACTTTGGCATCACGAGCAGCAACCAACATATTCAGAAATCCAGATATATTTACTTCATTGCTCGTAATTGGGTCGTTGATAGAACGCGGCACCGACCCTAATGCTGCTTGATGCAAAACATAATCAACACCCTCAACCGATAGCCTACAGGTCTCTATATCACGAATATCACCTTCAATTAATTTATAATTCTCATTAGACATAAATGGCTCTACATTATATCTATGCCCAGTAGCAAAGTTGTCAAGGCAGGTAACTCTGTATCCCTTACCAATAAAATATTCAGTAAGATTGGAGCCGATAAAACCGGCTCCACCTGTAATCAATATATGTTTGTCGTTATTCATCTCAAATTGTATCTCTTAAAAGTTAGTCTATAGTCTGAAATCGGCTACACCTTTTGGCAACACACCCTTCACATCATAAATAACGCTCTTGCCATTTGTAATTGATGAAAGGTCAAGATTGTCAAACTGCCTATGAGCTACAGCTAAAACTACACCATCATATTTAATATCAGGAAGTTTGTCATGAATCTCCAAGCCATATTCGTGCATCACCTCATCAGCATTTGCCCATGGGTCATAGATACATACGTCCACTCCATAATCTTTGAGTGCATTGATTACATCCACCACACGAGTATTGCGAACGTCGGGAGTATTTTCTTTAAAAGTAATACCCAGCATCAACACTTTAGCTCCATGGATAAACATATCTTTCTTTATCATTGCTTTCACCATCTGCGATGCTACATATTGTCCCATACCATCATTGAGACGACGACCAGCAAGTATTATCTCTGGATGATAGCCCACTTCTTGAGCTTTTTGTGCCAAATAAAATGGGTCCACACCTATACAATGCCCTCCCACAAGTCCTGGCTTGAAGGGCAAGAAGTTCCACTTCGTTCCTGCTGCCGCCAATACATCATGAGTATCAATACCTAAGATATTGAAAATTTTAGCCAACTCATTCACAAAAGCAATATTGATATCTCGCTGCGAGTTTTCAATTACCTTTGCCGCTTCAGCCACCTTAATTGTTGGAGCAAGGTGAGTACCAGCAGTGATAACAGAACTATAAAGCTTGTCAACCACCTTACCTATTTCTGGTGTAGAACCAGAGGTTACTTTCAATATCTTCTCCACAGTATGTTCCTTATCTCCTGGGTTGATACGCTCAGGTGAATATCCCGCAAAGAAATCTGTATTATAAACAAGTCCAGACACTTTCTCCAATACGGGAATGCACTCCTCTTCAGTAGCACCAGGGTAAACTGTAGATTCATAAATAACAATGTCGTCTTTCTTAAGAACCTTTCCCACAGTTTCACTTGCTTTGATAAGAGGCGTGAGGTCTGGTGAGTTGTGCCTATCTATTGGTGTTGGTACAGTAACCACATATACATTGCAATTTGCAATATCATCAAGGTTGCTTGTACAAACAAAACCATTATTTATAGCTTCTTGAAGCAATGAGTCTTCTACCTCAAGAGTAGAGTCATGGCCCGACATTAGTTCTTTTACTCTTCCTTGATTAATATCAAAACCTATTGTTTCATACTTAGTTGAGAATAGGCGTGCCAACGGTAGTCCCACATATCCGAGACCAATAACGGCTATTTTTTTCATTATTATAATTATTTGTTACGTATGATATTTGTTTCTGCTATGACAATTGTAGCCACAAAGGTACTTATTTTTATCTTAGTCGAGAGCAGACATCATCAATTATATGTCAATATTTAACATATCACTTTCACCCAATACATCAACTATATCAAATAGTTACAGAAAAAGGACAACCTGATTGTTAGATTTTTGGCACAAAAAAAAAGAGGATCTCAACGTAATGATGCCCTCTTATTAATACTGATAGACTTAATAATTAAAAAAGCGTACCAGGTTTATCGTTTATAGTTCGCCCCAAATGTTTGTAAGCAAGCTCAGTCACCTCACGACCTCTCGGCGTACGCTTCAGAAAACCCTCCTGAATTAGAAAAGGCTCATATACTTCTTCAATAGTGCCCGCATCATCACCTATGGCTGTAGATATAGTAGTAAGCCCAACGGGTCCCCCATTAAACTTGTCTATCAATGTGAGCAATATTTTATTATCAATCTCATCTAATCCATGTTTATCAATATTTAGAGCCTCAAGAGCATATATTGCTATTGCATTATCAATTTTGCCCGAACCTTTGACTTGAGCAAAATCCCTAACCCTTCGTAGCAATGCATTAGCAATACGAGGAGTGCCACGGCTACGAGACGCTATTTCGTGAGCAGCCTCCTTCGAACATTCTATTTGCAATATATTTGCCGAGCGAAGCACAATGCCCGTAAGAGTATCGATTTCGTAATACTCAAGATGCATATTAATTCCAAATCGAGCTCGCAATGGGCTTGTTAGTAATCCACTTCTTGTAGTAGCACCAATTAGTGTAAAAGGCTCCAATTCTATCTGTATAGATCTTGCACTCGGTCCTTTATCTATCATAATATCTATACGATAATCTTCCATTGCACTATATAGATACTCCTCAACAATGGGCGAAAGTCGATGAATTTCATCAATGAATAGCACATCATTGGGCTCAAGCGATGTAAGAATACCAGCAAGGTCACCAGGCTTATCTAACACTGGTCCCGAGGTTATCTTAAAACCAACATTCAGTTCGTTTGCAATAATATTTGACAGCGTTGTTTTGCCCAATCCTGGAGGACCATGTAGCAGCACATGATCTAAAGATTCACCACGCATACGTGCAGCACTTACAAAGATGCTCAAGTTCTCAACAATTTTACTTTGACCACTAAATGTTCCAAAGCTCAATGGTCTTAGAGAGTTCTCAAACTCACTGTCATTGTTCTGCTGATTACGATTGTTATGTATATCAAATGATTCTTGCATTTTCTGATTTATAATTATATTTGATAAGAGACAGACTATGAAAATAGATTCATCTGACCAGTTATTTCATCTAACAAGTCCGAATCATTTATTGGCTCTTCCGCTTCTATCTCTATTTCTATTGGTTTCTCCGTCTCTTTTTCTGGTTCTGGGAAACGGGTTGGCTCCAATTCTTTCACCTCAGATACTTCATAATTAGATATGCGCTTTCCTTTGGCACGATAGCTCTTGGCTGCAATAAACTCATCAACATCTATCTCGATAGATGGACGATAATCATCATTACCCCCAAACAGTGCTTCAAACCTTGGGTAAACGGTGTCGGTTAGTAAGAACAACTTAGAATTGTCGTTCGTTCCCATAAAGTTGACAGTCTTATCACTCTCCTCAAATGTGAATCTCTTTAAGTAGGCAAACTTTTGGTCAGCATCATACAATGCAGCCGACCATATTTTATCCTTATCAAACTTTTCAATTTTGAGAATACCTTGTTCAAAATGATTGCTCAAATCAAAGCTACAAGTGCGGAAGTCTCCATTTTCATTTATCACCAATATCTTATCATCAGCATGAAACTCTCCCAGATACTGCCCTTCCTCATTATGATTTAATCTCTTGACATCAAAATCGAACCATACCTTGCGCCCTCCTAATGTGGACAATCCTTTTTGTTTTAGCGTGATGCGATGCACATCAGCTTTTGTAAGAATATTACCCATTGCCCCTCTGCCTTTGATAGCTATTTCGCTAAAGTCTTTCTCAAACTGCAGTATTCTCAATCGTGGCTTAGGCTTCAAAATCACTCTTATTGTCTCAGCCTCACCATTAGGATTGGCACTAAAGTATAGTACTCTCGAACCAGGATTTTCTCGAGTAGCATCATATAATCTATCTCGAGTGATGCTTGTTACATTAAATCGTTTGATATAATATGGACCCGTTTTGCCATCTCTATATATCATATTATATATGGTGCGCTTATCATTGCGCTTAAAGACGTTGGCGTATAAGATATTTTTTCCAACAAAAATCTTTTCGCTAATCTTCACCACCTTATAAGTACCATCTTTGAAAAAGACAATCACATCATCTATTTCCGAACAATTGCAAATAAACTCATCTTTTTTCAGACCTATACCTATAAATCCTTCGTCACGATTGATGTATAGCTTTTCGTTAGCAACTGCCACCTTTGCAGCTTCAATATTCTCGAAGCTTCTTATTTCGGTTTTTCTTGGATAATTCTTACCATACTTATCCTTAAGCATCAAGTACCAAGCTATAGTATAGTCAACCAAGTTGTTGAGATTATGCTCTATCTCTTCTATATCCTTTATGAATTTGGCTATATTCTCTTCCGCTTTGTCAGAATTAAAACGAAGAATACGAGCCATTTTAATCTCCATCAGCCTGAGGATATCCTCCCTATTAATATCTCGAATAAAATTGACCTTGTATGGATCTAACCTTTTGTCGATATGAGCAATAGCTACATCCATATCTTTAGCATTCTCAAACTCTTGGTCTTTGTAAATTCGTTCCTCTATAAATATCTTCTCCAAAGATGCAAAAAGGAGAGACTCTTGTTTTTCCTCCTTATCAATCTCGAGCTCCCTTTGTAGCAAATATTTTGTTCTATCGGCAGATGTACGCAATACATCGCTGACAGTGATAAAGTGGGGCTTGTCATTTTCAATAATACAACAGTTGGGCGAAATACTTATCTCACAATCGGTGAAGGCATACAAAGCATCAATAGTTCTATCGGAGGACACACCAGGTGCCAATTGCACATGAATCTCCACATTCGCTGCAGTGATATCATCTACCTTTCTAATCTTTATCATTCCTCGCTCATTGGCACGAAGAATAGACTCCACAAGAGTAGCAGTAGTTTTACCATAAGGCAGACTATTGATTACGAGCGTTTTGTTGTCAAGCTTATTAATCGAAGCCCTAACCTTAACGGAGCCTCCACGTTCGCCATCATTATATCTTTCGACGTCCACATAGCCACCTGTTTGAAAATCAGGCAACAATTGGAAATCTTCACCTTGCAAATATGCAACTGAAGCATCACATAGTTCATTGAAATTGTGAGGTAATATTTTGGAGTTCAACCCCACGGCTATCCCCTCAGTGCCCTGAGCAAGAAGAAGCGGAAACTTAGCCGAAAGAGTAATAGGCTCTTTATTTCTTCCATCATATGAGGGTTTCCACTCCGTGGTTTTGGAGTTAAACAATACTTCAAGTGCAAACTTTGTCAACCTTGCCTCTATATATCGTGGGGCTGCCGCACCATCTCCAGTGTGCACGTTACCCCAGTTTCCTTGACAGTCAATTAATAAGTCCTTCTGTCCAAGTTGCACCAAGGCATCACCAATAGATGCATCACCATGAGGGTGAAATTGCATAGTGAACCCGATAATGTTAGCCACCTTATTGTAGCGTCCATCATCCATTCGCTTCATTGTATGCAAAATGCGTCGCTGCACGGGTTTCAATCCATCCACGACATGAGGCACGGCACGTTCGAGTATTACATATGATGCATAATCAAGAAACCAATCCTGATACATCTTCGATAGATTCATTGGCGAATCTCCTGAAAATCGAGTTATAACTTTAGACTCAGATGCTTTCGAGGTATTTGATGTATCATTCAGTTCTTGCTCTGTAATATTCTCTTTATTTTCAATGTTATTATCGTTAGTTTCTTTTGATGACATATATTATTTCATAGTTGAAAAATTATCCAAAGGTAGATTTTTTAGATGAAATTTGCAAATAGCATCCTCAATGTGATTCATTTATTTCGCATCTTTCACATTGCCACTACTCTATTTATCAATACTGATAGAGCAACGGCTTTAAGTTTGAAAAATCTTTGTATTTTTGTCTCCAATTTAAGAGACTATGTGTGCATAGTTTCTTTATTGGTTATCACAAATTCAGTTGAAGTAATAAACAAAAAATTATTGAGATATACAAATTCATTATTATCTCAATCAATGCCAATTAATAATTGACACAAATGCAAGCAACAAAAAAACTATTCATCTCATTATTGTTTTCAGTAATTCTTATAGCTCCTCAATTTGCCTTTGCAAATACCACTCCTTCATCACAAACAGACGAAACAGTGCTGCCAGCCAATAGTTCGTGGATTCAAAAGGTGGAACATTGGTATGAACAAAACATGAATTATGGTAGCATCACAGCATTAATGATTGTGGAGAGCTCCTTTATTCCTTTCCCATCTGAGGTAGTGATTCCGCCAGCTGCGTATATAGCAAGCAAGCCCGAAAGCAATTTGAATATATTTTTGGTTGTGCTTTTTGGCACAATTGGTGCTTTGATTGGTGCATATATCAACTATTTCTTAGCAATGTTTTTGGGCAGACCAGTAGTTCATAAACTTGCTGATAGCAAAGTGGGCAAACTGCTACTACTTAGTGGCGAAAAGATAGATTATGCCGAAGACTACTTCAATAGGCATGGCAAAACCTCCACATTTGTAGGCCGTCTTATACCTGCGGTTCGACAGCTCATCTCAATCCCTGCGGGCTTGGCTAAGATGAACTTTGCTACATTCACTCTCTTCACAACATTAGGTGCGGGGCTGTGGAATGTTATCTTAGCTCTATTGGGATATCTTGCACACGGGCAGTCAGATATCATAGACAAGTATAGCCACGAATTGGGCTACATTATTATAGCAATAGTAGCATTAGTGATTATGTATCTTGCTATAAAGTATTTTATCAAGAAGAAAAACAAAAAACAGTAGCAGATGCAGCAGTAACAATAACAATGGTGGCGATACCTTTATTAATTGACAAGCATATGCTCATAGGTAGCCACATTGTTTGCTCCATCCTTAGCGGTAAAAACAAACACAAGCTTATCACCCTTTGGGAGGCGACTTCTATCAAGTACATAGGTATAGATAGAAGACTTGACATCATGTTTGAATAAAACAAACTCTCCATTGATCGTACCCCTGAACTGGGCTATGCCACTCAGATTGTCTCGCAGACGAATCTCAATCTTCTTATTGCTCATCCAAGAGTTGGGATTGACAGGAGTAATCACAGGGGGCACATTATCAACCGATATGGCATAACGTCCACCAAGCTCGCGAATGGATGCCTCAACACCTCCATTCTTATATACTCCACCCACCCAATTCATATTTGTAGACACATCTACTACTCCGTATTGATGCTTATTCAGCAAAGTATCATTATTTATCTGTATCCACATCTTAGCACTATTATGCAAAGGCACAGGTGTGTTATGAACCTGAAATATATCGGAGTAATATGTCTTTGAGTCTATCCGATTGTGCAAATAATGGATATCCTCGTATAAATTATCCCTCTGTATGTCCAACACAAAATCAGTATCTACATATGTGTTATGAAAATTGTGCGACATGTAATTAGTAGTGTCATCATTCTTCTCTATTGGTTGCTTTTTTCCCACCACCACAAACGAATACACTAAAGTATTACCATGATAATCTTCCAGCTCATATCTCAGTCTGTAGTTTCTCTCCTCATTGATATCAATAAATCCATCATTGGTGGAGTCATAAAACTTTAGCTTATTGCCAGGGGTAACGAATGATTTCATATAAAAAGACTTTCTATTTTTCCAATCCTCATAATCTATCAGAGTGTTTAGCATTCGTGTATCTGCAAAAGAGTATCTATCTATTGTTTGAGAAAAAACCTGATTTTCATCCACATACAATCTCACATGCTTCACACCATAAATATTAGCCTGACCATTCATCTTATCATAAGCCTTAACCCCTACTCCTATTCTGCCCCAAGCTCGGATAGTTTGCCCCAATGCAAGCGGAACGCCTTGAGCGTTCTTAGCAATATCAAGCCGCAGTGGGCTACTACTATCATTGATACTACCCTTGCCATGTATGGGGTAGAAAGCAATTCCTCTCAAATCGGGCTTTTGAGTATCCGTCACAGTGTTACCAAAATAGTTGAATGGGTCTAATGGATCCTGGCTTTTGGTATCACGCACCTCGAAATGAAGATGTGGACCACCCGAACTACCAGTATTGCCACTCAAAGCAATCTGCTGACCACGCTTTACGGGGAACATCTCCTTGGGTGGATACAGCTCAATACGATAGGTCTCCAATTCGTATTGCTGCTCATTTACATACTCAGCAATATTGTCAGCAAAGCTATCAAGGTGTCCATACACTGTGGTATGCCCTGTCTCTTCGTGATTGACATACAATGCAAGCCCATAACCACCAGGCGACACGCTAATTCGCGACACATATCCATCAGCAACCGAAAGTATCGGTTTATTGATTACCTGTTGCGTTTTGTAGTCCAACCCCGAATGGAAGTGATTGGCACGAAGCTCACCAAAATTGGCACTAAGAGCTATGGGCACATTTACTGGATTAGCATATTTTTGTGAGTAAGATTTGAAACACATGCTCGCAACTATCAATGTTGCGGCAACTATCATATTTTTTTTATTATAAATCATCATAAGAAGGTTAGACATCACTATCGATATCATAGTTTGAAGTGCAAATTTAAGGCTTTTATTATAAAGAACAAACACGCCAATTAGTCATAATTAAAATATTCTGACCCATCCTAAATTTAGATTGGCACTTAAAATCCAAAACACATCG
>CAZNRT010000080.1:0-12574 GCA_964575445.1 uncultured Proteiniphilum sp. | reverse complement strand
ATTGTGATAAATTTTTACTTTTCGATTGGTTACAGTCCGATGATAGTAAACAAAAAATATTTATCGAATGGTTATCAACTTCCATATTCATTCAAAAGTTATTTCTTAATTAGTCACGCACATCCTATTCCACTCAAAAGTTATTTCTTGATTGGTCATTGGCGTAGCGACTCATCCAAAACCAAATTTCATGCTGATAGGATTCTTGACATGTGTTCTGAAGTCTAATTTCATAGTGTTTGTAAGTGGGACGTGTGTTCTGAAGTCTAATTTCATAGTGTTTGGAAGTGGGACGACTGATTTTGGTTTTGGTTTTGGAGGTCTAAGGACAGAATGGACTATTTTGGGACTTAATAATGAGGTGTTTTGGAATGGGGCATGTGTTTTGAAGTATAATTTCATGGTGTTGGGAAGTGGGACATGTGTTCCGAAGTCTAATTTCATAGTGTTGGAAAGTGGGACGACTGATTTTTGGTTGGGAAAGGATAAACAAAAATAATTGACGAACTATTCATCTCTTCAATCAATCTTATGAAAAGAAAAGAACTATAATCATTAAGAAAATAAAGGTTCATATACTTTATTCAACTATTTTTGTGCCAATTCGTCATTAGCAAAATAAATAATCAATAAGTCATAATGAAATATCTCCTTTCACTACCGTCCAATGCGGCAAATAACTTCCATGCACTCAGCAACAAGTCAAACAATATTTGGTTCTGCACGTCCGACCCTAAGGATAGCAGATTGGGATCAGGAGGTGGCACCACGTGGCTTATGGAACAATGCCACAAGGAGGAGAACCCAGATATTAATTTTGACGAATGGCTGCAACAAGAAAAGCGCACCTTGATTCATGCAGGTGGACAAAGCAGACGCCTACCAGCCTATGCAATTTCAGGAAAGACAGCAATCCCAGTTCCAGTATTTAGATGGGCAAGGGGGCAGAAGCTATCTCAAGATCTGTTATCACTTCAGATACCTCTATATGATAAAATATTGGAAGAATCTCCAGAATCATTGAGAACCCTTATTGCAAGTGGCGATGTATATATCAGAACTGACGCTGCATTACCTCAAATACCCGAAGCCGACGTGGTATGTTTCGGGCTTTGGGTGGACTCATCTTTAGCTACACGTCATGGCGTATTTGCAAGTAAGAGAGAAACTCCTGACATACTTGACACAGTGATGCAAAAGCCAAGCTTGAATGAGCTCGAACAATTATCAAAAACACACTTCTCACTGATGGATGTTGGTCTCTGGTTATTGAGCGACAAAGCCATCAAAATACTTAGAGAACGCTCATACAATGCTGAAGGAGCCATCTCATTTTATGACTTATATAGTGACTTTGGCTTGTCCTTAGGCACTAATCCAAAACTCATAGACAAAGAAGTAAATAACCTATCTGTTAAGATAATCCCACTTATAGAAGGTGAGTTCTATCATTTTGGAACCACAAAGGAGATGATTTCCTCAACATTAGCACTGCAAAACAAGGTGTTCGATCAACGCCTAATAATGCATAGAAAAATAAAACCAAACAACACAATCTTCACACAAAACTCTGAAATAAAGATTTCCTTTACAGAGGCTAACAATAATATATGGATTGAAAACTCACACATCGGCAGTCAGTGGAGCGTATCATCGGGCAACGTAATCACGGGTGTGCCACAAAACAATTGGATGATACACCTGCCAACCAATTTGTGTGTAGATATAGTTCCGCTCAACAACTATAAGTTTGCATTACGCCCATACGGTATAAATGATTCATTCAGTGGAGATATCCACAACAAGAATACATTGTGGATGGGGCAACCAATAGTAGATTGGATGACCGAAAGGGATATCGATTATAAAAAAGAGAAGATTAATGACAAGGATATTCAGCAAGCACAAATATTCCCAGTTATTGACACATCTGAGCAAATGGAAAGGGTGCTTAAATGGATGATCGGACAAACAACGGATGACGAACAGGCAAGAGAAATATGGATAAAAGCCAAACGATATTCTGCTGAACAGCTAATGGATGTGGCATCGTTAAAGAACTTGAAAGCGCAGAGAGATAACCTCAAGAAGATGAATTGCAAAACAATTGAAAGCAACTATGACAGAAGTGTTTTCTATCAGCTTGACCTCGCAGACTTAGCCAATGATTATCACAATATGCACTTAGAAGCTCCAGGTATTCTGCCAAATGATACAGACGAACTAAGAAAGATTCATAATAGAATGTTTCGTTCGAGAATATTTTCATTAACAGGAAAAGAGGAAATTGCAAAAATAGAAGAAGAAGCTGCTTTCACTATGCTAAGAGAGGGCATGATCGCTGCACTTATAAACAATAAGAAGGAACCTCTATTGAATGCATATGCAGACCAAATTGTGTGGGGAAGAAGCCCCGTGCGAATAGACCTTGCAGGAGGATGGACTGATACACCACCCTACTCGCTATATTCTGGTGGAAATGTAGTAAACATAGCAATAGAACTAAACAGCCAACCCCCACTTCAAACTTATGTGCGACCTCTTAAAGAACATAAGATAATACTAAGATCAATAGATATGGGCGACCGAGAAGAAATTGAGACATTCGAGGAGCTAAGGAATTATAACAAGGTGGGCTCTGCCTTTTCTATACCAAAGGCTGCATTAGCATTATGTGGATTTCTGCCCGAGTTTGCCCCCTCAAAGCACAACTCACTAAAAGAACAGCTTAGGGCATTTGGCTCAGGCATTGAGATAACTCTTCTTGCAGCTATTCCTTCAGGCTCTGGTCTTGGCACCAGCTCTATATTAGCATCTACAGTATTGGGTGCCCTCAATGACTTTTGCGGGCTGCAATGGGGAAAACATGACATCAGCATATACACACTAATTCTTGAACAGCTGCTTACCACAGGTGGTGGTTGGCAGGATCAATATGGTGGAATATTTCATGGAGTTAAGCTATTACAGTCTGAAAGAGGTTTCATACAAAAACCACAAGTAAGCTGGCTACCAGATTATATATTCAAAGATCCAATGTACAGCTCATGCCACTTGCTATATTATACAGGCATCACACGAGTTGCTAAAAACATTTTAGCTGAAATAGTAAGAGGCATGTTTTTGAATTCATCTCAGCATCTCAGCATATTGGACGAAATGAAAACCCATGCCCTTGAGATGAGTCAATGTATTCAGCGAGGCAACTTTGAGGAATATGGCAAGCTTATTCTAAAAACATGGAGTCAAAAGAAACTATTAGATAGTGGCACTAATCCATCAGAGGTAGAAAATATTATTAATCTTATTAAGGATTATGCTTTAGGATACAAATTGCCTGGTGCTGGAGGTGGTGGGTATTTATACATTGTAGCCAAGTCTCCTGACGCAGCGGCACGTATCAAAAAGATACTATTAGACAATCCACCAAATAGTAAAGCACGATTTGTTGATATTGCTATATCTGATAAAGGATTTCAGGTTACGAGATCATAAAGAAACAGCGCATAGCAACACTTTTCGATTATCGAAAAGTGTTGCTATGCTATAATTACAATATTTTGGTGAAACTCACTTGAAGATAAAATATACTGCAAGCACTAAAAAAATAAAGCCAATTATGTGATTTAGTTTTAGATGAATCCCAAAAGCTATGTATGAGAATAATACAAAGATAACTAATGTTATCACCTCTTGCATCACTTTGAGTTGCATCAATGAGAAAGGTCCTCCATTTGCCTCATATCCTATCCTATTGGCGGGAACCTGAAAGCAATACTCTAAAAAAGCAATGAGCCAACTAAAAACAATAATACCAGGCAGAGAAAGCCTCGAGAACCATGGGTACTCAACTAACTTCAAATGTCCATACCAGGCAAATGTCATAAAAAGATTGGAACAGACCAATAGCCCGATAGTTAAAATATAGTTCATAATAATGAATGGATTTAATAATCGGAACAAAATTAGCAATAAATTCTCACCATATCATCTTCCAAACTTTATATCAGAGTTGAGATCAACGCCTATTCCTGGCAAATCACGTGGTATAAGCTTACCTTTCTCGAGCACCGCACCATCAAAGCAATCATTACCAATAAGAAGAGCACCATCGAGGTCTGCAAAATACATACCCGAATATAATTGTGACGCTGCAGAAATAGCACAAGAGGTCTCCGTCATGCAGCCAATCATCACCTTCATACCAATAGCCTCAGCAAAGTTGCGCATCTTCCATGCCTCTCGCATACCTGTACACTTCATAAGCTTTATGTTGACACCCGAAAATACACCTTTCAATCTCTCGATATCATGTAGCCTTTGCACAGACTCATCAGCAAATATTGGCAATGGGCTTCTTTCGGTGAGCCAAGCATTATCGTCAAGATTATACTTAGACATTGGCTGCTCTACCATCACAATACCTTTTTCATTAAGCCAATGAATCATATCTAACGCATGGTGCTTATCTTTCCAACCTTGATTGGCATCCACCGCCAAAGGCAAATCGGTGACTGAGCGAATAGCCTCAATCATTCGCTTATCATCTGGACCGCCCACCTTCACCTTCAATATATTAAAACGACCAAGTGCTTCACGAGTCTTTTCTCTCACCATCTCATCAGTATCTATACCAATAGTGAAAGTGGTATCGGGTACATTTTGCCTGTTAAGTCCATACATCTTATACCATGGTGCACCAAGCATCTTGCCCACAAGATCGTGTAATGCAATATCAACGGCAGCTTTGGCAGCAGTATTATTTATTGCAATGCTATCTACATATTCGAGAATTTCCTCCATCTGAGTGGGATCAGAAAAGCTCGACAAATCCACTTTCTTTAAGAACTCTATCACCGACGCCTGCGTTTCTCCAAGATATGGTGGCAAAGAGGCTTCGCCATAGCCAATCAGACCATCATATTCGAGTTTTGTTAGAACTACAGGGGTTGTCTTTCGCGAAAACCCCGAGATTGTGAAAGTATGCACAAGTTGCAAGTCATATGGAGTCCAAGATAATTTCATTTTGCCCAATTGTTTTGATTGTTTACCAGTTGTATCCACATCATTTGCCGATATGGAAGGGGCTGCCATTGCCACTGCAGCAAGAGCAGATGTTTTTAAAAATGTTCTTCTGTTTTGTGTCATTATTTTGAGGTTTAATAAATATACTCATATCTCACTCAAGATCACCGAATACGCTTTTTAGATTGCCATCACCCAATATTCTTTTTGTTCGCAAATAGCGTTCAGTATTAAACTTATCATACAATGTGTCATCAGAATTAAAGCTATTAATACGAATGTAATCGGATGCATGAATAAAACGATAGTCTCCTATATATATACCCACATGCACCACCCTCTCTTTAGGATGCTCATCTGTAGCCTTTTCGCCAAAAAAAACAAGATCGCCAAGTTCCAACTTATCAAAATCCCCCACTTCATCCACCAACTCACCCGTGGAAACCTGCTGCGAGGCATCTCTTGGCAGAACAATATTGTGCAAGAAATATACAGTTTTAGTAAAACCACTACAATCCAACCCCTTGGATGAAGTTCCGCCCCACACATATGGAATACCAGCAAATCGTTTAGCCGTTGCAACAATACGCTCCTTTGATTTATCAGGGCTCCAAGTATCCAACATCTCCATGTCACTCTTTGCCACAAATGCCTTACGACCATCAGCATACAAGACATGAACAAAATCATCCTCCTGACCTATCACTGCCAAGATATTCCCTATCACAAGATCCGATACCTCCATTGATTTTAAGTTTGGCTCATTATAACTACTCGCAAAGAGCGACGTAACAATCATCATAGGCTTAGATAAATACTCTTTTTGCTCCGCCTCATTCATCATCTTCACCGACCCATTTATCCAACCTATATAATTATCGGGAGTTTGAATACGAAGCCAGCCACCTTTTTTATCTAATACTCTAACGGGTGTACCCATCAGCGTCTGCGTCACTGTTTCGGAAGAATAGCTTGCAGCCCTATGAATTGTTCCCATAGAATTATAAACCACTCCACACCTAAGGTCACCTAACTGCTCAGCTGGTAGCAATTTGACATTATTTTTTATTCTATTCATAGTCAAGTCTTTTAGCAACTCATATGCCTTCTGGCATGAAGTTTCGCCCTCCAAAATCATTTGAGAATCATCATCCGATAATTTAACATCAAAAACTACAACCCTCTTATCGGGTGCATACTCCAATTCAATCTCTTTTATCCTACTGCGGATATCTTCATTTTGCGCCATAACGGGTAGCATTAAAACGATTATAATTAATAAGTTAGACAACCTTTTATTCATAATGCCATATATTAAAAATAAAAATGCAAGTTAATATTATTTCTAACAATAACAGACAAAAGGGCAGTTTGTATCCATATAAATCTTTTTTGTCACAAAAAATAGATTTACTTTTGCCCATTCATTTCAAAAAAATAAAAACAAAGTAATGAACAAGAAAAAACAATTTACAAACAAAAAAGCATTTCGCTTCAAACGCTTTATGAGACAATCGTTCAGCATTTTCAACAGCATCAGCAAAGCAGTTACAATCGGAGTATTAGCAGGATGCGCTCTGCAAAGTGCACACTCACAATCGGTAACATCATCCGAAAGAGTAGAAATCCAAACAAAGCAAGACACACTTGAAGCTGAAGAGTTAGAAGAGATAGTGGTTACCGCATCCAAAGCAACACTTCCACTCAATATGGCTGCAAAATTAGTCACAGTAATCACATCACAAGATATTGAGCGGTCGCCCATTCAGAGTATCGAAGACCTTCTAACACACTATTCGGGAGTGGATATTCAACAACGAGGACCACACGGCGTACAGTCAGACATTTCAATCAGAGGAGGATCATTTGACCAAACAGCAATCCTACTCAACGGCATTAACCTTTCCAACCCACAAACAGGACACTACAGTTTCGACATCCCCATCAACCTTTCAGATATAGATCGTATCGAGATCATTCAGGGACCATCATCACTCGCATATGGTGCAGGAGCATTCGCAGGGGGCATCAATATCATTACCAAAAAAGATGCACAATCCAATATGCAGGCAAAATTAGAAGGAGGAATGCATTCGCTTATAAATGCCGAAGCAAGAGGTGCAATCAAAAACAAAACATCACTTCATCAGCTATCAACTGGATTTAGGCAATCTGACGGATATATTGCTAATAGCGACTACAAGATGATCAATCTACTATGGCAATCAAGATTCAAAACAGAAGCAGCACATATTGATTTCACGGCAGGATTTAACGACAAAAGCTATGGGGCAAACACATTCTACACAGCCGCTTTTCCCAATCAATTTGATGACACAAAATCAATATTTCTCTCAGTGAAAGGTGAAACAAATGGGAAATTGAAGTTTATTCCACAGCTATACTGGAGCCGACACTACGACGTCTTTCAATTAGTAAGAGGTGATGAGTCGAAAATTCCATATAACCACCACCAAAGCGACGTATGGGGCACAAACATTAACTGGCAATATGCTTCACAATTGGGCATAAGTAGCTTTGGGGGAGAGTTTCGCAACGAATCAATACTTAGCAGTGTGCTTGGCAAACCTTTAGACAATGCTCTCGGCAAATATACCAAATCAGACAGCAGAACTAATCTTAGCATCTTTGCGGAACATAATTTTATATACAATAATCTAACCCTTTCATTTGGTGGATTGCTCAATCACAACACCTCCATTGCAAACAAATATGATTTCTACCCCGCAATCAACACATCCTATCGTATCAACAAGGAGCTCAGCCTCTATGCCTCATGGAACAAAGCTACTCGTATGCCCACCTTTACCGACTTATATTATACTACTGCCACACACAGAGGTAATACAAACTTGGAAGCTGAAAAGTCAGAAGCTTATGAAACAGGAATTAAGTACAGAAATCAGTACGTTAATAGCTATTTAACGGCTTTCTATATGAAAGGTAGAAATATGATTGACTGGATCAAGCCTGACATGGCATCCCTTTGGGAGTCGAGCAATCATTCTAAGATTGACAAGTATGGTATCGAAGTAGGTACAACAGCAAATTTGGAAAACCTTTTGGGCACAAATCAACCATTACAATCATTGAGTATTGGATATATGCACTTAAAACAAAATATGATTGAGAGCAATTATATCTCCAATTATAGTCTCAATCATCTTCGACATAAGTTAACAATATCATTACAGCATCATGTTTTGGATAACCTCACCATTTCGTGGAACTTAAGATATCAAGACCGAGCAGGCTCTTATATCAATTATGAAAACTTGAAGCCTGGCGAAAGAGTCAATTACAAACCATTTGCAATAGTTGACTTGAATGCAAATTACAAAATCAACAAATGGAGTTTGTATCTAAATGCCACTAATATTTTCAACACCACATATCTTGATTTAGGCAATCTTCCTCAGCCAGGATTATGGCTTGTGGGGGGAGTGAAATATATGATTGAGTAGAGAATTATTTCGTATTATGCGAGGATTAGTTGACTAATCGATGACAATATAATAGTTGGAGAGCCAATATTAATGCAGTAAAGTTACCCCCAGCAAAATATTACAAACCCACTATCCTAATAGATAGCATTATCAAACAAAGAATTAGCTTAGCTTGTTAATGCAGATATAAAGACAAAAAACTAAATTATGGAATTAGGAATAGGAATGTTTGGAGATATGGCATATGATTTCCAAACCAAAAAGTATCAGAGTGCATCAAGCAGACTAAAAGAGATTGTGGAAGAGGTGAAACTTGCCGACGAGCTGGGCATGGACATATTCGCTATGGGAGAGCACCATCGAGAGGATTATGCAGTGGCAGCTCCCGAAATTATGCTTGCAGCATTGGCTACAGTTACCAAAAACATTAGACTATCAAGTGGTGTAAATGTTATAAGTTCTACTGACCCAGTAAAGCTGTATCAAGATTATGCAACTGTAGATTTGTTATCTGGTGGTCGCACCGAAATTATGGCGGGCAGAGGTAGTTTTATAGAGTCATTCCCTGTGTTTGGATATAATCTTGATGACTATAATGAACTATTTGCCGAGAAGTTGGAACTATTATTGAAACTTCAAGAAAACAAACCATTGACATGGAAAGGTGAGTTCAGAGCACCACTTCAAGATGTAACGGTTTATCCAGTGCCTGAGCGCAAAATACCAATATCAATCGCTGTTGGCGGCACACCAGCTTCTGTACAACGTGCGGCTGTGCTTGGCTTACCAATCGTGTTTGCAATTATAGGTGGCAATCCAGCACAGTTTAAACCATTGATAGATTACTACAAAGAGGAATATATAAGACATGGGCACAACCCACATGACATGAGAATTGGAGTGCACTCTCACACTTTTGTTTCGGAAGATATGAATGAGCTGATGGATGATTACTTCCCACGATATGCACATTCGATGAACAAGATTGGGCGTGAGCGTGGTTGGCGTGGCTCATTTACTCCCGAAAGCTTCAAGGCAGGCATGGGCATGAATGGGGCATTGTATATGGGCGATGCAGAAAAGGTAGCAGAAAAGCTTATCGCTACTTTAGAGCTATTTGATATCCAACAATATATTGCTCACATAGATATAGGTGGACCTACGCATATACAAACAATGAAAAATATTGAGTTGCTGGGGGAGAAGGTTTTTCCAATGGTGAAGAAGCATTTTGAGGGGTAATTTTATTGATATTAATATTCTATTAAAACACTATTTGAACACTATTCAAACAGTGTTTTATCATTTAATAAACCAACAAAAAAGGTGCTAAGACAATTCTCAGCACCTTTTTATATTATGTAGTATTTTATACTTAGTTCTTTTGTCTCAAGATTTCCAATGTATCTTGAGCTATAGTTAGCTCCTCATCGGTTGGGATGATAAGCACCTTCACTTTTGATGTAGGTTTGCTAATTACTATCTCTTTAGCACGAACTGAATTGTTTAGTTCCTCATCAAGCTCGATACCCATATACTCCATATTCTTACAAACATACTCGCGAGTAAGAGCTTGGTTCTCGCCCACTCCACCAGTAAATACTAAAATATCAAGACCACCCAAGGCTGCGGTGTATGCACCTACAAACTTCTTGATACGGTAGTTGTACATATTCATTGCAAGAACAGCACGTTCGTTTCCTCCACAATATCCATTCTCTATTTCGCGCATATCCGACGAAATACCTGATACGCCAAGAACACCTGAGAATTTGTTCAACAGAGTTGAGATTCCTTGTGTACCCATATGTTCTTTTTCCATTATGAACGAAACAACACCTGGGTCAACATCACCCGAGCGAGTTCCCATTATTAGTCCCTCAACTGGTGTCATACCCATACTTGTATCTATCGATTCTCCATTCTTGATAGCCGTTACTGAGCCTCCATTACCAATGTGTGCAGTGATGATACGTTGCTCTTCAAACGGAACGCCCAAAAATTCGCACACACGTTGTGAAACATATCTATGGCTTGTGCCATGGAAACCATAGCGACGAATGCCATACTTTTCATAAAGTGAGTGTGGTATTCCATACATATATGCATGGTCGGGCATTGTTTGGTGAAACGCTGTGTCGAAAACTGCCACTTGTGGTGTTTCGGGCATAAGCTCTTGAATAGCGTAAATACCTTTAAGGTTTGGCGGATTGTGAAGTGGTGCCAATTCGATACACTCTATTAGGCTTTGAATTACTTCATCATTGATAAGCACACTCTCGTTGAAATACTCACCGCCATGCACCACACGGTGACCAACGGCTTCAATTTCGTCTAACGATTTGATGCAACCATACTTTTCGCTTAGCAATACACCAAGGATGTACTCGATACCGGCGCGGTGCTCTAATACTTCACCTTCCAGCATCAATTTGCTATCGTCGGGTAGAGTAGCTTTAAGGAAAGAACCCTTCATTCCGATTTTCTCAATACCACCCTGAGCAATAACCTCTTTGCTTTCCATCTCGAAAAGCTTATATTTTATGGATGAACTTCCACAGTTTAATACTAATATCTTCATTTCTTATATTCCTCCTTAGTTTAGTATTGATTTATTTGGACCAATAGGCTCTCCATTTTCATCGTAGATATAAAAACCTTTGCCCGAACGAACACCCAATTGATTTGAACGATAAAGTTTCCACAACAATGGGTTTGGCTTGTAGTTTTTCTCGCCAAAGTCGTTGAACATAGCCTCCATAAGTGTTACAAGTCTTTCTATTCCTACAATGTCTGCAACACGGAATATGCCGTATCTTTGCCCATAGATAATAGTGAAAGTCTCCTCAAGGCTCTCCATTGAGGCAACCCTTTCCAAAAACATCTGGCAAGCCTCGTTAAGCATTACAACAAGCAAACGCAAGCTTACGTTACCATTGCTTTCATTAATACGATGTGGTTTATAGTTGATAAGTTGAGAGAAAACCTCCATCTTTTTGTAAACCTCTTCCGAAGTGTACATCCCGCTCACAATCTCCAATATCTTAGCATCGGGGTGAGACACGGGGAAATATAAACTTACGCAACGTTCTTTGTGATCTAAATCGGCTGCCAGTTCACTAATGATTACAGTAGAACCATTGGTGGCTATGATAGCATCTGTATCAAGAATATCTTCAAGCTTTTTGAAAATGCCTTTACGTACAGGAGTGCTTCGGCGTCCGCTTTCTGAATATCGAGTACACTCTACAACCAAATCACATCTTCTAAAGTCCTCATAAACTAATGTAGGTTTGATGCGGTTCATGATTACTCTTTTCTCCGCCTGAGTCAAACCCCAGCTTGTAACCTTCTGTTCTAAAACCTTGCTTAGTTCACCCAGAACATATTCAATTCGTTCTTCCGACTCTTCCAGAAAAACAACATCCATGCCAGCAGTTGCTGCCATGTTAATGATGTTGCGACCTTCTTTGCCAGCACCCACAACACCAATCGTAGAGAACATTGGCTTATTTGATCGCTCAACGTCTATACTTAGCCCATAATTTTCTAATGGCTCAAATATCGTTTTACCCATTGATTTATAGTATTTAATTATTTTGATTTCATTCCTATTGCCTGATTAGCAGTAATTGCCACCATATTATAGATATCGTCAACCGAACAACCTCGCGACAAATCATTAACTGGAGCTGCCATACCTTGCAATACTGGTCCCACCGCTTCGGCATTGCCCAATCTTTGTACAAGTTTGTATCCAATATTTCCAGCCTCAAGTGTTGGGAACACCAATACATTTGCTTTGCCAGCTATTTTGCTTCCTGGAGCCTTGCTTTCTCCAACTGAAGGAACAAGCGCAGCATCTGCCTGTAGCTCACCATCAATATTAAGGGTTGGGTCTAATTCTTTAGCTATACGCGTTGCTTCAGCCACTTTGTCAACCATCTCGTGTTTAGCACTTCCCTTTGTAGAGAAACTAAGCATTGCAACTTTTGGTTCAACTCCTACCAAGCTCTTGGTAGTTTGCGCCGATGCTACAGCTATTTGAGCAAGCTCTTCAGCATTAGGATTTGGCATCACAG
>CAZNRT010000079.1:0-12595 GCA_964575445.1 uncultured Proteiniphilum sp. | reverse complement strand
GGAGCAGATATTGATAGATAAACAAAATCGGAATGAAAATAAGGGTGAGGATGAAGATGTTGGTTTCATTCAAAAGGTAATTGAGATAATTATTAGCGAAATGAGTAATAGCAATCTATCACCACAAATGATAGCCGATAAAATGTTTGTAAGTCCATCACATCTAAACAGAAAAATTAAATCCATTACTGAACTAAGCACTACTGGATATATCCTTAATATTCGTCTTAATCGTGCAAAAAAAATGCTAATCACTACACAAAAACAGATTGGCGAAGTAGCCCTGGATTGTGGATTCAATGACTTTGCATATTTCTCAAGAGCATTCAAAAAGGAATTTGGAGTAACTCCCTCTCATTATCAACGCATGGGAGTAGAATAATTTCATGTTAAGTCATTAAAACCACTAATAAATGAACTACTCAAGAGTTTAAATTCTCAATGCGAAAAAATAAATAAGTGATCCTAATTTTGTACATTTGCAGCATAATAATATAAATACTTATATGGAAAATAATAAAATCACACTCAGTGTTAACTCTGAGATTGAAAAACTAAATGCAGTGTTGATGCATTACCCTGGCGCAGAAGTTGAAAACATGACCCCAAGAAATGCCCAGCGAGCTTTGTATAGCGATATTCTAAACCTTTCGATTGCACAAAAAGAGTATGACCAAATCTTTGGTGTGCTCAAAAAAACCTCGTCAGTATATACTGTGTCAGAACTATTGACAAAAGTGCTTGAAGATAGTCTATCCAAACATTCTCTAATTAGTGAAATATGCAAATATGAGAATGCTGAAAAATATTATGATTTCTTGATGGATATGTCACCCGACAACTTATCAAAAATATTGATTGAGGGGCTTCCGATTCATATTAATACACTTACAGATTTTTTGCGTGACGAGTTTTATGCACTAAAACCGCTATACAACTTCTATTTTACAAGAGATGCCTCAGCAATAATTGGCAACAATGCGGTTATTTGCAAAATGGCTAACAAAGTAAGATTGCGCGAATCATTGATTATGAATGCTATTTATAAAAGTGGGTTATTTTTCAATACCAACATCTTGAACATGAATGACATTTCATTTAATGACCCCGAGGTAGTTGTAGAGGGAGGGGATTTGCTTGTGGCACGTGAGGATATTTTACTCGTTGGGAACGGTTCTCGCACAAGCCCTCAAGCTATTGACAAATTAGTGGAGCAAATGTGTGCTGGAAGCAACAAAACTAAGCATATCATAATTCAACAGCTACCCGAATCGCCCGAGTCATTCATTCACTTAGATATGGTTTTTACTTTCCTTGACTATGACAAAGCGATGGTGTATAAACACCTGATTATGGACAACACACCATACCAAACCGTGCATATGCAAATTGAAAATGGCAAGGTTAAAAAGATATCATCTGTAAATAGTATAATAAGCATCCTCAAAAAACTGGGCATGGATGTAAAACCAATTGTATGTGGTGGCAATGCAGATGATTGGGATCAGGAGCGCGAACAATGGCATAGTGGAGCCAACTTTTTGGCATTCGCACCTGGCAAAGTGCTATCATATGCTCGCAACGTGCATACTCTTGAAGAGCTGAGCAAAAACAATTTTGACGTTGTGTCTGCTCGAGATGTGTTAGATGGCAAGTATGATGTGGAGGCAGCCGATAAATGCGTAGTCACAATTGAAGGCTCAGAGCTACCTCGTGGTGGTGGTGGACCAAGATGTATGACAATGCCCCTAATGAGAGGATAGCTGACAATTAATCAACATTCTACAGTATAGATTTTATTTCATGTAAATATTTCACAGTATATGTAGGCTTAAAACCGTTGTGGATTTCGCCATTTGGATTGAACCATATTTGATGTATTTTGCTATTGTAAGCACCTTCAATATCTGCTTCTAAGCTATCCCCAATCATTATAGATTCGGCACGAGAGCTATTAGTTTGCTCTAAGGCATAATCGAATATTAGGGGATGCGGCTTGTTGACACCTACTGCTTCCGATAGAATTATTTTATCAAAAAAGGAACTAAGTCCCGAGTTTTTGATCTTCCTATATTGCACCTCTGTAAATCCATTACTTATAATGTGCATCCTATAATTGGGCTCAAGATATTCGAGCAGCTCAATAGCTCCGTCTATCAGAGTGGTTTGTAGTGTGGTTCGCTCAAGGTAATCATCACTGATTTCTTTTGCATACTTACTGTTATCAATTCCAAATTCTCTGATTGGTGCCAATATTCGCTCCACGATCAGTTCATCTCTATCTATCTTGCCATCTCGATATAGGCTCCACAGATTATGATTTGATGGCAAATATACATCGTAATAGTCTTGAAAGGAAGGATAATATTTATCAAAGTTATAATCGTGGTACACCTCTTCAAGACAAACCAAAGAGTTTTTTTGAAAGTCCCAAAGTGTATCATCGAGATCAATAAAGATATTTTTGTAAGTCATAATTATTAAAAAAAATATTCACGAAGTGACGGCTTTAGCTACACTTCGTGAATGCATATTGTTGAAAGAAAACACTCAATTATTTCACCTCAATAATCAAGTATTTTGTAAGACTCCAAAAGCGTTGAGTATCTGTGATATTTAATGTCATATTACCATTGCTTGCTTCCACAAATTCATATGTACCATCAGGATGATTTGACCAAAGCTTAGCCTTAGTAGAATATGTGGGTATTTGCTTAACATTGCGAATGTCAATTTGTAGGAAGTAATCCTTATTGAATGTATCTGTAAGCACTTTGGTTGATTTTAAGAAGCCACCCGAAAGTATTTTCTGATCTTTAAGCTCTGAAGCAGTGCCAAATACATAGTACCCGGTATTAAGATTCTTGTCTTGTTCTCTAATCTTATCAGCCTGATCTTCTGCATGCTGTGCCAATTCGCCAATATCACCGGCAAGCTTTTCGATTGTCTCATCCTTTTTTGCTAATTCACTTTGCAAAAATACCAGACGAGCGGTGCTTTCTTCCATTTCTTTGTTTAGCCTATTAATGGTTGATTGCAAAGAAGCTACCTGCTTGTTGCTACCAGAATATTTTGAATTCAATTCTGCAAGTTGTGCCTTATTCTTTTTCAAAATCTCCTGAATCATGTTGAAGTTGTCAATCACACGACTTTTAGTTGCCTTATTCATTTCGCCAGTTTGAGCTGACTGAGTGGAAATATATTTTTCCGCCTCTCTTATTTTTTCAAAATTGGCTTCAACTTCGTTTATTACATCCATCATCTCTTGCGCTTCCACATCTGATGACTGCATCAGTGCTTGCAGTGAGTCTAATTGCGCTTGAAGAGCGATATATTCATCTGACTCTTGTACTTTTTTACCCATGTTTGTGCATGATAAAGTAAATGCCACTGTAAGCAATAAAATAAATACCTTTTTCATAATTCTATACTTATTAAATTAAATAAATTCGTTGTGATAAGATTATTGTAATAAAAAGCGTTACTCTTTATCTTCTTTTTGATTTTTTGATATAATTCCCCCCTCCACTACTATAACAAACTCTCCCTTTGGTTCGTTTAATGTGAAGTGAGAAATTAATTCATGTAGTGTTCCACGAACTGTTTCTTCAAACATTTTTGATATCTCTCTTGACACTGAGGCTTGTCTGTCCTGCCCCATGTGCTCACCAAGTTGAGTAAGTGTTTTTAATACTCGATATGGTGATTCATAAAATACAATTGTTCTCGATTCGCTTGCCAGCTCTTTTAAGCGCGTTAGTCGTCCTTTTTTCTGTGGGAGAAATCCTTCAAAGACAAAACGTTCATTGGGTAATCCAGACATCACAATAGCTGGAACAAATGCAGTGGCACCTGGCAAACAAAGCACCTCTATCCCCTCCCTCACACATTCACGTACGAGCAAGAATCCAGGGTCGGATATGGCGGGGGTACCGGCATCAGAAATAAGAGCAATAGTCTCTCCCGCTCTTATTCTATCCACTATATGATTAGCAGTTTTATGCTCATTATATTTGTGATGAGATTGCATTTTAGTGGTAATGTTGTAATGTTTTAGCAAAAAACCACTCGTTCTTGTATCTTCAGCAAGAATCAAATCACAATTCTTAAGTACACTGATAGCTCTGAAGGTGATATCTTCTAAATTACCGATCGGCGTAGGCACAACTACTAATTTGCCCATGTGTATTGTTGAAATAAAGTTATTTAATTAATGCCTTTGGATAAGACTTCTAAGAAGCTTTTCACTTTCTCATCATCAAAGTTCCAAGATGTATTCTCTTTTAGATATTCTTCTACCTCCTCATATATATCGAAGGCATTAAGTTTTATCATCATAGAGTTCATAGCCTCCCGATCGTTATTGAATAACTCCCGTTGAAAGAAGAATCTATCGTTTAGACTTAATCCTCTTTTTACATCAATCTTAGCTTGTGGAACTTTCACTACGTCATTAATAGATAGTGTATTTATATTATTGACAGCAGGTTCCGCATTTTTGATTTCCTCTTTTTTCTCATCCTTTGCCCTATTTATATTAGGGTTGACATATGTGGGCAATACAAAGCTCTCAGAAGACTTTTTTTGTATTGGTGGTATTGGAGCAGGAGGAGGAATGGGTGATTCTTCCTTCTCATCTCTCTCAATTATTTGTTCTTGATTGCCTTCAATCTTAGTTTGTATAGTTGGTTCTATCGGCTCTTCTATTGACTGCTTTTTGCTCTCATTCTCGGATAAGAATACTATAAGACGCTCCATTTGGCGTTTCATATCCTCTATATGAAACATCTCCAAATCATGTATTAGACTCATGATTTCTTGGCTTTTATTGAAGGAGTCTTTAAAGAAAGAGAATGAAAGAGTGTCTTCCTGCTCAGCTGTAGAAACTTTTGAGTGCAGATTATCTATAACAGCTAATAATTTAGTGATATATTCTTTTTTCTTGTCCATATTTGCGCTTTGAATTGTTCTATTATTCTAATATTGTGATGAATAATAATGCTACAAAAGTAATCAATATTTAATATGCTCAATAAAATCATCTGACAAATTTACAAGATATAACATTTTTGTACTCCTTGTAATAGAGGTATAGAGCCATCTATAGAAGTTATCACCCATATACGATTCGTCAACATATCCTATATCTAAAAACACATTACTCCACTCCCCACCCTGTGCTTTGTGTGCTGTGACTGCATACCCATATTTTACCTGAAGAGCATTGAAATATACATCTTCTTTCACTTTTTTATATTGCTCACGCTTACTTCCGCTATCAGAGTAGTCTCGCATTACAGCATCAAAAAGCATATCATTTTGAGCGCGAGTAAGTCCTGGCACTTCAGTATGCAACGTGTCTAAGTTAATTTTCGCCTCAAACTCAATACCATAATCGTTGTGTCGCAATAAAACATTGCAAAATCTAAAACCATGCATACTTTCAGAGCCTCTTATTCTAACTACTTCAACAAACTCACCATTTGCAAGAAATTCAATTTCCTTATTATCTTTCGCCCAGAAATAATTATTCTTGGTTATCATAAGCAAATCTCCTGATGATATTTCTTCTTCTCTATATAATACTGTATTGCGAACACCCATATTGTATGCATTAACACGCTTATTAGAACGAGAAATGATTATAGTTTCATCAATACCATCGTTTCTATAAGCATTTGCAATCTCCTCTATTAAGTCAGCACCCGAAATGCGTTTTACGTCTTTGAATGTAGAAACGTCAAGCTTGGGAAAATCAAAAGTATGACCAATGGCCAAATCATTACGCAGCCGAGTTGCGTTGAGCAAAATGCCAGAGTTTTCGGATTGGCGTACAATCTCTGTAAGCGTACATGAAACGACCTCAAAGAAGAAAGAATTCAATATATCCTCGTCCAAAGCCGGGCTATAATCTTGTAGTACAGGTGGCAACTGAGCAGTATCTCCTATTAGCAGTAGCCTGTTACCCTCTCCACTATACACATACTCCATCAGATCATCAAGCAGACAACCTGTGCCAAAGGTAGAATACTCGCTACGATCATTGTTTATCATCGAAGCCTCATCTACGATAAATAATGTGTGAGTATGTTTGTTATAATCAAGCAAAAAGTTGCCACCTCCTTCAGCAAATTTATCAAGCCTATAAATTTTTTTGTGAATAGTGTAGGCTGGTTGATCTGAATACATTGAAAAGACCTTTGCTGCTCGCCCTGTGGGAGCCAACAAAACAGTCTTTTGTTTAAATTGGGTCATAGTTTTAACAAGACTACCAATTAAAGAGGATTTACCAGTTCCAGCGTATCCCTTAAGTAAAAATATCTGGCTATTTGACTTATTAAAGAGAAAATCTATTATCTTTGTGATTGCAGAAAATTGGTCAGAAGTAAATTCGAAACTAAAATTCTCGCTTATTTTCTCAAGAAAATACCTATTTATCATTTTTTTGAGTTATTTTTGTTGTAAATGTAGTACAATTATTATTCTTTTTCTAATTTTGTATTTGTATTCAAAAGTAATAAATAAAAAAACAATAAAAAATCAAAAGACAAACGTCCATGAAAGTTGTAGTAAGAGTGCTTTTATTAGCAGCGATAGTTGTGTTAGCTTTCCTTAGCTGGAAGAGCATACAAGGTCCTATCGATTTTAATGCAGAGGTAAAGATCCGTGACGCGCAGGTAATTCAACGTTTAGTTGATATACGAACCACTCAAGTGGCATACCGTAGTCAAAATGGAACTTATACCGATAGTTTCGAAGATTTAATCAACTTCGTAAAAGAGGGAAAAGTTGCATCGCCTGTTAAGTCGGGTGACCTTACTGAGGAGCAACTTGAATCGGGTATGACAGAAGATCAAGCAATGAAAATTATTCGTAGCGGTAATGAAAAAGCCATCAGAGATGCAGGATTGTGGGACGATACTAAAAACGCTCCTCAATTATCTCGTGATACTATCTTTACAGATGCAGCAACGACATTGTTCCCTAACAGAAAGGTAAATATTGACTCTCTTTCAATTGTTCCTTTTAGCAATGGAAAGCAATATGAAATGGCTGTTGACTCATTAATTACTGGTTCTGGATACTCAGTTCAGGTATTTGAGGCTAAAACTCATTTCTCTACCTATCTTGGTGATCTTGACAGAAGACTTCTTGCTCAAAAAATTGAAGAAGTATTGGGTCGCCCTGGTGATAAATATCCAGGGATGATGGTAGGGTCATTAAATGCAGCTAACAATAACGCAGGTAACTGGGAATAATTTATGTTTCTACCTGATAATATTGACTTAGCTCTATCAGAAAAGTATTGTTTATCCATTCGGTTATCACCGAATGGATTTTCTTTTTTAATATTTATGCCATCAGATAAGTCGGTCTATTATTTCAATGATATATCATTTAGCAAAACTTTGACTGTGATGGAAAATATTAAGAAGATCTTCTTCGAGTCTAATTTGTTTTCTCACCAATATCAGAAGGTGATAGTTTCTATTGTATCTCCACGATATACAATAGTACCTAATAAGCTATTTGACAAGAGCAACTCGGCAGACTATTTCAGCTTCAACATTCATGGCGATTCGGGTAAGGTATTGAGCAACTTTGTTGAACAAGGTGGATACAATATTGTGTGGGATATAGATGAAGAGAAATACTCATTTCTGTTTAGAAATCTTTGGAACGCTCAGTTCACTAACTTCACTACCCATTTTCTCCCCTTGTTCAGTAATTATGGTAATGAAGGAGAGAAAAAATGCTTTGTTGATTTTGATAATGAGATGACTACAATAGCATGTTTTGATGGAAGACAGTTGCTTTCATTAAGCACACATGCAGTGTCAAGCAAATATGATACAATATATAATATAGTGAATATATGGGATAAACATCCATTTAATCAAAATGATGACTACTTGTATATTTCTGGGAACACAAAAAGTAATTGGGAAACTATAGATATATTGAAAAAACTGATTAGAAACGTGGATGAAGTAGCAATTCCATTGTTAAGTGAAATGAAAGATAACAAAAACAATATCCCAACAGATTTATTAGTACAATTATGCGTATAATAGGAGGAAAATATAAATCAAGAATAATTAAAGTGCCATCAAGCATGAAGGCTCGTCCGACCACTGATTTTGCAAGAGAAAATCTATTTAACATTCTCAATAATATAGTTGACTGGGAAGAAACCACCGCTTTGGATTTATTTTCGGGAACGGGTAGTGTGGCTTTTGAGTTAGTTTCGAGAGGATGCCAAAGGGTTGTAAGTATTGAAAGTAACTCAATTCTCCACAGATTTATTTGCAACACGAAAGAAATACTTGGTGCTGTAGAACTTTTTCCACTCAGAGTTGATGCTTTTAGGTATCTTGCTTCTAATAAAGAGAAATTTGATTTGATATTTGCTGATCCTCCATACGACTTAGAAACATTGAATACAATACCTGATATTATTTTCAATAAAGATTTATTAAAGGAAGAGGGGCTCTTTATTCTGGAACATTCTATGAGCAACAATTTTTCAGAACATCCACGATTCTGGAAAGAGAAAATATATGGTAGCGTACATTTTAGTATGTTTCAATAATAATAGTTTATTTAATTCAGGTATTTAAAAAACTACCAATGAGTAGCAGTAATGCATGTTTTAGAAAAAAGACAATCAAAAAAAACAGATCAATATATAGCACAAAAGGAAAATAATTGATTACCTTTGTCAACTCAAAAATAAATTTTAGATTAAATGGACGACGATCCTAGTTTATACGAAAAGAAAATGTAACCAATCTTTCCAAAAGAGTGTAAATCTCCTTTCTGGAAAGATCTAAAGGAGATTATTATGAATTATTTTAATGAAAAAGACCTTCTGAAGCTTATTGGGGCTAAAGAGTGGAAGACGCTGAGAAGCGCACTACACGAGTTTAACTATATCCAGATTGCCGATGTTATTGAACGAAGTAAGGAGTTTGAATCAATCGTATTGTTTCGATTCTTAGGACGAGAACAGGCAAAGGATGTTTTTCAAGAGTTATCATTCGACAAGCAAGAAGAAATCATAGAGGGCTTAGCACAACATGCCAGCAAGGTTGCAGACCTACTCAATGATATGGAGCCCGACGATAGAACCGCCTTCCTTGAAGAGCTACAAGGAAATATCACACAAAGACTGATGCAGCTATTAACCCCCGAAAACAGAGAGGTTGCCAAGAAGCTGTTAGGTTATCCCGAAGATAGTATTGGACGTATGATGACGCCAGAGTATGTAGCTGTGAAGCCAAACTTTACAATTGCAGAAACAATAGAGCATATACGTCAGTTTGGACACGATTCCGAAACGCTTAATGTTCTTTATGTCGTAGATAATAATTGGAAATTAGTTGACGACATTAGAATGCGAGAGATTATTCTTGCACGTCCAGAACAAAAGATTAGTGATCTTATTGATTATAAATTTATTTCGCTTAGCGCATTTGATGATCAGGAAACCGCTGTAGGGATATTTAAAGACCATGACCGAGTGGCACTACCCGTAATCGACACAGAGGGTGTATTGCTGGGGATAATAACTGTGGACGACGTTCTGGATATTGCAGAAGAAGAAGATACCGAAGACTTTCACAAGTTTGGTGCTGTTACAGATGCAATTATCAGCCCATTGCAAGCAACAGTAACTCACTTATACAGTAAGCGTGTATTTTGGTTATTAGCATTAGTCTTTGTCAATGTCTTTTCTGGTGCAATTATCTCAAGTTTTGAAGACGTATTAGCATCTGCTATCTCATTAGTATTTTTCTTTCCTCTACTTATTGATAGTGGCGGTAACGCTGGTTCACAATCGGCAACACTGATGATTCGTGCATTAGCAATGGGAGATGTGGAAGCTAAAGACTGGGTGAAACTATTGGGGAAAGAGTTTTTTGTATCTTTACTATTAGGATTAACTATGGCATTTGGTGTGAGTTTAGTAGCTTCATTTAGAGCTATTGAAATTCTACCCATTGTTGCAATTACAATGATATTAATTGTCATTGCCGGTAGTTTAATTGGTATGTTGCTTCCATTTATCTTTACAAAACTAAAGATTGACCCCGCCACTGCAAGTGCACCACTTATTACTACAATATCCGATATATTGGGTGTCATAATCTATTTCTCAGTTGCAAGTAAGTTTCTCGGTTTTTGAAGAGAAGAATCTATAAGGATTAAACAAAAATCCAGTATCAAGTTTAACACAACTGATACTGGATTTTTTTTGTTAAGAATTATATTAGTAGCTCACTTAATTATCATGATTTTTATTCAGATTCTCGCACACAATAGCATCAATAACTGCTATAGCAGCCATATTTACAATATCCCTAACAGAAGTGTCAACATCAAGAATATGTACAGGCTTATTGAGCCCCATCTGAATTGGACCCACAACATCCCCCACTCCGCTTTCTACCAACAACTTATATGCGGTATTTGCCGAACTTAGGTTTGGGAATACTAAAGTATTTACAGACTTGCCATAAAGCTTAGTAAAAGGGAATTTTTGATCCCTCAACTTCTTATTAAGAGCGATATTAACCTGCATCTCACCATCTATTACCATTTCAGGATAATCCCTATGCAGGATTTCCACCACCTTTCTGACCTCTGCTGGACTTCCAATTTTGTCGTTCCCAAAATTCGAATAAGAAAGCATTGATATCACTGGGTCATGAGCAAAGAACTTAACGGTGTCATTTGCCAAACGAGCAATATCGACTAAAGCATCAGTTGATGGATGTCGATTGAACAACGTATCTGCAAGAAATAACATGCCTTTCTTAGAGTTTACTATGTGCATAGCTCCAATATGCTTAAAACCATCCCTTACACCAATTACATCTTTAGCAAGGTTTATTGTTTCAGTATATTTTCCAAAAACCCCTGTTATAAGAGCATCAGCATCACCTGTTTCGACCATCATCATTCCAAAAGCACTTCTATTAAACATCATTTCAGCGGTTTCATTGAATGCGTATCCCTCTCTACTTCTTTTTTCACAAAGTAATTTTGCATATTTCAATCGTCGATTCTCCTCTCTGTCATGACGGAGATTAACTATCTCTATACCTTCAAGGCTAACATGATGTTCGGCAGCTACATGTTTAATCTTTTCTTCATTACCCAAAAGTATTGGATAACATATTCCTTCATTAACGCACACCTCAGCTGCTTTAAGCATATTGATATGATTTGACTCAGAGAAAACAACACGCTTAGGCTTCTCGCGTGCAGTATCATAAAATCTACGCAACATCTTATTGTCTAACCCCATTCGTTTGCGCAATTCCTGATTATATCCTTCCCAGTCTGTAATCGTTTTTCTTGCTACACCTGATTCAATAGCCGCTTTTGCAACCGCTGGTGCTACTGCAGTAAGCAATCTATAATCTAAAGGTTTGGGAATGATGTAATCTCTACCAAATGTTAGCTTATTAAGATTATAAGCAGCATTTACAACATCTGGTACCGCAAGCTTCGCAAGTTCGGCGATAGCACGAACTGCTGCTACTTTCATCTCCTCATTAATTGCAGAGGCACGCACATCCAAAGCACCTCTAAAAATATATGGAAATCCTAATACATTATTAATTTGATTGGGATGATCAGAACGACCAGTTGCAAAAATAATATCTTCACGAGCACCCATTGCTGCTTCGTATGAAATTTCTGGATTAGGATTAGCCAAAGCAAATACAATAGGATTGTCATTCATAGATCTAACCATGTCAACAGAAAGAACATCAGCTACCGAGAGCCCCACAAACACATCAGCTCCCTCTACTGCCTCTGCCAATGTGGTGATATTCCTGTCAGTGGCAAATGGCTTCTTTCGATCGTTAAGGTCTGTTCGTATCTTTGATATTACACCACGTGAATCAAGCATCACAATGTTTTCGAGCTTTGCACCAAGTGCCATATATAGTTGCGTGCAAGAATTGGCAGCTGCCCCAGCACCATTAACAACAATCTTAATGTCTTCAATATTTTTATCACATAGCTCAAGAGCATTAAGCAACCCTGCTGCCGAAATAATAGCAGTGCCATGCTGATCATCATGCATGATAGGTATATCGAGTTCTGCTTTTAGTCTATCTTCAATCTCAAAACATTCTGGAGCCTTTATATCTTCAAGATTAATACCCCCAAAAGTGGGAGAAATGGCCTTAACAACCTCTATAAACTTATCGGGGTCTTTTTCATTTATCTCGATATCGAAAACATCTATGCCCGCAAAAATCTTAAACAACAACCCCTTGCCTTCCATTACAGGCTTACTGGCAGCTGCACCTATATCTCCAAGACCGAGAACTGCAGTTCCATTAGATATCACTGCCACTAAATTACCTTTTGAGGTATATTCGTAAGCCTTTTGCTCATCCTTCTCTATAGCAAGGCAAGGAGCAGCTACACCTGGAGAATAAGCTAAAGATAAATCTCGCTGAGAGCTATATGGTTTGGTTGGAACAACTTCTATTTTTCCTGGACGCCCCTCAGCATGATACTGAAGTGCATCTTCATACAATTTGTTTGACATTTTTTTATTATTTAATTG
>CAZNRT010000078.1:0-12643 GCA_964575445.1 uncultured Proteiniphilum sp. | reverse complement strand
AATGGATAAATTCCACAATTTCAGTTCTTGGGCTGCCGATGCTTTATATAATAGATATTTAGTAGATAATAAAAATGACTTCCTTATTGATATGTTGCCAGACTTAGATTCTGAGTTCCAATATTGGGAAAATACTCATAGATTGCCCTCTGGTCTTTATTGGCAAGGAGATGTGCAGGATGGAATGGAGGAGTCAATAAGTGGAGGAAGAAAAAAGAAATATGCTCGCCCAACCATCAATAGCTATGTATATGGCAATGCTAATGCATTATCGAAGATTCACACAATGGTGGGCAATTATGAAATGGCAAATCAGTACAAACTCAAGCGAGATTCAATGCAAATGCTTGTAGAAAACGAATTGTGGAACATTAAGCATGATTTCTTTGAAACACATTGTGGTGATTCGTTGGCTGATGTGCGTGAAGCGATAGGTTATATTCCTTGGTATTTCAATCTTCCCAAGTCAAATAAATTTGATGTTGCATGGAATCAAGTAAAAGATACTGATGGTTTTTTGGCTCCATATGGGTTGACTACTGCCGAACGCCGTCATCCATTGTTTAGACAAGCAGGGTGCTGCAATTGTGAGTGGGATGGTGCTATATGGCCATTTGCAAGTAGCCAAACAATGACGGCTATGGCAAACTTTATAAATAACAATAATCAAAGTGTAGTTGACGATACTACTTATTTTGATTTAATGGAACGATATGTAGAATCTCAGTATCTTCGTGGACGCCCTTATATTGGCGAGTATCAAGATGAAGTAACAGGATATTGGCTCAAAGGCGATCAAGAAAGAAGTCGCTACTACAATCATTCTACATTTAATGATTTAATAATAACAGGATTGGTAGGCTTGAGACCGCAAGAAAACAATGATATAGTTGTTAATCCTTTGATCCCTCAAGATAAATGGGACTGGTTCTGTCTTGACAATGTGCCATATCACGGTAAAAACATAACTATCTTCTGGGATAAAACAGGTGATCGCTATCATCAAGGTAAAGGATTTAAAGTACTTGTGGATGGAAAGGAAATTGCATCTTCAGATAATTTAGAAAAGATTATTTGTAAAAACGTATTATAATTAGGACATGAAAAAAAAGATATCAATTATTGTGTCACTTATTCTCGCTTTATCTTTATTTCAGATAAAGGCGATGGAGGTTGTGAGCCTAACTTGTGAAATGAGTGATTCACCTATTGCTATTTCTACTTCAAAGCCAAGATTGGGTTGGCAAATAGTTTCAAATAAAAATGGAGTTAGACAAACTGCTTACAATGTTGAACTTTATGAAATTACGAATGGCAAAGTAAAAAAAGTCTGGAGCTCAGGAAAAGTAATATCTGATAAAAGTCAAAATATTATTTATGATGGCAAAACCAAGCTAAAGCCACAGGGTAGTTATTCATGGCGTGTTAAAATCTGGAATGAGAATAATAAATCTTCTCAATGGAGTAGAAAAGCATCTTTTCGCTTAGCTCCTGATAAAAGTTTTTTCAATTCTGCTTGGATAGGACATATTTCAAGAGAGGATGCAAGGTTGCCAAAAGGTAGGAACTTTCATTCAACTGTACTGAAAAAGCCTGAAAACAAAGAGCTATGGGGAAATGTAAATCCAATATCAAATAAGAGTATTTATTTGCGCAAAGAATTTAATACCGACAAGACTATTTCTGAAGCAATTGCATATGTCTCAGGTTTGGGTTTATATGAGTTCTCTTTTAATGGTAAAAAAGTGGGAGATAGTGAATTTGCACCTTTATTAAGTGATTATTATAAGTCTGTTTACTACAATACGTATAACGTGACGGAGTATTTAGAAAAAGGAGAAAATGCAATTGGAGTATTGTTAGGTAATGGGTTTTACAATGTGCAAGGAGGTAGATACAGAAAGCTACTAATAAGTTTTGGACCACCTACTTTAAACTTCAAGATGGTTGTAAGATACAGTGATGGCACTTCGGAGGAGATAATCTCCGATGGTAACTGGAAATATAGTTTTAGTCCAATTATCTTTAACTGTATTTATGGTGGTGAGGATTATAATGCCACCCTTGAGCAAATAGGTTGGGACGAACCAGGATTTAATGATACAGATTGGAAGCCAGTTGTGATTCAATCGGCACCAGAAGGCGAACTAAAGCCACAGCAAACTACTCCTGTGAAAATTATGGAGCGATACTCAGTTCAGGAGACAAATAAATTAGACCATAATAAATATGTGTTAGACATGGGTCAAAACTTATCTGGTTTTCCAGAAATTGTTGTTAATGGTCAGCGTGGAGATACTGTAAGACTCACAGTAGGAGAATCTTTAAATAGTGATGGTAGTGTAAGCCAAAAACAAACTGGAAGTAAACATTATTACGAGTATGTACTTAAAGGAGATGGAGATGAATATTGGCATCCACGTTTTTCATACTACGGTTTTAGATTTATTCAAGTAGATGGAGCCAAAATGGATGGCACGCCAACTGCTGGATCTCCAGTAATTAGAGATATCAAATCGTGTTTCATATATAATTCTGCTGATCATTTGTCAACTTTCAATACTTCGAATACAATCTTCAACAATGCACATCGTATTATTGGTAAAGCAGTGAGAAGTAATATGCAAAGTGTATTTACTGATTGTCCACATAGAGAAAAATTAGGTTGGTTAGAGCAAGTACATTTGAATGGTCCAGGCTTATATTATAATTACGATTTGCGAACATTTATACCTAAACTAATGCAAGATATTGCCGACTCGCAACTCGAGAATGGATTGGTACCAAGTATCACACCCGAGTATGTAGTTTTCGATGGAGCATTTAGAGATTCACCTGAATGGGGTAGCACATCTATCATTCAACCATGGATGTATTATTTGTATTATGGTGATGATAGCCTTATAAGAACTCACTATTCTACTATGAAAAGATATGTTGATTATCTAACATCAATGGCTACTGATCACATTGTTTCTCACGGGTTGGGTGATTGGTATGACTACGATGGCAAGAAGGCGGGCTATTCTAGGAATACCCCAATACCTTTGGTTGCAACTGCACATTATTATTGTGATTTAGTATTGATGAGCAAAATGGCGGAAATGTTGGGACACGATAATGATAAAGAAAACTTCAAAAAACTATCAGAAGAAGTCAAAAAGGCATATATAAAAGAATTCTTTAACTCGGAAACAAAGCAGTTTGGATCTGCAAGTCAGGCTTCCAATGCTATACCTTTATTTTTTGATCTTGTAGAGCCTCAATATCGTGATGCTGTACTGAAAAACTTGGTTGCTGATATAGATAAACATGGAAATAGATTGACGACTGGAGATGTAGGTAATAGATATTTGTTTCAGACTTTAGCTAATAATGATTTGAATGATTTGATGTATTTGATGCACAATCATGAGGAAGCACCAGGATATGGATTTCAGGTGAAATTTGGTGCTACAACGCTCACCGAACAATGGGATCCACGAGAAGGCACTTCATGGAACCATTTCATGATGGGACAAATTGATGAATGGTTTTTTGCTTCTCTTGCAGGTATAAAGCCTGACCCAGAAAAGCCAGGTTTTAAAGAGTTTATTATTGAACCTAAAGTTGTTGGTGATATGAATTTTGTATCAGCCTCTACAAAAACACTTTATGGAAAAGTATCTGTAGATTGGAAAAGAGAATATCAACAGTTTACAATAAACATTTCAGTGCCTGCAAACTCATCTGCCAAAGTAATTCTGCCTAACAAAGAGGAGCATGAGGTGGGAAGTGGTAAATATTCATTTTCGATAAATATTTGATAGATATGAAAAGTATTAAGTCAATTGTTGGTTTGGTTCTTCTTTTGGTTTCGCTAACTGCATGGTCCGAAAATGTAGATATGAAACAATTAGGTGCTGATGCTTCTGGGAAAAATCTTAATACAGCTTTAATCAACAATACTATAGAGCGATTATCAGCTAATGGAGGTGGAACACTAAATTTCACAGCAGGGAAATATCTTACTGGTGCCATTCGATTAAAGAGTAATATTACGATCAACTTGGAATCGGGTGCTACACTATTGTTCTCAGATAATTTTGATGACTATTTGCCTTTTGTTGAAATGCGATATGAGGGTGTGGTGATGAATAGCTTCTCGCCTCTTTTGTATGCAGTTGATGAAGAGAACATCACAATCAGAGGAAGAGGAATAATAGATGGGCAAGGTAAAAAATGGTGGCAAGAGTTTTATCGAGTTATTGTTGACCTAAAAGATCACGGCAAACGTGATCTAAATGAATATCAGACAATGTGGGATAATGCAAATGAGGTAGAACAATTATACTCCAAAACCAACAGCGATTATACAGGTACTTTGGATAGACGATTTTTCCGTCCTCCATTGTTTCAGAGTATTCGTTGTAATAATATCTTATTGGAAGGTGTGACAATTGTGAACTCTCCATTTTGGACATTCAATCCAGAGTTTTGTGACAATATTGTGGTTAAAGGTATTACTATTAATAATCCACCCTCACCTAATACAGATGGTATAAATCCATCATCATGTAGAAATGTTCATATTTCTGATTGTCATATTTCGGTTGGTGATGATTGCATTACACTCAAATCGGGAAGAGATGAGCAAGCAAGAGATATTGGGGTACCTTGTGAGAATATTACTATTACTAACTGTACAATGTTGAGTGGACATGGAGGAGTGGTAATAGGTAGTGAGATGAGCGGTGATGTACGCAAGGTTACAATATCTAATTGTGTATTCGATGGAACAGATAGAGGTATCAGAATAAAATCGACTCGTGGGCGTGGTGGCATTGTTGAGGAAATTAGAGTTAGCAATATTGTGATGAAGAATATAAAAAAAGAGGCAATAATAATGAATCTGTTTTATAGTAAAATGGATCCAGAGCCTGTTACAGATAGAACTCCAATATTTAGAAATATCCATATATCAAATCTGACAGGATCTGAGGTTAATACAGCCATACATGTTCTGGGTCTCGAGGAGATGCCAATATATGACATCACTTTTGACAATATTAATATTGAGTCTTGTCATGGGGTATTGATTGATAAGGCTAAGAATCTTGTATTGCGTGATGTAAGAATAGACAACTCTTTAGGTGTCCCTTTTGAAATTGAGGACTCAGAGAACATTATGGCTAATAACATTTGGACTGGGACTCCCGCCGAAGACAAGTCACTTATTAGACTCAATAATTTGACAGGAATGTTCCTGCAAGGATGTTTCCCATTATCTGGAAGCAAGTCTTTTATAAAATTGGATGGCAAAAATAAGGATGTAGTATTAAAGGGAAACTATTTAAATAGATTGGCAGTAGTTTTAGATCCTGAGAGTGAATGTAAGTCAATAATTATAGAATAGATAATAAACCTGCAAAGTAATATTTAATCGATGAAAAGTAGAATATACATAGCTCTTGTGTTACTAATAGGTTTTGCACTACATGCCAATGCTCAGCAGTTGACCTACGAGAATCAGTTTGCAAAACCTCTTAGTAGTATTTTGAATGAAATATCTAAGCAGTTTGATGTAAGCTTGAAGTTGGATATTGATACTGTTGGTAGAATATTGGCATATGCAGATTTCAGAATACGCCCTTATTCATTAGAAGAATCATTGACAAATGTTTTAGCTCCATTTGATTATAAGTTTATAAAGCAATCTGATAAGATTTATAAATTAAAACCATATGAATATGCTCGTAGAACTGATGAGGATGGCTTTAAGTTTCTCAAATATTTACAAGAAAAATATCCAACCAAAGATAAATGGGAGCAACGCAGACTATGTCTTAAAGAGCAAGTAAGAACAACATTGGGCTTAGATTCTTTATTGAACAATCGAGTAGAGTCTAAACCTATCCTGTCCAAAGTCAGAAAGTTTGATGGATACACAGTTCAAAACTTTGCTATTGAAACGCTGCCTGGGTTATATGTTGCGGGATCAATATATACGCCTAATTATAGGGGAAAGCATGCTTTAATTATTTGTCCAAACGGACATTTCGGACAGGGGAGATATCGTGAAGATCAACAACAAAGAATGGCAACCCTCGCTCGTATGGGAGCTATTTGTGTTGATTATGATCTTTTTGGATGGGGCGAGTCAGTCCTTCAAGTTGGTAGCGCATCACACCGAACGAGTGCAGCTCAAGTAATTCAAATAATGAACGGAATCACCATTTTAGATTATATGATGACACGCAAAGATGTTGATAATAGTCGAATAGGAGCTAATGGGGGCTCTGGGGGTGGCACTCAATCTATAATTTTGTCTTTATTAGATGATCGTTATACTGCTGTTGCACCAGTTGTGATGTTGTCATCTCATTTTGACGGTGGGTGTCCTTGCGAAAGTGGACTACCTGTGACGTTATCATGTGGAGGAACAAATAATTCTGAATTAGCTGCTGTATTTGCTCCAAAGCCAATGCTTGTTGTCTCAGATGGAAATGATTGGACATCAACTGTTCCAGAATTGGAGTATCCTTATCTGAAAAATATATATAGGTTTTATGATGCTGAAGAGAAAGTTAGTAATGTGCACTTGCCAAGTGAAGGGCACGACTTCGGTCCAAATAAAAGAAATGCAGTATATGATTTCTTTGCATCTATGTTTTCATTAGATAAGACTAAACTTAGTGAGGATAAAGTTACGATTGAATCAGAAAATGATTTGAAGATATTTGGCAAAGAAGGCGAACTCCTTCCAAAAAATGCAATCACGTCTTTCGATGAATTAGCCGTTTATTTTGACAAAGGCAGATATCGTCAGATAAGCTCTGACTTGTCTCTCGAAAAAAAGGCACAAGATTGGGTAGCTTCATTGGAGCTGACAAACGAAAAAGATATTTCTTTTCTGACTACTACTATATACAATCATCTTAGAAAGGTGAGAGATTGGCATGATGAGCACCCGTACACCTCTGTCCCAGAAGGAATAAACCCTTTGACAGGAAAACTGCTTAGCAAGTTAGATCGAGAAATGATAGCCAATTCTGCTAAACCAAAAGAGATTCAAGAGAATTTGATAAAGGGCTTGCAAAGGGTTCTTAGTGAGGAGCAGATAGAGTTTATAATGGACAAATACACTGTTGGAAAAGTTCAATTTACTATGAATGGTTATAAGGCAATTGTACCAGATTTAACCAAAGAAGAGGAGTCATTTATACTCAAGGAGCTGAAACAAGCTAGAGAGGAAGCCATTAGTTATAAAAGCATGAAGCAAATATCAGCAATATTTGAAATTTATAAGACACAATGTGAAGAGCATTTGATTAGTAATGGTAGAGATTGGAGACAGCTTTATAAAGACTTTGTGAATAAAACAAACGAAGAGAAGAAGCAAAAACAAAATAAATAACAAAATACAATGAGGCAATTTTTGGCAAGGGGATCAACTCTTCTTATAGTATTATTATTAATGGGTTTTAATATTAATGCCACAAATCATATATTATGGTATGATAAGCCAGCGAGGCTATGGACTGAGGCTTTGCCGTTAGGTAATGGTCGATTAGGTGCAATGGTGTATGGAAATCCTACAATCGAACAGATACAACTAAATGAGGAAACTATATGGGCGGGCAGACCCAATAACAATCCTAATCCTAACGCTTTGGAATTTATTCCAATTATTAGAGAAATGGTGTTCGCAGGTAAATATGTTGAAGCGCAGAATTTAGCTACCCAGAAGGTAATGTCTAATACTAATCATGGCATGCCATACCAACCATATGGTGATTTAAGGATTACTTTTGCTGGGCACAATGATTATACCAATTATTACAGGCAGTTAGATATAGACTCGGCAGTGGCGTATGTATCTTACAAAGTTGGTGGAGTAAATTATAAACGTGAATATATTTCATCCTTTGCAGATGATGTCATCACTATTAAGTTGACGGCAGATAAGGCTAAATCAATTAGTTTTAATGCACAATTAACCTCACCACATCAAGATCTGAAAATATTAACGGGAGATGATTATATATCTCTATCTTCAACATCCACAACTCATGAAAAGTTGGGTGGAAGAGTTAACTTTCAAGGACGTACTTCGGTAAAGACAAAAGGAGGTACCACCAACTATACAGATGGTGTTATCTCTGTTGAAAATGCAGATGAAGTGATTATTTATTTGTCTATTGCTACCAACTTTGTTAACTACAAAGACCTTACTGGAGATGAAGAGCTACGTGCTAAAGATTTCTTATCTAAAGCAGTAGCTCGTGATTATAATCAATCTAAGAAAGATCATATAGCTATCTACAAAAATTATTATGATAGAGTAGAGCTTGATTTGGGAGAAGACAAATATTCGAATATCCCCACTGACTTGAGGGTTGAGAATTTCAAAAATACTAATGATCATCACTTAGTGGCAACATACTTTCAGTTTGGAAGATATCTATTGATTTCTTCATCACAACCTGGTGGTCAGGCTCCAAATCTTCAGGGAATATGGAACGATAAATTGCTTCCCCCATGGGATAGTAAATATACTTGCAATATTAACACAGAGATGAATTATTGGCCTGCTGAAATTACAAACTTGCAGGAATTGAATGCACCTTTGTTTAATCTAATAAAAGAGGTAAGTGAGACTGGAAAAGAGACTGCTCGTATTATGTATGGAGTAGATGGTTGGGTTTTACATCATAACACTGATATTTGGCGTATCACAGGTGCCGTTGATGGTGCTGCATCAGGGATGTGGCCTTCTGGTGGTGCCTGGTTGTGCAGACATTTATGGGAGCATTATTTACATACTGGAGATGTGGAGTTCCTTAAGGAGGCTTACCCAATAATTAAAGGATCTGCTCAATTTTTTGATAATGTAATGGTTTATGAACCAGAGAATAATTGGCTTGTGGTTTGTCCATCCAACTCTCCTGAGAATGTGCATGCTGGGAGTGGTGGTAAAGCTACTATTGCTGCTGGATGTACGATGGATAATCAATTGATTTTTGATTTATGGCACTCTATTATAAGTTCATCCGAAATTTTAGATATTGACAAAGAGTTTGCTATACATCTAAAAGATAGATTAAAGGAGATGCAACCAATGCAAGTCGGTAGATGGGGGCAGCTGCAAGAGTGGATGCACGATTGGGATAATCCTGATGATAAGCACAGACACGTGTCTCATCTTTATGGATTGTATCCCAGTAATCAAATTTCTCCTTATAGAACTCCCGAATTGTTTAGTGCAGCACGCACATCATTAATTCATAGAGGCGATCCATCAACAGGATGGTCAATGGGATGGAAAGTGTGCTTGTGGGCACGATTGCTCGATGGTGATCATGCCTATAAATTGATAACTGATCAATTGACATTGGTGAGAGATCAGCCTAAGCAGGGAGGAACCTATCCTAACCTTTTTGATGCTCACCCACCATTTCAAATAGATGGAAACTTTGGCTGTACTGCAGGTATTGCAGAAATGTTTGTTCAGAGTCACGATGAGTTTATATACATATTGCCTGCTTTGCCATCTGTATGGAAAGATGGAACAGTAAAAGGATTGCTTACAAGAGGTGGGTTCGAGTTTGATATTAAATGGGAAAATGGAGAAGTATCTGAAATTTCTGTGGTTTCTAAAAATGGGGGCAATTGCAGATTGCGCTCTTTGACTCAATTGAAAGGCAAAGGACTGAGATTGGCAAAGGGGGATAATCCTAACAGTCTTTTCTATGTTCCAACTGTTTCTGAGCCAATTATTAATACTTCCGAAAAACTTCCAGAAACTGGCATTGCAGATACTTGGTTGTATGATTTGAAAACCGAGAAAGGGAAAAAATATATTCTTTATAAAAAATAGATTGATATGAGATTTGTAAATGTTAAAGCTTTAATGTTATCTATTATGATTCTTCTATTTGCGGAATCATGTGTGAAACCTAAAGCTGATAATAACGAACGACAGCTGTGGTCAGCAAAGATGGCAAATTCTGAAATGACTCGTTTCCCTGAATTGTGGATGATAGAAAATGCAAAGAAACCACGTTGGACATACACTTTTGGCTTAGTTGCAAAATCAATGATGGAGTTGAGCAATCATGTTGGGGATAATAAATATTATGACTATGCTAAACTATATGCCGATAGCTTGATAGATGCAAGTGGGATTATTAAAACCTACAAAAAAGAGTCTTATAATATTGACAATGTTAGTCCAGGAAAAATGTTGTTCGAGCTGTATGAAAAAACAGGCGACGAACGTTACAAAATAGCATTAGATACACTACGTAATCAAATGCTTACACATCCCCGAACTTCTGAAGGTGGATTTTGGCATAAGAAGATATATCCTCATCAAATGTGGTTGGATGGCTTGTTTATGGCTTCTCCTTTTCTATCTGAATATGGACAGAAATTTAACGAGCCACAGTTGTTTGATGAAGTAGTGCATCAGCTTAAGTTGATTGCTAAACATACATATGACGAAAATACGGGTCTTTACTATCATGGATGGGATGAGTCAAGAGAACAGGCTTGGTCAAATAAGGAGACTGGAACATCACCCAATTTCTGGGCGAGAAGTATTGGATGGTATGCAGCAGCCTTGGTAGATACACTGCCTTTTCTTCCTGATGACATTGATGGAAAAGAAGATCTGATATCAATAGTAAATGGATTAGCTGATGTGATAAGAAAATATCAAGATAAAGATTCTGGTGTATGGTATCAAGTTATTGATCAGGGAGGTCGAGAAGGTAATTATTTAGAATCATCTGCCTCCTCTTTGTTTGTTTATTTCCTCTCTAAGTCTATAAATAATGGATATATAAATCATGAATATGCGGATGTTGCAAAGAAAGGTTTTGAGGGACTGATAAACAACTTTATAAAAGGAGAAGTTAACGGAACTTTCACTATTACCAACTGTTGTGCTGTTGCGGGCTTGGGTGGAGATAAGGTATATCGTGATGGAAGCTTTGACTATTATATAAGCGAACCTATAATTAATAATGATCCAAAATCTGTTGGTTCTTTTATTTTTGCAGCTATTGAATTTGAAAAATTAAACAAGAAATAATATATGAAAACAAAAAAATTTACTTTGCTACTTATAGCACTTAGCATGCTTGGAGTTTTCGAAAACTTATATGCTCAGAAGAATAAAAAAGGAAACTATATTCCCTGGAAAAATGGGGCATTAATAGTTGATGAAGGTGGAAGATATCTCAGACACGAAAATGGAGCTCCTTTCTTTTGGCTTGGTGAAACAGGTTGGTATTTGCCAGCTCGATTAGATAGAGATGAGGCTGAATATTATCTTGAGCAATGCAAGCAGAAGGGTTATAATGTAGTTCAGGTGATGGTGCAGAATACTATGCCTGCAATAAATACTTATGGTAAGTGGGCATTGCCAAATGGTTTCAACTTTGATAATATCGATCAGGATGGTGAATATGGATATTGGGATCATATGGACTATATCATTGAAGCTGCCGAACGAAAGGGCATATATATTGGTATGGTATGTGTATGGGGTAGCCCTGTGGGTGCAGGCAAAATGAGTCCTGATGATGCAGCAAAATATGGTAAGTTCTTAGCAGAAAGATATAAAGATAACCCAAATATTATTTGGTTTATAGGTGGTGATATCAGAGGCGATGTCAAAACAGATGTGTGGAAGTCTTTGGCTACCAACATTCGTGCTATTGACTCTGCTCACTTGATGACATTCCATCCGCGTGGCAGAACAATGTCTGGAACTTGGTTTCATAATGAACCTTGGCTTGATTTCAATATGTTTCAGTCAGGACATAGAAGATATGGACAACGCTTGGGTGATGGAGAATATCCAATTCTTGAAAATACTGAAGAGGACAACTGGAGGTTTGTTGAGAGTAGTTTTGAACTGAAACCACTGAAGCCAGTGGTGGACGGAGAACCAATATATGAAAATATACCGCATGGTCTTCATGATCCAAATGATGCTAAATGGCAAGATTATGATGTGCGTAGGTATGCTTATTGGGCAGTATTTGCTGGTGCCTTTGGTCACACATATGGCAATAATTCAATTATGCAGATGAAGAAGAATGGTATAGGTGGTGCATATGGAGCACAAGAGCCATGGTACGAGGCTTTAAATAATCCAGGTATGAATCAGATGAATTATTTGAAAAACCTTATGCTTACTTTTCCTTTCTTAGAGAGGCTTCCCGATCAATCAATAATTTCAGGCGAAAATGGTGTTCGCTACGATAGATTAATTGCTACACGTGGCAATGATTATTTGCTTGTATATAATTATTCGAGCCGCCCAATGAATATCGATTTGACAAAAATATCTGGTAAGAAAAAGAATGCATGGTGGTACAGCCCTTCTGACGGGAAGCTTACGTATCTTGGAGAATTTGATAATAAGGTGGTGGAGTTCTTAGATGAAAAAGGATACTATTATGGTAATGACAAAGTTCTGATAGCAGTAGATGCGTCAAAAGATTATGTGCAAAAGGACTGGTCGGAACTGCCAGATGCTCAGGATAAGTGGTTTAAAGATTAAAAAAACATATCAACATCATGTTGCCAAGAATAGTAACTACTCAGCGAATCGCACAGGTATCCTTCTAACCCTATAAAAGAGCTATAA
>CAZNRT010000077.1:0-13087 GCA_964575445.1 uncultured Proteiniphilum sp. | reverse complement strand
AGCAACGAAAGTTTCACTTCAACTTATTGGAGTAACTATCAAGCACAATGGTGCTGATTATTGGACAGGTAATATGAAAGTATATGACATATCTGAAGACGATTTAACGGATAACACCTTCTTAGCTGGCAAACACTACAAGATTACTTTCACTATCGGTGCAAAGGCTGCTGATGGTAGTGACATTCCAGTATTTGGTGAAGCTATTACATTTAGCTCGTCAGTAGCTGCGTGGAATACAGATGCTGGAAATGACGTTGATGTAGATCAACCTGAGGTAACTATTCCTTAATTTAAACAATAAAAAATCTCACGGGGAACCCCACCCCGTGGGTTTTGAAATTGTTGAGAAGATTGAAATCAATAGTTACATCACAATTTCAATTTTATAAAAACAAAAAACATGAAGCGACTCTATTTGATATACATGATTGTTTTGACTGTTGCAATTAGTTGCGACAAGGAAGAGGTACATCAATCTGATAGAGTCGCTATTCTATTAGAAGCTAATAAGTCTGAGTGGAATAGCTCACGCTCGGCAAGCTATACTGGAAATGCAGGTACAAACCCAATTCCCGATATGGTGGTGTATGGATATTACACTCACGATCTGGAGTGGAGTGAAGAGCGATATGGTGCATTTCCATCTTTTATGAATGGAGCGGTGGTTACAAACAACCAAGGTGTGTGGAGTTATTCTCCTCTGAAATATTTTTATCACACTGGCAACCATTCTTTTTTTGCTCTGGCACCTTATTCTATTATCAATGCAGATGAGCGAAATGTGTTAGAGATTTCTAATATCTTAGGAACACCACAGTTAATATATAATCTGCCAAATGAGGAGATTGATCAGGTGGATATACTATATGGTGTAGCAATCGACAAAACTAAAGCGGATGGACAAACACCAATAAATCTAAACTTTGTGCATGCTACCACTCAGATTATTTTTAGTGCGGGCTATGCTAATGGGTTCAATTTGCCTATCAACCATAAGGTGCGAATAAAGTCCATCTCTATAAGTAATATCTATTCGCAAGGGAAACTAAAATCTAAATATGACTTGAATGATGAGTATGACGGAATAGAATGGGATGAGCATGACATTCTGCGAGAGCAAACAGTGAATATAGGAGACAATACGCTCAGGGATGCGAATCTGACAAACACAATAGAAAAAATATCTACAGATAATGGATCTCTATTCCTGATTCCGCAGCTATTGACAGGGCGCAATGTGGCGGATAGGTCTTCTATTCTAATACTCTATGAGATAAAAAATACTATATCTGGAACTTCAAAAGATTATACACAAACAATTGAACTTGCAGATATAATTGGGGAGTTGATCGCGGGACAAAAGCTCAATTTCAGAATATCTTATAGTGGTAGTGGTACTGCTATTGAGGTGAAATTAGTGGATCCAGGTTCGGGAAACCCCGATGGATTAGGTCCTCCATTGGGACAAAGTATAGTTGAACACAACACTAAACATGTTCAAACAAAAAAATAATATTTGAATATGCAAAATAAATATACAAACATACGTTATAGACTGATCTTTATACTTGCTCTTGTGGGTATAAACTATATATCTGCTTTTGGGCAGGCTACTAATATTATCGACTACCATCTACCTGGTACTTATACTTATATTGTGCCGCAAGGGGTTACCGAATTGGTGATTGAGTGCTGGGGTGGTGGCGGGGGTGGTAGTGCTGCCATAGGTATGAAACAACCCAACTCATCTAATGGTGCTGGCGGTGGCGGGGGTGCACATGCTCACAGTGTGATAAAAGTTGTGACAGGACAAACATTTACTTTTATTGTTGGTGCTGGTGGCGAAGGAGGTACTGATCCCTATACACTTGGGAAAGGAAATGGAAAGAATGGAGGAATCACTACTTTTTACAGAGTTCAGAGTGAGCCATTAGTGTATGCAGAAGGAGGATATGGTGCTACATTTGCTCTACAGAATATCGGAGGTAGCAAGGGCGGTAGTGGTGGTAGCTATTCAGGCTCTAAAGGAACTGTGATTCACGCTGGTGGCAATGGAGCAGATGCTGGCATAAACTTTTCAGGTGGTGGAGGTGGTGCAGCCGGGCGTACGCATGGCGGATATAATGCTGTGGGTATTACTGCAGGAGGTGCAGGTTCTTGTTACTGCGGTATTCCTGGTGCAGGGGGTATGGGGCGCAATACGTCGGGAGACGGAAATCCAGGTATCAATACCGAGAATGTGAACCGTGGTGTTATCTATGGTAGTGGTGGTGGGGCTGGAGCATATGACTCTGAGTACCAAACAAAAAATGGTGGCAAGGGTGCCAATGGTCATGTGAGAATAAAAGAGCAACAGACCCTTGGGAATATCACTGGTAAAACATATATCGAAATTGGTGAGACAACACAACTGATAGCTCCTGTGGCTGGTGGCAACTGGCGTAGCTCGCTCACAGAGGTGGCAGTGATTGATCTAACGGGATTGGTGACTGCTATCTCTCCTGGAGAAACGGTGATAAGCTATTCTATGGGTGATTTCCTTACTGCTCAGTCCACCGAAGTTCATCTATTTGTATATCCAAAGGGACAAGGTATCGCAATTACCGGGCAGCGGAGCTATTGTGATGATGGTGCAACTAATATCGACTTGCAGGCTTCAATGCAAAACAGTCAAGGATATGCATGGCATTGGACTGGACCAGGTGGATTTACTCTCGGTGCAAGCGGAATCGATAGAAGGGCTATACCTCAAAATGCTGGTACTTATACTGTAACGGCAAGTAAAATTGTGGGTAGCAATATTGTGAAGAATGGCAATTTTGAACAAGGCAAAACCACTGATATTCAATCTGATTATGGATATAATGAGTGGAGTCAGGGTACTGGTATATACAATATCAATACAAAGCCATTGAATCCCAATTTTAATCAAACTTGTGGCGATCACACATCAGGTAGCGGTAAATATATGAGTTTGCAAGGCAAATCGAGCATTGTTGGGAATGTGTGGATGCAGAATGTAACAGTGGAGAAGAATACTTACTATCAGTTTTCGTTTTGGATGCAGGCAATTCAGCAGAATAGTGAAAACTCATCTACCACAATAGAGATGTTGGCAAGAGTGGGTGGAGACAATGTGGGTGAGGTATTCAAGATGACTACAAAGAAAGAGTGTAGTGGTTGGAGACAATTTGTTGGGAACTGGTATTCTGGCAACAAAACATCTATTCAGCTTGCTTTGAAGCTAAACAAGCAGATGGGTGATACATACAACGTGGGGCTTGATGATATTAGTTTTTTTAAAATATCAAATGATCCCAATTCAATTATCTCATCATCAGTTAATGTCACAGTTGGTGCCTTTACTCCCACTGTTCAAATTATCCCCGTGCCCTTAATACCTATTGAAGGGAGAGAAAACAGATTTATAGCATCAACAGATAATGCGGGTCAAGACCCTAAGTTTGCATGGTATGTAAATGACTTTGAGGTTCAAAAAGGAAGATCTTTAACTTATGCAAGCAGTTCATTATTAGTGGGTGATAAAGTGAAATGCAAAGTAGAGATAAATGCAAACTTTTCTTGTGCTACTGAACAGACAGTATGGTCTGATGAGATAGTGGTTCAAGCTGGAGCAGAGAAGGTGAACTATTGGGTTGGTATTGTGAACAATAAATGGTATGCGCTTGATAATTGGTCGCGGAGAAGAGTTCCAAAGGTTGGTGAGGATATAATATTTGCAACCGAAGATACCTATGGCTCTAATGCAATATCTGACTTGGAGGTGTCTGCCAAACCAGAAAATCTGAACATTGATGAATTTGTGCAAGTGAGAAATTATACCAATCATTCAGGAAAAGGATTGATTATTGCACCTGGTGGCTATTTCAATATTGCTGGGGATATTGATATAGATAATAGTCATCAGATAGAGATTGCTACATCCGAAATAAGATTGAGTGGAACGCTGATAATCTCTAATGAAGTGGCTGAAGCTCCATTAGTTACCGTCGAAATGTGGTCAAAGGCATCAATAGATACAAATCAGTCGGCAAACAATCAAATTAAATGGCAGTATTTTGGCTTGCCTGTCAAGCAAACAGTGGCATCACCCACTTTTGATGGTGCGTATATTCGCAAGTATGATGAGTCGAAAGCTACATCTGCACCTGGTTCGCAATGGACTCAGCTGAACAACTCGTCGGTGATACAACAATTTGATGGATATGAAATAGCTCAGCCCTCACCAAAGAGATATGAAATTAGTGGGCAATTGGTAAGAAGTGATTTTGAAAGGACTTTGAGTAAGACGACAGGTTCGTATTACAAAGGACAGCATATTTTTGCTAACTCATATACAGCCGCAATGGATATAAGCAAATTGCTATTTGGGGATGGCTTAGAAAAAACAGTTTATCTATATAATACTGGTTCTTATGCTCATTGGTCTGAAGGGATAATCGGTTGGGAACAGCCTGGTAGCTATATAGCAATACCCCAAGAGCAAGCCCAGTGGGTGGGACAAAGTCAAATACCATCTATGCAGGGTTTCTTGATACGTGTGCTGGATGAGGTGAGCGAAGGAGCGGGTGGAAGTAATTGTAAGATTGAATATAAGTATGCGGATTTAGTTGCCAATAATTCAAATACTCGTTCGCAACGCTATAAAACTAACAAAGCTTTTATTGAAATCAAACTATCCAGCCACCACTACCGTGACATTGCTTTCATATTTGAAGAGGCGCAGTGTACTCCTGGCTTTGACAATGGGTGGGATGGGCGCAAACTGCTGAGTGCGTCGGTGGCGCAGATGTTTGTGACATCGGGCAGCGAGCTGTTTCAGGTCTCTTCTACAAATAAAGTTGAGGGCACTACTATTGGTGTGATAGCTGGAGATAAAGATGTTGATTATACATTAGAACTGAATTTGAAAGATATTGGTATATTGAATAGGCTATATCTTGTGGATAATAAAACCAAGAGTAGAGTTGCCTTGCGAGAGGGGGTCAATAGATACAACTTTGGCATGACAACAGGAGAATCTGCTACTACTCGTTTCAAAATCACTTCGCAAATTGAAGACATTATACATCCTGAATCCAACAAGGGAGATATTAGGGTGCATGCCCGTGATGGGTATGTGGTGCTGACAAATATGCGAAATCATGGGGGTGTGGCTTCTATTATAGATAGCGTGGGTAAAGTATTGGTACACCGCAAGCCTTTTGTATCGATGGGGACGACTACTATTGCGTCGTCTCTTTCGCCTGGTGCATATATAGTAACTATTGAGGGTAATGATGGAGTTGAGGTTGAGAAAGTATTGGTGAGATAAAAATATTACCTTTGTATTCTAACAAATTATCATTTTATGCTTACACCAGCTCAACAAATAGAATACTATAACTCCCTGTCAAATTTTGATAAAGGAATATTTAATGCTTTTGTAATTAAGACTCTTTTCACTGACTATAACGACCTGAAATCTTTAATACCTACATCACAAAAGTATAATACAAAGATTGTAAATGAGGCAATCGAAATTGCGCTTAAGAAAGGTATATTGCTTAGTACAAGTTCTGGCGAATTGAGTTATGCTGGAAAATACTATGTGTCTTATCCTTTCTTGGCTAATATAATTAGCAGATTTACGGATTATGGGAAGGATAGATTTAAAAAAAGGAGTGCTTATTTTAGATATGGACTATATACTAACACTGTGGACCCAAGGGATGTGGCGCAAATGCTGTTTGATTTATTGTATGAAAGCAAATTTAATAATCTCAAATACAATAATATTTTAGATAGTGTTCATGTTGCGCAGCAATTAAACTTGCTTAATACTCCTGTATATCAAGACAATCTCAATAAATTTGATTCCTCTAACTTGTCAAAGATTATTGATGCAGATATGTATAAAATAATTTTCAACCTTACATCAATAGATTATATTGATAAATTAAAATCCTTCTTGACAACTAAGGTGGATAAAGGCAAGATTGATATATTTAATACTTGGTATATTTATCGTGATATATACAAAGGTGAGTTTAGCAAAGTAATGTCCTCTGTTTCTAAAGAGAGTAACTTGGGAATCATTATCGATGCAATAATAAAAACACTGAATGGTGATGCTAACAATGCGTTGAAGCTTTATGACCAAAGCATTAAGCTATATCGCAAAGAAAATGAGCATAAAGGTATTCAGATGCTACCGGTATATTATTTTAATTATTTCTATTTTACTTTGTTGCTATCGCTACCTATTGATAAGGTATCGGTTAGAGCAAAGAAAATTATGGCAAGTCTTGACAAGTATGAGCATCTTTCTTTTACTCATTATTTCAAGTTTTTGTTGGAAGATATGCTTGGTTTGAGAACGGATAATGAGAAGGGTAGAAAGGAATTAGAAAGTTTTAGGGATGTATTGCTGAGAAATATTGCTAATGAGAATCACTTTTCAACTCTTTTCAAAATTGTATTTGCTTATCTTGCAGATATCACACCGCCACAATCGATGAAAGACCATATTGTGAGACTTGTGGCAAAGGGACACCTCGCTGGATATACCTTGATGGCATATGAAGCTGCATATGCTGCATACAAGTGGTTTGGTGACGAACAGTCCACTAATCTATACAGAAATATTGAATCAAATATGGGATATAAACCTGCCGCTTCTAATGTATTGCGAGTGGAGCCTTGGGAGAAATCTCTCAATCTTATGGTGGGTGCATTAGGTGGAGTGGGTGGCAAGGTGGAGTCTTCAGCGGGCAAGACTGAAAGCAAACAAAGGATTGTATATACTTTCTATCCAGATGAGTTTCTTTTCAAACCAGTATTGCAAACACTGAGTGCTAATGGTAAATGGAGTAGCGGTCGTAGTGTGTCTGTCAAATCATTTCAGGAGGGAAAGACTAAGGGTATGACAGATAAGGATTTGAAAATCTCTAAATATGTGAGGTCTTATAGAGATTGGGGGTCCGACGTTTATGAGTTGTCTCCCTATGTAGCGGAAGAGCTCATAGGGTACCCACTCGTGTTTATGGGTGAGAATATTGATATTCCGATTGAGCTTGTTGCTGCTAAGCCAACTATAAAGGTGCTGAAAAAGAAAGATGGATATCAACTTCAATCTGATATCAAGAAATATGATACCACATTGATAATTAGCAAGGAAACGAATACTCGATATTTGGTGTATAAGCTTGACGCTAAGATGCAGGAGTTGTTGAGAATTTTGACCACAAGTGGTGTTGTGATTCCAGAAAAAGGAAAAGAAAAGTTGATACCACTTCTGGGTGAGATTAGCAAACATGCCATGGTGCAGTCGGACTTGTTGGCAACCGACCAAAATGGTGGAATAGCAGTGAAAGATGTTGAGCCAGATAGTAGAATAAGAGTTCAGTTGCTACCGATTGGTGATGGTCTGAAAGCGGAGCTGTTTGTGAAGCCTTTTGACAAAGTGCCTCCCTATGCTAAGCCTGCTTCTGGTGGGAAGGTGCTTATAACCAATATCGACGGCAACCAACTACAGGTGAAGCGTGACTTTAATGCCGAACGTGCTAACTATTATAATATTGTGGAGGATATTCAAAGCTTGGAGAGCGTGGATATGAGTGATGATTTGATATCATTTGATGATCCGCTCGACTCGCTATATTTGCTTGATGTAATAGCTGACCATCAAGATATTTGCGTGGTGGAATGGCCAGAAGGAGAAAAGCTCAAGATTCGCTCTAAAGCTGACTTTACGAATCTAAAGATGAATGTAAAGTCTAAAACCAATTGGTTTGAACTTGAAGGTGAATTGAAAATTGATGAAAATACCGTTCTCTCAATTCAGGAGTTGCTTGGCTTGATGAACAATAGCCATGATAGATTTATCGAGCTAAAGAAAGGGGAGTTTATAGCTTTGTCTGAAGAGCTGAGAAAAAGATTGATGGAGCTACATTCCGTTGCTGGTAAAAGTAAAAATGGGGTGAAGCTTAATAAATATGCTTCATTGGCTCTTGATGGGCTATTTGATAATCTGGAAGATTTGAAAACCGATAAGGCTTGGAAGGATTTTCGTAAGCGAGTGAACTCTAAGTCAATTAAAGATTCGGAATTGCCCACCAATTTGCAAGCAGATTTGCGCCCTTATCAAGAGGAGGGTTATAGATGGATGATGCGTCTTGCTGAGATGGGTGCAGGTGCATGTCTTGCCGATGATATGGGGCTTGGTAAAACTCTGCAAACGTTGGCAATGCTTCTAAAGCGCATGAATAAGGGACCTGCATTGGTGGTTTGTCCTGTTTCTATTGTCGGAAATTGGATAGCAGAGGCTCAGCGGTTTGCTCCGATGCTTAATATGCAAATATTGAACTCTAATGATAGAGACAATACTATAAAAGAATTGTCGGAGGGCGATGTGTTGGTGACGTCGTATGGCTTGCTACAATCGGAGGAGGAATTGTTTGCTAAAAAAGAGTTTGCTACTATTGTACTTGATGAGGCTCATATTATTAAAAACTATGCTACCAAAACATCTAAAGCGATAATGAACTTGAAGGGCGATTTTCGTCTTGCTCTTACTGGAACTCCTCTACAAAACCATATGGGTGAGGTGTGGAATTTATTCAACTTTATCAATCCAGGATTGCTTGGCAATCTTAAGCACTTCACTGATACATATATCAAGCCTGATGATGAGGCTTCGAAGAAGTTGTTGCGTAAGCTTATTCGACCCTTTATACTGCGCCGCACCAAATCGGCAGTACTTGAAGAATTGCCACCCAAGACGGAGATTATTAAAAAGATTAAGCTGTCTGATACTGAAATGGCGTTTTATGAGGCATTGAGACGACAAGCAATTCACAATATGGAAGTGGGCGACGACAAATCTGGCGCAAAGCATCTAAAGGCACTTGCCGAAATTACTAAGCTGAGGCAGGCAAGTTGCAACCCTCTGTTGGTGGATGCAAACATTGGTATTGAGTCGTCAAAGCTAAATACATTTTTGGAGATCGTTGAGGAATTGAGAGAAAATAAACATAGGGCATTAGTATTTAGCCAATTTGTGTCGCATCTTGCTATTGTGCGTAAGGCTTTAGACGAGCGTGGAATAAAATATCAGTACTTAGATGGATCATCACCAATGAATGATCGTGAACAGAGCGTTAAAAAATTTCAGAAGGGTGATGGAGATCTTTTCTTAATTAGCCTGAAGGCTGGTGGATTGGGGCTTAATCTTACTGCGGCTGACTTTGTGATTCATCTTGACCCATGGTGGAATCCAGCAATAGAGGATCAAGCTTCGGATCGTGCTCATAGGTTTGGACAAACACGACCAGTTACTATTTATAGACTTGTCGCAGAAAATACTATCGAGGAGAAAATACTGAAGCTGCATAGCACTAAGCGAGACCTTGCCGAATCATTGTTGGAGGGTACTGATCAGTCGGCAAAGTTATCATTCAATGAGTTGATAGGATTGATTGCTGATGTTTAAATAGTATTTGAATGCTATTTGAATGGTGATAAAATGAACTCGTGTTTTCTGTTTGTGAATTTATACAACTAAAAGTATTTGAATAATATAATGAATAGCATGTTATGAGAAGTTACATTGCAGATATTAAAGGCATCATTGAGGTTGCGAGAAAAAAGGCATACTCTTCTATTGCTTCAGCAATGATAGAGGCTTATTGGTTGATTGGTAAACGAATAGTTGAAGAAGAACAAAATGGTGAAAGTAGAGCTGAATATGGAGGTGAAATTATAAGAATTATTTCAAACGAGTTAGGAAAAGGATTCGGTGAACGCTCATTAAGAGATTATAGGCAGTTTTATCAGGTTTTCCCTGATTGGGAAGATTTGGCACACGCGTGCGCCAAATTGAGTTGGTCGCATATGCGGTTGATAATGAGGGTGTCTAATGAAAACTCGAGAGATTATTATCTTCAAGAAACAGTATCTCAAAATTGGTCAGTCAGAACATTAGACCGCAATATTTCAACTCTATATTACCAACGCTTATTGTCTTCGCAAGATAAAAAGCCTGTTGAGCAAGAAATGGAGGATAGATCTTTAAACACTCCATTAAATCCAAAAGACTTTATTAAAAATCCTGCGGTATTGGAATTTCTAAATATACCATCATCTAAATCTTATACAGAAATGCAGTTGGAAAAAGGTCTGATTGATAATCTGCAAGAGTTTCTGCTGGAATTAGGAAAAGGATTTGCTTTTGTGGCTCGACAAAAACATATACGTACTGAGACGCAAGACTTCTTTATCGATTTGGTCTTTTATAACTACATCCTCAAATGTTTTGTGTTGGTAGAACTCAAAACAAATAAACTGACACACCAAGATATTGGGCAATTGGATATGTATGTTCGGATGTTTGATGATTTGGAGAGATCAGAAAATGACAATCCTACTATCGGTATTCTACTCTGCACCGAAACTGATCATACTATTGTAAAGTACTCGGTTTTGAGTGAGAATAGACAACTTTTTGCAAACAAGTATCTTCCTTATCTTCCTTCAGAAGAAGAATTGGTTGCTGAAATGGAACGAGAAAAGAATGTTCTAAAAGAGAAAATGGCAAGGTATGCAAACTCAAAACATAACTAAAGGAGCCTCGCTCTTTATATCAGCATCTATATAATCTATTAATGGAGTAACTCTGTTGGGTTGATTAACAGCATTGTGAGCCGCCTGTTGTGCAATTTTTGCGTCATACTGTGATAAAGCGTCAGGCTTGAATGAGTTTCCAACTACACTTATATTAAATATCATCTCGAACCAAGTGCATGATGCTGTATATCTCCCGATATTGGGATTCAGATGATATCCATCACTACAAAAATTATCGCCAATATAGCTTGTTCGCCCATTCTGTATGGCTGTGCCAGCTGGAACGACTATGTCAATAGGTACTAAATCTTTTGCACGCAATGTGGCATCAACTATAGCATTGTACATAGTCATTTGATTATTATTGTAGTTTCCATACAAAGGGTGTTTTGAGTCTTGCGAATATGCCCACGTTTGGTGTAAGATGTATTTCACATTCTGATTGGTAACTCTTGTACTTACATATTGATATAATAGTGGGAGGGATAGGAGATACGAATCGTAAATGCCCGAACTGGAGCTGACTTGCTGAAAGCTTATGAAATCCCAATCTTCGTCTTCTAATGCGGTTGCAATAGATGCATTTGAGGTATTGGCTTTGATTCCAGAGTTATTAATCTTTCTATATTCATAATTTGGTTTGTCGTCTTTTGCATTGTTCCAATGTGTTTCGAGAGAGCATCCTGCTATGTATAAATTGCCAATAATAATTTCAAAGCCCTCAGCTTTGGCTAATTCAAACAGATATTGCTCCACGGCATCTTGTGAGAAACTGTTGCCAATAGCTAATACTTTAATTGGTTGGCTTGAAGTGCTTTCAGTTGATACTGCCGAATTTAACGCTTTACATGCTTGAAGAGAGGTAATAAGAAGAAGCACTAAAAGCAGTAGGGGGCGAGAGGTTTTCATAACGCATAATTGTTTGTTGATACCAATGACAAAGGTATATAAAAAAACTCATTGGAATAAATATGTATATCCAATGAGTTTTTAATTGACTTAATCTTTAATTTGTCTGCGCAATATCTATCTTTCAGGTTGCACGTTCCATCCCGAGATTACACCACCATAGAAATAGAATGACACATCAAACGTGATGTTGCTATTTGTCTCGGTAACTTTATAAACCTTAGTAGCTCCATACTCGTCGGTCAAATTGTATTCACCTATTTTTAATTCAATTTTGTCAGCGTCTGCGCTGTATTGGTTAGCGATAGACAAGGCTATTGGATTGACTTCTTGTGTGCGAAACATCGGTCTGGTAAGGCGAGTAATATAATTTTCGGAGTTGTTAACTTGCATTGCCGATTGTGCAATCTTTGAAATCTCATCTCTATCCTTTTGAGTGCTATTATTGAGAAGATTGTTGAGGCTAATATAAGCTTTCATTCTGAAGTCTATTGCTTGCATTATGCCATTATTCTCAAAGGGATTTGTGTTAGGACTCACTCCATCAGTATTTGCTGGAAATTTTCCAGATTCTTTTCTGACCTGGCGCATACTATCGGCATAAGCTTTGAATTGAGCTCGAACCTCAGGAGAGCGTAACGACTGTATTGTGAAAACAGCAACTCCCTCAGCTCCGCTATTAAAAGCAGCATCCATGCAGCCAAACATTTCGGGACCGTCACTACCCGTCATGCCACAATACAAAGTAGTCATTGGATTTTTCTGCTTTACATTGTCTAAAGTGCAATCAGTAATAAAACTTACATCGCCCGTATAGAAATTGTGATATACCATCGGGAAAACAATATCCAAATTCCATTTGCCCCAATCTTGTCTTACCATCTTGCGTGACATAGCGGGTGTGGGAAATGGAGAAGCTGCCATTACTTTGCCATAGGAATGAACCACTTCGGCTATTTCGTTGGCTACTTCAGTAATTTGGTCGCAACGAAATTGAAGCCATTTCTCGTCAGTAGATGGATCTTCTTGTTCGCGAGGATCATAATTGTGAATTGACATAAACTTCTCAATCATTGCAGGATGATATCCATAATCCCACTCTGGGTATTCTCTATCTTGCACAATGCCATATGTGGGCCATAAGGTGGTGGGGAGCACCACATCCACGAATCTATGATAATCAATAGCAATTCCGTTTAGCCCATCCACTTCACAATAAGCACGAATCTTGTCTTTGATATACTCACGAACTTCGGGCAGTGCGGGACACATAAACTTGTAGTAATCTACATAAGCCTTTGTGTCAACAAGACTCTCTCCCTTTCTGTTTACACTAAACCATTCGGGGTGCTCTTTAATTATTTTGTCCCGATCATGCTCAAGGTTCATTGTCCATAGCCAAGCATATACCTCAATGCCATATTTGTGTGCAATAGGTATTGCATTCTTATAATCGTCTGGAGTGGGTGCATTCAGTATTAGCCCATCAAAGCCAGTGTCGTGAATCACCTGACATACTGAATCGAAATTCATTGTGGGATGATAGTCG
>CAZNRT010000076.1:0-13192 GCA_964575445.1 uncultured Proteiniphilum sp. | reverse complement strand
AAATGCCCAAAGCTCTGCCCAACCTCGATTATAAAATTGTGGTAGGCAATAGCTTGGTAAGCAAGTTTGACGATACCGTCATAGAAATAGACTGGGATAGAAAAGGCAGTGTGGGTGAAGCCGACAAACACGTGCAAGGGGTACAAACTGCCCTAAAAAGTATTTCAGCAAAGCAAAAGGAATTTTTTGAAAGCAAAAGCAACAACCAAAAAGCAAAACTGAAAGCTGAAATAAGAGACCTGAAACTAGATGTTTTGATGAACCAACTTTCATTTAATAAGGCATCCTATCTCAATAAAAATCAAAAAGTACCGGATATGGGTTTTGGCTTAAAAGCCACAGACCACATGAAGAATTTGGAAATAGACTTACAGGTAGCAGAGTTTCACAATGCTCTTTCCAAACTTAAACGGCTGAAAGAAAACCCCGACCAAGATTTTAACCACTTTGATTGGAAATTGGATTTTCCCGAAGTCTTGAACCCTTTGGTAAATGAAATTACAGGCTTTGATATCGTGATTGGGAATCCGCCTTATTTTCAATTAAGAGAAATTGATAGAAAGCTTCAAGAAGAATACAAAAAATCAAAATATTTTGAGTTTGCTAAGGGCGGAAGACTAAACGTATATCAATTTTTTATACCATTCTCAGTTTTTATAACGAAGTCACAAGGGATTACGTGTTTAATTACTCAAAACTCCATATTAGCAGAGGACACTGCAATTTCAAACAGAAAATTCATTTTTGACAATACAAAACCGATCGGATTTTATTCATTTCCTGAAAGAGACAACGTAAAAACAAGAGTTTTTGAATCAGCAAAAATGAGCGTTGCAATTTCTTTACTACTAAATTCAAAACCCATTGTTAATGAAAATTTTAAAGTAATTGTTTGGAAAGATAGATTAATGACTTCATCATCTACTTTGAACATTAACTATTCAGAGATTGTAAATCTTTACGGAGAGAAACTCATTATCCCCTCAGCAAATGATACTACTTTTTATTTTCTTAATAAACTAAAATCGATCACAAACAAGCTCCAGTTTAAATCTCAAGCTGGTGAAATCGATATGTCTAAATTTAAAGATGATTTTGTATTAGAAAAACAAAACAATATTAGAGTTTATACGGGTGCACAAATTTTGAGATATAAAACAACTGACAAACCTTCTCAAGGAAATGTTCTATATCTGTCAACCAAGAAAATTCCAAATACTCCAAAAGCATCTTTTCGTTCCAAAGAAAGAATTTGTATGCAACGTATAACTGGTGTGGATTCAAGACTTCGTTTAATTATGACAATCCTTCCTGAGAATTCCTTATGTGCAAATTCTACAAATTTTATAGGCGGATTATCCAGAAATGAGTTACGCTACTGTCTTGCAGTAATGAATTCAAAATTGATTAACTTTTATTTTAAACTAACAAGTACCAATACTAATATTACAACATCTGAAGTAAACGGAATACCTATTCCACTAAATGGAGCAAATGGTATTTTAGCTTTGCTTGTTGACATAATATTAATTTTAAATAAGTATGGTTTAAATGTAGCTGGTAAACCTATCATTGAAGAACTTGAAGAAGTAATAGACGCTTTGGTTTTTGAATTGTATTTCCCTGAAGAGTTTGCCGAAAAAGACATTGAGATTGAAAAATACGCTAAAGATGTTTTTAAGCCCATAGAGAATTTATCGGAAGATGAGCAGATAGAAGCCATACAAGAGGCGTATCAAACTTTACAAGAAAAAGAAAATCCACTCCGAAATCAAATCAATCTAATGAAGATTGAGCTGAAAGAGTTGTTGTTACCCATTTTAAGTGTTTAGATAGGCAAAAGATTAAATCCATTATGCTGCGTAAATTCAATTACTTTTATGGGAGAAAAAGATCCTGGTATTTTTAGATAAAATATCAGAATCTCAGCTACTATATGCCTATAAAACTGATATTACAGCATTATATTCTTACAAAAGAAAGAAAAGATATCTACCTGCTCACTAAAAATTCCGCAAGCTCAAAATCAAAAGCAGTTGTAATTTTAATATTTCTCTCATCTCCCTCCACTAACTTTATCTGAATACCATCTGCATTGGCAACAGATGCATCGTCAGTGAATTGTTCGTTATAGGGGGCATTGTAAGCATTTTTCAATATTGGGGTGGGAAACACTTGGGGTGTTTGCACAATGCGGATAATAGAACGATCGAATGGCTCACTCTCATAGCCCTTCATTATTCTTATACTATTAACTTCTTCAATCACTGGAATAACTCCACATTGAAAAATTTCTGCCTCATTGAAGCATCTACTTATAACCTCTTCAGATATAAAAGGGCGTGCGGCATCATGAATGGCTACAATACCTTCGCTACTCACCAATGTCAACCCATTGCGCACGGAATGAAATCGGGTTTTGCCTCCAATTGCTGTTTTGTGTTGAATACTAAAGCTATGTTCTGCACACAATTCTTCCCAATAGCTTTGATATCCTTCGGGCAATACTACAACAATACCTATTCTGTTATCAAATTGGTAAAATGCCTCTACCGTTCGCATCAAAATTGGCTTACCACCAATAGGTTGAAATTGCTTGGGTATATCACCACCAGCTCGCAGCCCCTTGCCACCAGCAACAATAACGACGCTATATTCACATTTTGATTTCATCTACTCAATCTCATCCAATACTTTTTGTAACTCTGCATCAGCCTTAGTGAGCCGTTCTTTGCAAAAGGTTATTAACTCCGATGCACGTTTCACCTTTTCAGTAAGAGCATCCACATCAAGAAGCCCCGATTCAATAGATCTTACAATCTCTTCTAACTCTTTTTTTGCTTTTGTATAAGTCAATGATTTTTCACTCATAATCTTTATCAATTTTGTTTTCAGAACTCTTTTTAATGATATAATCAGTAATTGTTTTGCTATTGGTTATAATCAAAAAAGCAATTGCCAATGAAACAATGTTTACACCCCACTCCACATAATTCGTCAACATAGCAAAATGCAGGTGGTTTGTGATATCCTTGCCAGAATCAATCACAAAAAACTTAAATGCAAAAAGTAGATTGACAATAAATCCAGGCAATTGTCTAAACAACAAAGATAGAGCAATAAGAATAATTCCCCACTGAAGCATATTTGAAAAGCTTGGTCGCTTGATCATCACCACATCATCATCAAAATTTTTATCAAGCTTAAACAAGTTGATTATTGCATCAGGCTTAAAAATTAGCGAAACAAATATTAGAACAAAGATCAGTATTCCTACTAACATAGTTATCAATCCAACTAAGGACGAGCCTCCAGCAGTGGCAAATACAATAAGAGAAGGAAGGGAGTTGAATAGAACTGTAATAATGAAATACAAACCCACTAATTTTAAGGTTACTCTGAACAGATCTTTCTTTGTCATATTATTGTCTTTTAGATATTAAGGATTCTATTTTACCATCAGAAAATAGTGTTTCGATTGCATCATCTTCACTTAGATCATTTACAGATTTCACAATCTTGCCTCCCTTTAGAGTCAGCGTATAGCCTCGCTTTAATATATTTTCTGGTGATACCATCTTTATATATTGCTCACTGTCTGAAATAGAGTGCTTTTCGTTTTGCAAGAGATGTCTGATATGATGCTTGAGTGATATTTGAAGCTGTTGAACTTCAGATAATTCATCCCTCACAAATATTTTTGATGAATGAATCATGCTCTTCGAAAGATCAGTAATCCTCTTATGCTCGGCATCCATAATATTGCGACTTCTGTCAACTAATCGTTGCTGCAAATCTATCAATTGTGAAGCAGTTTTTGCCGTATGCTCAATCAGATATTCGGCAGCAGCAGTGGGAGTTTTCACCCTGGTGTGTGCCACTGCATCTACGACAGTGACATCACGTTCGTGTCCAATGCCACTAATAATAGGTAAAGGAAATTGCGCACAATTAGTTGCAAGCATATATGAATCAAAGCTGCTTAAATCAGAAGAAGAGCCTCCACCACGAATTATAACAACAGCATCAAAATGTTCCATATTGATATAAATCATATCCAAAGCAGCAATCACAGAGCTTTCGGTGCGCTCACCTTGCATTATGGCGGGAAAGAGCTTCGTGTAATATACGAAGCTTAAGCTATTATTTGCTAACTGATCATGAAAATCTTCATAGCCAGCAGCGGTTGGAGATGAAATTACTGCAATACGATTTGTCAACTCTGCCATCTCTATCTCCTTATTGAGAGTGAGCACACCGTCGGCTTCAAGCTGTTTTAGGATCAATTGTCGATTGCGTGCAATCTCACCAATAGTAAATGATGGATCAATATCAACTACAGACAATGAATAGCCATAAAGCTCGTGAAATTCAATAGACACCCTCACCAGAACACTTAGTCCTGACATAAAACTTTGTCCCGTTTCCTGTTCAAAATAGGTAGTGAGCATACCAAATGTATTTGACCAGATGGTTCCTCGTGCGCGGGCAACAATATTTTGATTTCTGGCATCTTTCTCAATAAACTCTAAATAGCAATGTCCATTTTGATTGCGGCGCACATCGCTTGTCTCGGCTCTCACCCAATACGTTTCGGGGAGATATTCGCGAATAGCATTTCTGACCTGAATGTTGAGCTCCGAAAGCGAGAAAGAGAAATCACTCATAATCTATAATTTAAAACGGATTGTTTTTTGTTTGTCAGGAGCAGTGATCACAATATACAACGATTTGTTTTTGCCATTTAGTTCATCACCCATCATCATTCTTTGTTTAGACTCCTTCATTAACTGCTGCATTAGTATATCACCATTCTCATCGAGCAAAGTCACGTAATGAAGATTAGCATCAAATTTTGGATCTACCAAAGTAATTTCAAAACTGCTACTATCATCATTTTTTACAATCTCAAAGTTAGCATCAATATATTTATCATGATGTATTGGCAACGACTCTAACACCTTAGCCATAGCAATACCAATATTTGGAATTCCATTGCCATAAACAGAGTCAGGATTATGATATCTATCACTCGATTGACGAATAATATCTAACAAATCACTCCTGTTAATATCAGGATTGATAGACCAAAGTGTAGCCACCATTCCAGCCATAAATGGTGCTGAAAATGATGTTCCATTTGAAGGTTCTATATCGCCCGTTCTACCAATTGTAATAGTACCACTACCAACTGAAACAACATCAGGCTTTATTCTATTATCAGCAGTAAATCCCTTGGAGCTAAATGGTGCAATAATACTATCTATACCCACAGCACCCACAGTGAGAGCATTAGTGGCATCACCTGGCACAGAAATTTTTTGCCAAGGCTTGGAGCCCTCATTGCCTGCACTTGTCACTACTATCATCCCTTTGGCATAAGCCATATCAGCAGCCAATGTCATAATAGACGAACGCCCATCAAGATGTTCATGAGAATAATTGAGCTGGTTATCATCAAAGCTATTATACCCAAGAGAACTATTGATAACATCCACTCCTACACTATCAGCATACTCTACTGCACGCACCCAATAATCTTCTTCAATTGGGAATTCAGTAGCCACCTCTTCTGATTGAAATAAGTAAAAATTGGCACCTGTAGCCGATCCTAAAATCTTGCCTGGCACCAACCCTGAAATTGTGGAAAAAACCCGAGTGCCATGATCACTATCAACCATCACTTCACCATCTGGCACAAAGCTTTTATACTCCACAATATTGTTTGCCATAAAATATGGTATTACATCTACATTAGTAAAACCCGCATCTATTATAGCAACGTTGATCCCCCTTCCCGCAAAAGTGCTTTTATACATTTTTGTAGCATTATGCATCTCGAACTGAGCTTCAGATTGTCCCCAATTATCTAATTTATGTGATAGCGAAAAGTCGGTAAATGAAAGTCTTGGTCTCATAGCTTTGTTCAAAATAGCTTCGGATCCACGCCACACATATTTGGCAGAATCAACAAATGAGAGATTAAGAAAATTATTAATCTTAGAACTATCGTTAAGCTGCACTACAATTGTATTAAACCATTTGCTGTGCGAAACTACTTTGCCACCAGCTAAAGAAATCAAATTGAAATAATCGGATGAAATTGGCAAGTCAGTCTCATCAACTACTATGCCTTGATTTATTTTCCTTTGAATGGATTGTTTTGATAAAAATCTTTCTGGCTCAGATATTGTATAATCTGTAAGCCCTTTGTCTTTAAGGTATATTCTAAATTTATAGCTCTGTGTAGATTCTTGAGATTGAATAGATACAACAAAGAGTAGTAATAATATAGAAAATGAAATTTGTCTCATTAAGATTATTGTTTTGCAAAAATGATATGTTGGCTCTTAGCTATTGCCTACATAAATTTATCCCTATTTCTTTCTCTTCTTTTTAATATAAAGTGGAGCACTATTGATAAAACGAGAGAACCTATTAGTATTCCCCAAAATTGATTCATGTTCTCTCCTATTCTCTTATAACGAGGATACCCTATGATTGCCATCACAATAGCGTAGAGAGCTAGAGCTAAAGGGAGATAAATATATTTTTTGTTTCTTCGACGCATTGTTTTGTTTCAAAGATAGCCAGCCCACCCAATTTTATTAGGTGGGATTGGCTATATATAATTAGATTATTCTCTTTTTATTTCAATTCTTCGAGTATAGCAAGCAGATATTCATAAGATTTTTCAACTGCAGGAATGTGTGCAGCTTCGTCTGGCGAGTGAGCACCTGTGATAGTTGGACCAAAAGAAACAATATCCAATTTGTGTTCTACCCTCGATTGAATTATACCACACTCGAGTCCAGCATGAATGACATTGACATTGGGGCGTTCACTATATTTGCTCATGTAAATCTTTGTCATCGTATTTAGTAATTCAGAACTTGCATCTGGCTGCCATCCTGGATAATCACCATCAAATTCTACCTTAGCACCTGCAAGGCTAAACACACTTGCGACTGAAGAGCAAACCCACTGCTTGCGACTTTCTGAAGAACTACGCACTAAGAGTTTAACGTCTATGCGCTCGTTTGAAGACTCAACAAGAGCAAGATTTAGAGAACTCTCTACTACATCTGGAAATTCAGATAACATGCTGATTACGCCATTTGGTGAACCTTCAACGGCATTAATCAATGCATCTTGAATTTCTACAGGAAGTAATGATTCGGGAAGATCGGTTTTCTCTACTTTAAAAGAAATTGACTCCTCAATGCCAGCATACTCTTCTCTAAATAAGGATTGATACTCAGAAACTAAGTCTATAATATCGTCTGACAATTGCTCAGGAATAGTTAATATTGCAAACGATTCGCGTGGAATAGCATTACGCAAAGAGCCACCTTTTATACTTGATAAACGAGCCTCATAGTTACTTACAACATCTTTGAGAAAGCGATTCATAAGTTTATTAGCATTAGCATGACCAAGGTGAATTTGAGTGCCAGAGTGTCCGCCTCTCAGACCTGTAAGGCTAATCTTGAAAGCCACATCTCCTTTGTCAATATTCATATCATGCTTAAACTGGAATGAGACATTAACATCTGTACCACCAGCACAACCTACACACAAATCGCCATCCTCTTCAGTATCTAAATTTAGCATCATAGTGCCTTTAAGAAATCCTGGCTCTAAACCAAAAGCACCATCCATGCCCACCTCTTCATCTATTGTAAAAAGAGCTTCAATAGCTGGGTGATTTAACATTTCATCTTCAAGTAAAGCCATCATCATTGCGCATCCAATTCCATTATCGGCACCCAATGTTGTTGATTTTGCTCTCACCCATTCGCCATCTACAATAGTTTGAATAGGATCTTTAGTGAAATCATGTGCTACATCTGCATTTTTTTGAGGCACCATATCAAGATGTGATTGAATAATCACTGCTGGATGATTTTCATATCCTTTTGATGCTGGCTTCTTAATGAGAACATTACCTACTTTGTCTTGCTTTGTCTCTAAATTTAGAGATTTGCCAAATTCAATAACGAATTTTGTAACCTCCTCCATCTGACCTGTTGGACGAGGAATCTGATTGAGTTCGTGGAAATATTTCCATACACTTTTAGGACTTAAGTTTAAAATTTCAGTTGTTGACATATCTATTATTAATTTAAATATTGATTTTCTGATATTTGGATCTGATTCACAATTGAGAAATATAATTATGAATCAATATTTATTGCAAATGTAAAAGTAAAGAAAAAAAACTACACCGAATCCTTTGCTCCCATTAAATAACAAATTATGGCTCTTAATAATACTAATATAATTACCTTTGTGCACCCAAAGATAAATAATTATCACTTATAGACAATGATATACGTAAGACCAAAAAAAAATCTCGGACAACACTTTCTAACCGATGCAAATATTGCACGAAGAATTGCTGATACAATTGATGAGTTTGCAATGTTACCAATTTTGGAAGTAGGTCCTGGAACTGGTATGCTAACTCAACATTTGTTGGAAAAAAGTGATAACCTTAAGGTAGTAGAAATAGATAGAGAATCTATTGCTTATCTGAATGAGAACTTTCCACAACTACACGGCAATATAATAGAGCAAAACTTTCTCACAATGAATTTCTCTGACTATTGGGATACACCATTCTGTGTCATTGGGAATTATCCTTACAATATCTCATCACAAATATTCTTTAAAATATTGGATAATAAAGATATTATTCCATGCTGCACTGGCATGATACAAAAAGAAGTAGCAGAACGAATGGCAGCATCTCCTGGCACAAAGGCGTATGGAATACTCAGTGTATTGATGCAAGCATGGTATGATATCGAATATCTATTTACAGTAAATGAAGGAGCCTTTAATCCTCCCCCAAAAGTAAAATCATCAGTGATTAGACTTATAAGAAATGACAGAACAAAGCTTGGATGCAATGAGAAGTTATTTAAATCAGTAGTAAAAGTCTGTTTCAATCAACGACGCAAGATGATTCGAAATCCAATTAAAGCTCTTTTACCACAGAACACATCTTTGCCTGACTTTCATTTACTCACAAAGCGACCTGAGCAACTTAGCATTTCACAGTTTGAAGAGCTAACTAACTGGGTAGAAAATATAATAGCTCGATAAAACAGGAGGTTATATCGGAAAATGGTGCCATCTTTTCAACAGTGTGATAATTAACGACTAATACACAGGCTGAGTCGTTTCTATAATCAAATCTAATTATTATTTGTCCTGACATATCTACACAAAAAATCCCGACTCAATCATCACTCATTCGAGTATAGATTAAATCGGGATTTAATAATATATTTAAAAGCTATCAACAGTAACTTTGCATCCCTTAGTTTATGATTTTCATAATTGGTTGACCAGCCTGTACAATATCACCTTCTTTAGTGTAAATCTTATAAACCTTTCCTGAATATTCTGATAAAATATCATTTTCCATCTTCATTGCCTCCAGTATAACTATATTACTACCTTTAGAAATACTGTCGCCTTCAGTCACGTTTAAAGTCATTATAGTGCCAGGCATTGGGCTTTCTATGATAAATCCATCAGGCTCCACTTCACCATTTGTTGATTGTTTTGAAACTGTCTCGACAACAACTTCCTCTTGCTTATGTGTCACAAACTCTGTTTCACGAATCTTCTTGAGGTAATTCTTAGCAACGGTTGGGAAAAGCTCAAGAAGCAATTGATCTTTTTCATCTTTTGCTAACGAAACATTACCAAACTCAGGCAATAATGGATTTTCTTGACTTTGATATTTACTAACATCATATGGGGTCTCTTGCTTAGAACCAGTTATTTGCTCTCTAAACGCAGGATCAATAGCAACAGGAGTTTTACCATATTCACCTTTCACCATTGCCACAAATTGATTAGAAGCATTAGCATACTTTTCTCTTCCATTTTTCAGATTAAGAGCTGAGCTTACTGCTTGTGCCCCCACAATCTGACTTGTTGGTGTAACTAATGGAGGCAAACCAGAATCAAGTCTCACACTTGGAATAAGCTTCATAGCATCTTCAAGAATATCCATTGAATTGTATTGCTTAAGCTGAGCTACCATATTGGTGTACATACCACCAGGTATTTCAGCATTTTTCACCATCTCATCAGGTTTTGGGAAGTTGAAATAAACCTCAATTGCTTGACAAGCCTCAAGAATAGCTGGTTCATTGTTAGCTTTTGCCGCTACTATAGCATCATCAAATAATTTGTCTATATTAGCTGGCAATTTATCAGTTAGCGGATTAAATGGTATTGGGAATTGTTTAACTGCATCAAAAGCATCAAGCTCTTTACGAATATCATAAAGCTCTCTATTTATTTTTGCCACAACCTCCATATTAATATCCAGCTCAACTCCTAATTTCTGACAAAATATATATACTAATTCGATAGCTGGTGCTGCAGGACCACCTGCAAAATTCCATATTACAGTATCTACAATGTCTGCACCAGAAACAATAGCAGCAAGCACTGACCCAAGACCATAGCCAGGAGTACAATGTGTGTGAAAGTCAACTAAAATGCGACTATCTAAGTCCCTCTTTAATTTAGTAACAAGGCTATTTACACGAGAAGGAGGAATCAAACCACTCATATCTTTTATAGTGATTATATCAGCCCCTAATGCTGCCATTTCCTTAGCTTTATTAATAAAATACTCATCTGTAAATACAGGTGTGTATGTTGCCTCAGGTGCTTTGTCCTCTTTTTTGCCAAATATTGAGCTCAGGAAACCTTTCTTTTTTTCAACAGGTTTTTGTGGCTCCTCAAATTTTGGATCAATAGTATAGCAAACTGCACAATCAGCTATTCCACCATACTTCTTGATGTATTTAACACTCGATTTGATATTATCCACATCATTCAATGCGTCAAATATTCTCATTATATCAAGACCATTTGCAACAGCATGTTTAAAAAATCCATCGATTATTTCATCTGGATATGGTGCATAACCATACAAGTTGCGACCTCTTGATAGTGCCGTAAGTTTGGATGCTCCCCCCACTCCGTCACTTATCAATTTCAATCTGTCCCATGGATTTTCGCTTAGATAACGCATTACTGAATCGGGCACAGCTCCACCCCATACTTCCATTGCATAAAAATTGGCATCTTTGTAGTAAGGAAGTACTCTATCAACCTGATTTTGATTCATTCTGGTAGCAAAAGCTGATTGTTGACCATCTCTTAAAGTGAGATCTCTGATTAAAAGTTTACGTTTCATAACATTTTACAGTTTTTGATAATGAAATTGGTATTTATTTTATGTTTATACTTTCAGATTATAAATGTGCAAGTCTCTATAATACAGTTATTTGGAAACTTTCCCTTGTGCAAAGTAACAAATATTTTTTGATTATAAACCTATGAATACGTAAATATTTCTCTAATCAAATTATTAGATGCATTTATAGATACTTACCCTAACCAAATCAGATTATTTATCTTCTTTTTTTACGTTTTGAAGAGAAGTTGTTTTTATTATCTTTTTGGTCTTTAAAATCCTTCTTTTTATTATTTGAAGAATCAGCCAATTCAACAACAAGTTTTCTATCCTCAACAAGTATGTCTTTAAAAGATTTCAATACTTGATTAGTATTCTCTTCGGGTACTTCAAAAAAAGAAAAGTTTTTCATCAAATCAATTCTTCCAATTCTCACTTTTCCTGGCACATGATCATTTATAAATCCCATAAGATTGGCAGGATTAGCACCATCCATTGTTCCTAAATTAATAAAGAAACGAGCATATCCTTTTTCTGATTGGCGAGGTCCAGAATCTCTACTATCTCTACTATCTCTTCTGCGCTCTCTGCCTCGATCATTCTTATCTGAGCCTCCTCTATCACTTGGCTGCTCAATCTCTTCTGCCCCCTGGTAATATTCTATAATACGATTAAGCTCCATTGAAACAACTCGTTTTACAATATCCTCTTTTTGCAACCAATCTAATTTTTTAAATATTGATGGTAGCAATCTTGATATTTCTTCTTCATTTACCTTGACTTTTTCAAGTCTGTCAACAAAGTTGAATAGCTGTTTTTCGCAAATATCATCACCTTTCGGAACTTGTCTTTGCTCAAATGTTTTATTGATCATTTTTTCAATTTGTCGCACTTTACCTTTTTCACGAAGGTGAATAATAGATAGCGACGAACCAGTTTTGCCTACTCTACCAGTTCTACCACTACGGTGCGTATAAACTTCAAAATCATCAGGTAGTCCATAATTTATTACATGAGTAATATCATCAACATCTATTCCACGTGCAGCTACATCAGTAGCAACAAGGATTTGTAGATTTCTATTACGAAATTTGCCCATCACGAGGTCACGCTGTGCTTGTGACAAGTCTCCATGAAGTGAGTCAGCATTATATCCATCTTTTATTAGCTTATCAGCAATATCTTGTGTCTCAATACGAGTTCTACAAAACACTATACCATAAATATTAGGATAATAATCTACAACACGCTTAAGGGCAAGATACTTATCTTTAGCATTAACTAAAAAATAAGCATGCTTTACATTCTGTGCTCCCTCATTTTTACGACCTATGATAATTTCCATAGGCTTATTCATATACTTACGAGTTATTTTAGCAATCTCGTTAGGCATTGTAGCCGAGAAAAGCAACATACTCCTGTTTTCGGGTACATTTGACAATATCTCATCAATACTATCAGTAAAACCCATTTGCAGCATTTCGTCAGCTTCATCAAGCACAACAGTGTGAACATCCTCAAGTGATACAGTTTTGCGATTAATAAGGTCTATTAGTCGCCCAGGAGTAGCCACAATAATATGGACACCTCTTTTTAGAGCTTTGATCTGGCTGTTAATACTTGAACCACCATAAACTGGAAGTATTCTAATATTAGGAATATTCTCAGAGAAATCAGATAAATCACCAGCTATTTGCAAACAAAGTTCACGCGTAGGGCATAGAATAAGAGTTTGTGGTGATTTTAAATCAATAACAGTTTTTTGGATAATTGGTAATCCGAATGCAGCAGTTTTACCAGTTCCTGTTTGTGCCAATGCGATTACGTCGCGGGTATTTGCCAGCATTTGCGGAATCACTTCCTCCTGTACGGGCATGGGATATTCGAATCCCATCTCTTGAATTGCACTACATATTTCGGGTGCAATTCCAAGTTCTTCAAAAGTTTTCATTTTCAATA
>CAZNRT010000075.1:0-13562 GCA_964575445.1 uncultured Proteiniphilum sp. | reverse complement strand
GTGATTGTTAGTGATATTTGCTTATTAATGTTTATGCATTCTATTTTCCAATACAGAACTTTGAGAAAATATTTCCCAATATTTCATCGTTAGATATTTGCCCTGTTATTTCTCCTAAGTAGAACATACACTCACGTATATCTTGTGAAAGAAAATCACCCGTCAATCCTATATCAAGTCCTTCTTTAACTCTGATTATTGCATCTAAAGCATTCTTGAGAGCTTCGAAGTGACGAAGATTTGTAACTACCACATCTCTCTCGCTAATTTGAGGTATGTGAGCAGCTTTAATCAATAACTCCTGAAGCTTGTCTGTATTAATGTTGTTCTTGGCAGAAATAAAAATCCTTTCCGCATTGATTTTTGGAAACAAGCTCTCTTTTTTAGCTCTCTCATCTTCAGTAATTAAATCTGATTTATTGAATACAAGTATCGTTTCTTTACCCTTGAGTTTGGGTATAATAATTTCTGATAATAAATTTAATTTATCTGTTGATGAGTTTAAATCTATTACCCAAAGTATTACACTCGCTTGTTCAATTTTATTGAATGTGCGTTCAATTCCCATAGCCTCTATGGTATCGGTGGTGTGTCGAATTCCAGCAGTGTCAATAAAACGGAATAGAATCCCTTCAATATTGATTGTGTCTTCTACAACATCACGTGTGGTGCCATGAATATCTGAAACAATAGCTTTGTCTTCATTGAGTAGTAAATTTAGTAATGTGGACTTACCAGCATTTGTTTCTCCAATTATTGTAATGGGAATTCCATTTTTTATTGCATTACCCAATTGGAATGAGCTCACTAATGAAGTAATCTTATTCTCAATATTAATGGTTAGAGTGTGTAGTTGTTCTCGATTAGCAAATTCAACATCCTCTTCTGAGAAATCAAGTTCTAATTCTATTAATGATACAAATTGCAATAAATTATTACGCAATTCAATAAGTTTATCAGCAAATCCACCTCGCATCTGATTCATAGCCACACGGTGTGATGCTTTTGATGTGGAAGAAATAAGATCTGCTACAGCCTCTGCCTGACTCAAATCGAACTTGCCATTGCGAAAAGCCTGGCGAGTGAATTCTCCAGCCAATGCCAAGCGAGCTCCATTTTGGAGAAGTGATTCGACAATTTTTTGTTGAATATAAACAGATCCGTGACATGATATTTCTACACTTTCATCACCAGTGAAAGAGTGAGGTGCATGAAATATGGAAATTAAAACTTCGTCGAGTAATTCTCCTTCATTAATTATTTTACCAAAGTGAATGGTATTTGCTTTGGCATCTCTCAATCTCTTTCCTGAAGGAGTGCTAAAGATTTTGTCTGTGAGTTCGATACATCCCTTCCCTGAAAGTCTGATAAGAGCAATCGCCCCCATTCCTGGGGGTGATGATATTGCACAAATTATGTCGTTTAAATTATTATATTGCATTTTATATAGTCAATCATTTGCCTTTATTTGGCTTTTATATTACTGATAGATTGTTTATTATTAGTATCTAAAACTGCTTCCTCCCAAGAATTCTCGTAGCAAAGACGTAGGGGGGAGTTCTTTATCGGTTAAATAATTGAAATAACCCAAAAATTTTAGAAGTCGATATGCTTCCGAAAATTCAGGGGCTGTACGTGGCACTCGTCTAAGTATCGGCTCGGCATGTCGCCTAATAGCAGCAAGCTCATATATCATAGCCGAGCTAAACATTGCATCAGCATTTTCTTGGAATGGGAAAATCCACTTCTCCTCTCCACGACGAACGCTTTCCCATCTTGAAATTGTGTTTTGTGCTGAATACCCTCGATATCTATAGTCTCTTATAATCCTTCTTAGCAACCTATTGTCTGATGCAGGAATCCAATTATGGTTGTCTAATGAAATTGATGTTAGGGCGGAAACGTATGCCATAAATTTTCTGTTTCGAGCAATATTTTCTGTAAGTTTCGGATTTAGAGCATGAATGCCTTCAACAATTAATATGCTCCTTTCATCCATTTTTAGCTTTTGATCTCTATATTCTCTCTTCCCCGTTACGAAGTTGTAAGATGGCAAATTAATTTCTTCACCATTTAATAGTTTATTAAGATGATCTTTAAATAGATCGAGATCAATCGCATATAATGACTCATAATCTTTTTCGCCAAACTCATCAATTGGGCTCATGTCACGATCCACGAAGTAATCGTCAAGAGAAATTCCAACAGGTTTAAGCCTATTCACATATAATTGAACCTCTAATCGCTTGCGGAAAGTAGTTTTACCAGATGATGAAGGACCCGAAATAAGAACGAGCCTCACGCCATTATTATATCGATGTGTAATTTCTTTAGCGATCTCACTGATTTCATTTGCCTGATATGCTTCTGATATTTGAATTATTTCAGAGATTCTGTTGGAGCGTATAGCTTTATTTAAATCGCCAGTATTTCGCAGATTACTTATTTTTAAAAACTCTAAATGTTCACGATATACCTGAAGCAGCATAGGTTGCAGTATTACAGGTTCAAGTTCAACTGGATTTTGTCTATGAGGAATAATAAGTAAAAAGCCTCCATTATATTCTACTATATCATATAAACTAATATAACCAGTGGATGGCAGCAGACATCCGTAATAATAATCCACATAATTGTCAAGTTTTGAATATCTGGCATAAAAGAGATCATCAGAAGTTTCGATTAGAGAGGCTTTATCCTCCATGTTGTTTTTGTGAAAAAGCTTTACTACTTCATCCTTTTCTTCTTCGATTTGTACAAAGGGAATGTCAGCTTCAACGAGCTCTTGCATTCTCAATTTTATTCTATTGATATCTTCTCTGTTAATTATGTGACCATTATCAATTGTGAAATAGTATCCTTTTGACACAGCATGTTCAAAATATACCTGAGCTTTAGGTAAAGTATCATCTACAGCCTTTGCGAGCAAAAAGCATAGTGATCTGACATACGTTCGCATCGCCGATGGATCGCTAATGTCAATATATTCTATTCTTCTTGGTCTATAAACTTTAAATGAAAGAGATTCAGTTTTATTATTAACTTTAGCATTGGCAATTAAAAAGGGTTTCTTGACTCCAAATACATCAATGAGCTCTTCTAAAGTTGAACCAATTCTAACCTCTTTATGTTCGTCTGTATTAAGACAGTGTATCTTAACAGTATCAGTCATATTATTTATTTTATTTGTATTACTGTAATATTAAATTCTTTTGAGTTATATTTGCACGCTAAAATACACAAAATATTTGACAATGGATTATAGTATCATTGATTTTTTGAGACTTGTCGGCTCTTTAGCTCTTTTCCTATACGGAATGAAGATAATGAGCGAGGGCTTGCAGAAGATGGCAGGCGATAAGCTAAGAGGCATTTTGTCCACAATGACGAAAAATCGCCTAATGGGATTATTAACTGGTATAATGATTACCGCATTAATTCAATCTTCATCGGCAACCACAGTAATGGTTGTTAGTTTTGTAAATGCTGGATTGCTAACTTTGTTGCAATCTATTGGCGTAATCATGGGTGCTAACATCGGAACTACGGTTACAGCTTGGATTATTTCTCTTTTCGGGTTTGGAAAGTTTTCTATTAGCGCACTGTCGATACCTTTAATGGGGTTGTCGTTGCCACTAATTTTTTCTTCTAAATCGAAGAGCAAATCCATGGGAGAATTTATTTTTGGTTTTGCTTTCTTATTTATGGGGCTTGACTTCTTGCAAGGAGCTATGCCTGACCTACAGAATAATCCAGAGATTTTATCGTTTGTGCAGAATTTTGCTGGTAATGGTTTTTGGTCTTTACTCTTTTTCCTGTTTGTTGGTACTGTACTTACAATTATTGTACAATCTTCAAGTGCAACTATGGCATTAACCTTGATTATGGCTACAAAAGGTTGGATAGATTTTCCATCAGCAGCTGCAATGATAATGGGGGAGAATATAGGAACAACTATCACTGCAAATCTTGCAGCTATTCCTGCTAATATTTCAGCAAAAAGAGCAGCATTTTCACATCTGCTATTCAATGTGTTTGGAGTGATATGGATGTTGTTTGTGTTTAAATATTTTGTTGGTATGGTGGAAGGTATTGTAGCTCAATTTTCCTCAGTGCAACCATCAGGTCTTACTGATTTTGTAAATTCACTTTCAAGCGAGGAGTATCACGCAATATCCACTATGTCAAGATCAGAATTGTCAGCTGATCTTGTTGCTAAACAGAATATATATTTAGATTATAGAGCTGCCACATCGTATGGACTTTCATTATTCCATACTATGTTTAACATAGTGAATTTGACAATAATGATTTGGTTTGTGAAGTATTTTGAAAAAATATGTCTATTTGTCATCAAGCCTAAGAAGGGAGATGAGGAGGATGAAGAGTTTATCTTAAGATATATTGATACTGGTTTATCATCAACAGCCGAACTTTCTATATTGCAAGCCGAAAGAGAAATGGATGTTTATGCACAGAGAGCCAGAAAGATGTTTGGCTTTGCTCGTAAGATGACAAATATGGATCACAATGACAAGAAGTTTTTGAAGCTCTATAATCGAGTTGAAAAATATGAGGATATATGTGACCGAATGGAAATTGAAATTGGTTCTTATTTAGCTAAAGTAGCAGAAGGTAGATTGAGCAATAAGAGTAAAGAGCATGTAAGAGACATATTAAGAGCTGTTACTGAAATTGAAAGTATTGCAGATGCAAGTTGTAATATTGCACGTCACTTGAAGCGCAAAATGGATGCTGACGCAGTCTTCGAAGATTCTTTGATTGAAAATATCAACTCAATGTACGACTTAGTAGAAAAAGGTTTTGACAATATGCAAAGGATTTTGAAGAGCCCAAAAGTGATAGATCGAGACTTAATTGATAGTCAAAATATTGAAAAGACCATAAACAACAAGCGGGATGCTTTGAAAAAACAAAATGTTGAGAGCTTAAATCAAAATATATACTCTTACCAAAATGGTGTGTTCTATATGGATATTATTTCTGAATGTGAACGTACAGGTGATTATATTATTAATGTTGTAGAGGCAATGGGTAGCATTAAGTTAGAAAAGAAAATGTAGATAATCAAATCATAATAATTTTTTAATATAAGTATTATTAGAGCCCATAGTGTGAATTTATGTCACACTGTGGGCTTTTTATATATACAAATTGATGAGCTATCAATTTGTTTTGTATTTTTGTAATCAAACTATAATAAACGAAACTTATGAAAAATTTAAAGTACATTTTCTTGTTGATAATTTCTGCGTCGTTATCGAGCTGTGGTTATAATACTATGGTAAATAAACAAGAGGCTGTAAACTCGCAATGGGCTAATGTGGAAAATGCATATCAGAGACGTGCTGACTTGATTCCAAATCTTGTATCAACCGTTAAGGGGTATGCAGCACATGAGCAAGAAACGTTGACACAAGTGGTTGATGCGCGTGCAAAAGCAACGCAAACTTCTATTGATCCATCTAATCTAAGTGAAGAGAGTATTCAAGAATTTCAGAAACGTCAGGGAGAATTAGGCTCTGCAATTGGACGCTTGTTAATGATTCAAGAAAGTTACCCAGAACTAAAAGCAAACGAAAACTTTTTGGCATTACAAGACGAGCTTTCGGGAACAGAGAATAGAATATCAGTGGAAAGAAATAAGTTTAATCAGTCAGCACAGGATTTTAATTCATATATTAGACAGTTTCCTCGTGTGATATATGCTGGATGGTTTGGATTTAAATCTAAAGGATACTTTCAAGCAATTTCAGGGTCTGAAACAGCTCCTAAGGTAGAGTTTTAATCATTAATATTAAATGTGATGCTAACTAAGGTGGAGCTTGATAGAATTGTCGAAACAATACGCCAAGCAGAAAATAACACATCTGCCGAAATACGTGTGTGCGTTGCAAAAAACTGCAAAATAGATCCTCTCGAAGCTGCATATGCTAAATTTAGAAAGTTGAAAATGGATAAAACAACTTTACGAAATTCTGTATTAATTTATGTTGCCCCTAATGATAATAAAGCTGCTATCATCGGAGATACTGGAATTGATAAAATTGCTGTTGATGATTTCTGGGATTCCACTCTTCATGGAATGATTCAATTTTTCAGAAATAATAATGCTATATGTGATGGTATCTGTTATGGAGTGGAAAAAGTGGGGAATCTGGTCAAGAAATTCTTTCCTATTTCAGAAGATGATTTAAACGAATTGAGTGACGAAGTGATTATTGATGAAAATTAGATTAACCATATTATTTGTATTTGTTTTTTCGGCTGTAGGACTCTTTTCTCAAGATATCCCAGAGCCTATGCGTCCTTTTAGATTAGTGAATGATTTTGCCAATATCTTTTCGATATCAGAAAAACAAGCATTAGAATCCAAACTATTATCCTATAATGATACTACGTCAACGCAGATTTATGTTGTGACTGTGACTGATTTGGGAGGATACCCAGTGTCTGATTATGCTTTTGTATTAGGTGAAAAATGGGGTGTTGGGAGGTCTGGAAAAGATAATGGACTCTTGATTTTGATAAAGCCAAAAACGGAGGGTAGTCGTGGACAAGCATTTATTGCCACTGGATATGGACTCGAATCATTTATTACTGATGCCTTTGCGGGCAGGATAGTGAGAGACTATATGATTCCATACTTTAAGCATGACGACTACTTTGGTGGTGTAAATTCAGCAGTAGATGTAGTGATTGCAAAATTATCAGGAGAGTTTGATTCTGCCGAGCTTGAGGATGGAGGAATTCCAACTTGGTTAATTGTTCTGATTTTTATAATTATTTTTGTGATTATTACATCTTTGTCTGGAGGAGATCAAAATGCAAATAGAGGAGGGCATAATAGATCTGGTGGCACACCAGTCTTTTTTCCACCAATAAATCGTGGTGGTGGCTCTGGATGGAGTGGTGGCTTTGGCGGTGGTGGTGGAGGTCGTTTTGGCGGTGGCGGTGCTGGCGGTAGTTGGTAAGTTGCGTGGAATAAATATTGTATAGTATAAGTAGAAATTGAGAGTAAAAAAATAGATGCAAAAAATGATAACTATAATTGGACCTACCGCAAGTGGCAAAACATCTTTTGCAGCACATCTTGCAAAACGATTGGATGCTGAGATTATTAGCGGTGACTCAAGACAATTATATAGAGGGATGGATATTGGCACGGGTAAAGATTTAAGCGATTATTCCATTGATGGATTTGATGTCCCTTATCATCTAATTGATATTTGTGATGCAGGTGAAAAATATACTTTGTTTGATTATCAGCAAGATTTTCATTCTGCATATAATAATATTTTATTCAAAAATAAAACTCCAATTTTGTGCGGTGGAACGGGATTATATATAGAGTCGGTCTTAAAAGGATATAACTTGCCCGATGTCCCCAAGAATACTGCTCTAAGAGAACAATTATATGGCAGGTCGCTCCAAGAATTATCAGATATTTTGTCTTCATATAAAGCTCTACACAATACAACCGACACAAATAACAAACGCCGAGCAATCAGAGCTATTGAAATAGCAGATTTTCAACACATAAATCAGATTACTGAATTACAATACCCTCCCGTAAATAGTATAATTATAGGGATTGATATAGACAGAGAGGAACGAAGATCAAGAATTTCCTCAAGACTAAAATCTCGAATTGAAGAGGGAATGATAGAGGAAGTAGAACAGTTGCTTAGTCAAGGTGTTAGACCTGAAGATTTAATATATTACGGACTCGAATATAAATATGTAACACAATATGTAATTGGACTAATCGACCATAATGAAATGTATAGCCATCTGGAGATTGCAATTCATCAATTCGCTAAACGTCAGATGACTTGGTTTAGGGGTATGGAAAGACGAGGATTTACAATTAATTGGATAGATTATTCACTTTCTATGAGTGAAAAGGTCGATAGAGTGATAGAGCTCTTAGCCAAATCAAAATTTAATACCATTACATAAATCAAACTCTCATTTAAAAATTGTACTTTTGTGGTTTGTCTATTCAGAGTTTAAGGTTATATTACTCAGTTCAATAAAAAAATCACAAAGAATAAATTATAAATATTCATATGAATAAAGCCAATTTTCCATTGAGTGAATTCAAAAAAATCGATACTCCTTTTTATTTTTATGACATTGAATTGTTGCACAAAACACTTGATGTTATTAGTGATAAAGCTTTCGAAAGAGAATATCATGTACATTACGCACTTAAAGCCAATGCTAATCCCAGAATATTGAAAGAGATTTCATCAAGAGGTTTTGGAGCTGATTGTGTAAGTGGCAACGAAATATTAAGAGCTTTAGAATATGGATTTCCTGCATCAAAAATTGTTTTTGCTGGAGTTGGCAAAACAGATAAAGAGATTCAGTTAGCTTTGGATAATAATATTTTTTGCTTTAATATTGAGTCTTTGCCTGAGATTGAAGCAATAGATGAATTAGCATCTAAGAGTGGAAAAGTTGCACATATTGCAATTAGAATCAATCCTAATGTAGATGCTAAAACACATAAATACATTACTACAGGATTAGAAGAAAATAAATTTGGACTAGATGAGGCTGATTTGCCAAAAGCAATTAACTTGATTGAGCAAAGCCGAAACCTGAAACTTATAGGTATTCATTTTCATATTGGTTCGCAGATTACTGATTTAGAATCTTTTAAAGATTTGTGCGTAAAGGTTGGATATTTACAAAAGTGGTTTGAAAGTAATGGTATAAGCCTTGAAATGATAAATGTCGGCGGTGGTTTGGGTATTGACTATGAAAATCCAGATGATAATAATATAGCGAATTTTGAAGAGTATTTCAAGTTGTTTGCAGAGTATATAAATTTGGATGAAGGACAAACTTTACACTTTGAACTTGGTCGTTCAGTAGTTGGACAATGTGGAAGTCTTATATCTCGCACTACATATGTGAAAGAAGGTTCCACCAAAAAGTTTATAATTTTAGATGCAGGCATGACTGATTTAATGCGCCCTGCACTCTATGACGCTTATCATAAAATTGAAAACTTGTGCTCCTCCGATCTTCCAGAACAATATGATGTGGTTGGACCTATATGCGAGTCAAGTGATACTTTTGGTGAAGATGTCGAAATAAACATAACTAAACGAGGAGACATAATTGCTATTCGTTCTGCTGGTGCCTACGGGGAGACAATGGCTTCGATGTATAATTGTAGAGAACTCCCCAATTCTTATTTTTCTGATACTTTGAAAAAATAAAATGAATCTTTTAGAAACTATAAGCTCTGACTTATCTCCAATCTTTTGGCTTACAACTGGTCTTATTATTCTACTATTTGTTATTCAAGTGCTTTTTTATCTTTTGGTTTACAAGAAGCCATTCAGTTATGAACGAAAACGTAAAAGAGAAAGAGATAGTTATTTTTCAGTAGAACTGCCTTCCGTTTCGGTTGTTGTGGTTTCAAAAAATGAATCTGATAATTTAGCAAGAAATCTACCTTCAATATTAAATCAAAATTATCATAACTTTGAGGTCATTGTTGTTAACATGGGATCGACAGACGAAACAGACATGCTTCTTGAAAGTCTAAGCTTAAAGTATTCTAATCTGTACCATACATTTGTACCTTCAGAAGCTGAGAGTATTAATGAGAAGAAATTGGCTCTAACTTTGGGAATAAAAGCAGCAAGTAACGAGGTTTTGCTTTTTACTGAGGCATATTGTAAACCCATTAGTGATAAATGGATTGAAGAATTTGCACATGAGTTTGTAAAAGGGAGAGAAGTTGTTCTTGGATATAGCGGATTAGAAATAGAAAGAAAGTTTTTTATGCGAGGATTTGTGCAATATGATAATCTAATTCAGCATGTTAAGTTTCTTTCGATGGCAATTTGGAAAAAGCCATTCATGGGTATTAATAGGAATTTAGCATATTTGAAGTCTGTTTTTTTTGAGGAGAAAGGCTTTTCTTCTGTACTTGCTTTTGAAGATGGAGAAGACGATCTATTTATAAATAATATAAGAAAGAATAGAAATGTTGGAGTTGTAGTTTCAACTGACAGCATGACAAAAAGTGATATTGTTAAGAATTTCGCTACTTGGAAAGCATTAAATTCTAAGTATTTATATAGCAAAAAAAAATATAAGGGATCTTCATCTCTTTTTTTTGGATTTGAATCATTTACAATGTACTTACTATATCTAACAATTGTGATAAGCATTGCTTATGGTATTATGTTTGCAAATTATTCAATAATATTTATAGCATCATTGTTTTTTATAGTTCGCTTTATTATTTCACTAAGTGTCATAAATAAACTTAGTCGAGTTTTTGATAGCGATAAAACGCACCTTAATTTGATATTATTCGAATTATTTCAACGTATCAATAGCATTAGATTAAGGAAATCTATAAAAAAAAGAAAGGGGAAGAGGTAAAATATAATTGTGACAAAGTTATTCATGGCTATTTGCGAAACTGTTTAAATTATAATTTCAAAATCAAATTCACGGTTAATGCGGGTTAATCAGGTGTGTTAATTGTTAAAAGTGCGGAAATTACACGCTGAGAGTAAACTTTTGTATATTATTTGCGTCTATATTTGCGTAATTAAAAACGTAAAACGTAAAACTATTGATTGTATGAACACAGGAAATGTAAAAAACATCATGGCAATAGTTGTAGTTGCCATCATTAGCTCTCTTGTAACTTTATTAGGTTACAATTATGTTAGTAGAAACAATACTTCAATTGTTGATAGAATTTCTACTACTGAGAAAAATGAATATTCAAATTCTTTTAATCAAGATAATAAGAATATAAGATTAACAAGTCTTACTACCGCAGAGGGGTACCCCGATTTTACTGAAGCTGCAGCCAAATCTGTTGATGGCGTTGTTCACGTAAAGGTGAAATCAGTTAGTCAACAACAGCAACAAGTGAGTCCATTCGACTTCTTCTTTGGATTTGGCGATAGAAATATGCAGCCGAGAGAAAGAATTGGATTTGGCTCAGGTGTGATTATTTCTAAAGATGGATATATCATAACAAATAACCACGTTGTGGAAAATGGTACAGAAGTATCTGTAACATTAAATGATAATAGGGAATTTACAGCAAAGGTTGTTGGAGCAGATCCGCAATCAGATATAGCTCTATTAAAAATTGAGGGTGATGATTTTCACTATCTAACATTTGGCAGTTCTGATGCTCTAAAAGTAGGAGAGTGGGTTCTGGCAGTTGGCAATCCATTTAATCTGACATCAACCGTTACAGCAGGTATCGTAAGTGCCAAGAATAGAGGAAATATAGTGGGAGGCGGAGATTTAGGTATTCAATCATTCATTCAAGTGGATGCTGCTGTTAATAGTGGCAATAGTGGAGGTGCTCTGGTAAATACTAAAGGAGAATTGGTCGGTATAAATACAGCTATTTTCTCTAAGTCAGGAGACTTTAATGGATTGGCTTTTGCTGTTCCAATCTCAATTGCAGGAAAAATCGCTGCCGACTTAAAGCAGTATGGAGCGGTTCAAAGAGCAGTCTTAGGAATTATGGTTCCCAATATTGAAATGATGAAACGTCAAGACCCAGAGAAGGCAAAAGAACTTTCACAAATATCAGGAGTATTAATTGATGACTTTGCAGATAGAAGTGCTGCGAAAGCCGTGGGAATAGAAAAAGGTGATATTATCAAAGCAATTAATGACATTAAGATTAAAAGCTTTGCTGGATTGCAAGATCAATTGAGTAGATATCGACCAGGCGATAAAGTGAAAGTAACCGTTGATAGAAAAGGCAAAGAACAATCGTATAATGTGGAACTTAAGAATGATGCGGGAAATACTGAAATCCAAAAAAGCTCAAATGCTATGGAGTTTTTAGGTGCAACATTTAGTGAATTATCTACCAGCAAAAAGCAACAGTTTGGAATTAATAGCGGCGTTGAAGTTGCTAATGTTACTTCTAACGGCTTGTTTAGAAAGGAAGGTATAAATAAGGGATTTATTATTATGCGTGTGAATAACTCACCAGTAAATAGTGAAAAAGACATTGCTTCCATCGTATCTTCTGTAACCAACAATAGCGAAGATAAAGTTATTTTGGTAGCTGGTTTTTATCCAAATGGTAGAACGCAATATATTGCAATAGATTTATCACAGAGTTCAAAATAGAGTATTACCGTTAATTAGTATTAATTAGGTGTATATTTTATAACAAAATTGATATAAAGTGCGTTTAAAGGAGTAGAAGGATTTGTAGTAGTCAAGTTCTTCTACTTTAGTGCTTATATAAATAGTTTATAACTTGTGCTTTGAATAGAAATAAAAAGAATAATATATAATAAATGAGACAATTAAAGATTACAAAATCGATTACTAATCGTGAAAGTGCTTCTCTTGACAAGTATCTTCAAGAAATTGGACGTGAAGATTTGATTACCGTAGAAGAGGAGGTTGAATTGGCACAAGCAATTAAAAAGGGTGACCGACAAGCTCTTGAAAAACTGACCCGTGCTAATTTGAGATTTGTTGTATCGGTAGCAAAGCAATATCAGAATCAAGGATTGAGCCTTCCTGACTTAATCAATGAAGGCAACTTGGGTTTGATAAAAGCTGCAGAAAAATTCGATGAAACCAGAGGTTTTAAGTTTATTAGTTATGCCGTTTGGTGGATTCGACAGTCTATTTTACAAGCATTAGCTGAGCAGTCCAGAATTGTGAGATTACCACTTAACCAAGTTGGTTCTCTAAACAAAATAAGTAAAGCATTCCAAAAGTTCGAACAGGAAAATGAAAGACGTCCTTCTGCTGAAGAGTTAGCAATTGAACTAGATATTTCTGTTGATAAAGTTATTGACTCTTTAAGAGTCTCAGGAAGACATATTTCAATGGATGCACCTTTTGTGGAAGGCGAAGACAACAGTCTTTTGGATGTTCTTGTTAATGACGATGCACCAATCGCTGATAGAACCCTTATTAATGAATCACTACAGAAGGAGATTGATCGTGCTTTATCCACATTAACTGACCGAGAAAGTGATATAATAAAAATGTTCTTTGGTTTAGGTTGTCAAGAAATGACATTAGAGGAAATTGGTGATAAATTTCAATTGACCCGTGAGCGTGTTCGTCAAATTAAAGAAAAGGCTATAAGAAGACTTCGACAAGATTCTCGTAGTAAATTATTAAAGAGCTATCTTGGATAAATATAAAAAAAGTTTTTTGAGATAAATGCATAAATTACTTTTTAATATCTATTCTTTTTAGAAATAGACTATAACTAAGTTATTAGATGTGTAGTTTCACATGTTTGTATTATAGTATTTGGGTATTATCAATTTTATTACAAAATTAGTATTGATTTATTTATCGAGTAAAATACAATTTTCAAATTTAAATTTTAAGATTATGAAGAAATTCAATTTATTATTAATTTTAGCTTTTGTTGCACTTAGTATCAGTGCTCAAGATGCTCAAAATGTGTCTAATGGTACTGTGTACCTAAAAGACAAGACCAGCTCTCATTGGTATATGGGTATTGGAGGAGGAACTAATCTATATAA
>CAZNRT010000074.1:0-13644 GCA_964575445.1 uncultured Proteiniphilum sp. | reverse complement strand
AATTAATAATATTTCGTCGAAGTTGATTAGTTTCTGATAAACCTAATAGGTTTTTGATAAAAAGCTTCGCAAGTTAATAGCCCTAATTCCCTCTATTGTATTACCTTCAAACTGATCCATTGTTACAACCATTTTGGGATAGTTATCACTGATTTTTTGCAAATTGCCAAATTCTCTTTCTATTGTTTTTTCTTCAGTTAGCGATAGTGCTACCTGAACGTAAAGTTTCTCGCCCTTTTTCTCCGCCACAAAATCAATTTCATTGCTCCCCAATACTCCCACATGCACCACATAGCCTTCCGACAAGAGATGATTATACACCACATTTTCCATCATCTTGCCCATATCCTCCACTCTATACCCCCAAAGCGCATTGCGAATGCCTAAGTTTTCAAAATAATATTTCTCACCTATCTCAAACAGCCGCTTCCCTTCAATATCATATCGCTTTACTTGATGAACCAGAAATGCATTGGTCAGATGTTGAATATATAACTGCACCTGATTTGGGGCAATATTTATTTTTTGAGATTTCAGAAAATCACTTATCTTCTTAGCCGAAAAGATCCTCCCCGTGTTCGACGCAAGAAAAAGCACCAATTGCTCCAAAAACACAGTGTTTCGCACAGCATACCTATTAATAATATCCCTAAAAACAATTGTCGAATAAATATTTTTCAGATATTCAAATACAATATTTTCATCAAGAGCAAGATGCCTCAAGTAAGGTAACCCCCCATACTTCATATAGCTCCACAAAGTACTATCACTATCTTCCAACTGATGAAACTCCAAAAACTCAATATAAGTCAAGCTATAAACGTTTATTTCTATAAACCTACCACTCAACCTGCCCGCAATATCACCCGATAGTAACTGCGCATTACTACCCGTGCAATACAAATCAATCTGCTCGTCCAACAACAAAGAGCGCAAAGCATCCTCAAAGTTTTCAATCTCCTGAATCTCATCAATAAACACATAGCTTATCTGATTTTCTGATTTGTGCTGCAAAACATAATCATTCAAATGCACAGCATTCCTTATTTCACTAAATGCCAAATCTTCTTTATTGATATAAATAATGTGCGCCCTTTTGTCTCTCTCCCTAATCAGATCAATTATTTGAAACATCAAATAGCTCTTGCCCACTCTTCGTTGCCCTGTAAATACTTTTATAAGGTTTTTTCCAATAAAAGGAGATACTCTATCAATATAGAGCGGTCTAACAATACTTTTGGGATATTTTGTAGTCATATTTTAGGCTATAATTTTGAATACATACTTTTAGTATAGTGCAAATATAGCAATTGTTATAATCATAATTATAACATTGGTAGATAAAATTCATGAATTTTATCTACCATCTAACAGGCGAAATGGTTCGTGTCATCTCCGCTGCCTCCACTCGCACCCCTTCGTTCTTAGCCACATCATCTAATGCTTCGCCCGATGATGAAACACCAAGCACATCAAAGCTCTGCTGCATTATATATTTTAATTGTCCTTTTATCAATCCTGCAAGAGATACCGGTACGGTGGTGATGCAGATGAGTTTGCGGTTGTTCTAAATCATTTAGTACCCAAGCCCTAATGCAATAGATTCAAAAACCTCATACATCTCAGCTAATGCATTATTTGGCATGCTTTGATCAAAGCCTCCTAATAATTTGCCGTTTTTTATTGCATCTTTAATTTTAGGTTGTAGCATAGTGTATATATCATTATGTCGTCTCTTATAAAATTTTTCTGACTTAGAATAGTCTTTCATATATTTCTTAAGGTCTCTTCCAGCATCATCACACATAGTATATCTTTTAGAAGTTTTTTTATAGTGCAGCAGGAACCAAAATTCAAGACATGGGTTATTTATAATCACCGATACATTTTCAATATCCTCTGCCTCTCTTCTATAATTAATTAAGCAATCCATCGGAGATATACCTTTTCCATTATTCCAATCTCCCTGTTCTTTAATAACTTGGTCCAAATCAATAATCCAAAAAACATGAAGGTGTTCCTCTGCCAATTCTCTAACCTCCTTTAGCTGCATATCCAATGATCTTTTATTTGGGAGCTTAGGCATTATATTGATTCTAGTATTCAGTCTCTTTTCTTCTACTCTCTTTAACATCTCCAAATACCATACCTCTGTCTTTCCATCTACTACAAAGGCTATAGTTTTCTTCCCTACTCTTGCCCTCTTACTTCTATTTCTCATATACTTATTCTAAATCTATATATGTGTCCCCAGTATTAGGTATAGCACCCAGCTTCCCACTTCTATAAGCATTTATTACGCTGCTCGTATCTCTAACCACGGTAGAATCAAAATCAGCTAATGAGTAAAGCTCGGTCGAGCAATTTGAGCTTTTATCAGTAAACCATATTGCATCATCTCTATAAATATTTCTATCAGAAAGAAACTCTCTAAAGTGAGTTGATGCAATGATTTGCGATTGAGTAGAGTTTTTCAAAAACATCAATATAAAATGTTCAAATAAGTCAGGATGTAATGATGATTCCAATTCATCAATAACTAAGATACCATTTGTTTTTAAGACTTGAGTCAATAAGCCTGCAAGCTCATAATATCTTTTTGTACCCTCTGACTCCTCGTCCAGTGGTAATAGAAATCTTCTATCTCCTACTGTATGTTCAAACTCAATTATAGAGGTATTAAACGTTCTGCTAATTTTATTGTCCTCATCACTTGTAGAGATTTTATTTTGCTGTTTTAATAGATTAAAAATATGCTCAGGTATTTCCTCCTCAATATTTTCAATACTAATATCTGAAATATAAAAGTCAGCACGCTTTAGAAAATCTATTACAGACTTTTTATCTATACCTCCATCACTTATTCTATCTGAGACGTATGGTATTAGTTTACTTCTGGGCTCCACAATTGGCCTAAGAGAATATTTAAACCAATTTATCACAGTTTTTAATTCAGCAAACTCTATATTGGTTTTCATATATCCGCCCAGCACAGTATTGTTCCATAGAGTATTGGCTTCCAAAGCTTTTTTATACTCCTTATCTATTTTTATTGTACTACCAAGATCAATTTTAGCAAACTGCTTCTCTACATCCGTTTCTCTGCTATATATCTTTGTCTTCCTATTAGCATAATGATACAACTCCTCTCTAACAATATAGCTTTTATTAAATTCTACTTCGTATCTATATTTTATCTCGTTTATAAACTCAATAGTTAGTATGCTATTTTGTTTCGGTGTTTCAGCATCAAATAGATATGGCTCATAATCCAACTCCATTGTCCTATTCTGTATAGGTCTTAATACCAATCCTCTCAAAAAGTCTAATGCTTTCAACACAGTGGTTTTCCCTGAAGCATTAGCACCATATATCAGTGCAAGCTTCAAAAGCCTTATTCCACCCGCCTCCACAATATAATAGTCAGATAGTTTATCAGAGTTTTCTGCCTCAAACGATAATGTTTGACGCTCCTTTATAGGACCAAAATTTTGTATTGAGAAATTTATTATCATGATTTTACCCTCTCATTTTGTAAGACATATGCAAATATATAGACTTAAACAAGACAAACAAAGTGTTTAACAACTTTTACATCGCAAGAGTTATCCAAACCTATTAGGTTTTCAACGGTCACCGATTAGATATTCCAATTAATATTATTTTGTCGAAGTTAATTAGAATCTGATTAACCTATTAGGTTTTTTCTTCCAACCAAACCTATTAGGTTTTCAACGGATTCTATTAGATATTCCAATTATTAATATTTTGTCGAAGTTAATTAGCTTCTGATAAACCTAATAGGTTTTTGATACTCAAACTAACAATCATTTTTTCATTAAATCCAAGAACATAATACCCCTTTTAGATATTCTAATTTTCTGATCAGGATGGTTAGTTGTTTCCTGTATTGTGTATTCTATCAAATTATCTTCAAGTAGTTTGCTCAAAGCTCTATTTAAGCCTCCTGATATCTGCTTTTGACCAAGTGACAATGATATTTCTTTACGAGATAATGGATTATCTATTATTATTTTAAGAATCTTAGAATACATAGTAGGAGTTCTAAACTCTTGCCCTAACTCTTGCCCTAACTCTTGCCCTAACTTTTGATTCACTATATAATCCAATTTAACAAATTGCACTTCTATATTGAACTTAGCAAATCATCAAGTAACAAATTATTAAGAAGCTTTACAGGTGCTACTTGTAATAAAACTGCCAATAGCTACAAGCCAACAGCTAACTGCTAACCGCCAAAAGCCAACAGCTGATTATTATATTCCCTCAATATCTCCCCCCACACATAGCTCCGCTCATATTTCTCCACCATCACCGCCCTACTCTTCAGCCCCATAGCCTTTGACTCCTCCCGGTTATTCATGCACCACTCCATACGCTCTTGCAGTAGCTCAATATTTTTGGGAGGCACTAATAGACCGAAATAACCTTTACTTTTTGCATTGCAAACGAATTTGGATAAAACAAACGAATTTGTGTTATTTTGCTCACCTTATTTGGTTATCAGCGATAATGATTTTTTTCTAATACTGGGACAATTGAATTACCTAATCCTGTTTTACCATAATAGATATACAACAGCGTTCAATCACCATTCAAATAGTTTTCAAACGCTGTTTTAATTTCTTTCAAATGAACTAGCGGATAGAATCTGTATCAACCTGCACAATCCGCATTATCTGTGTGCTGAGTGTTATGAGTTAATCGAATAACTACTCACTCCACACCACCCTCTTCACATAATCCGTATAACTAATAATAATACGCACCATTTTTTCGCTCACATTTGGCATAGAGTAGTCATACACCTCACGGAAGTTGCGTAACTCTCCCGCCTCTTGTTGTAACACCTGGGTTAAGCCTTGCATAATCCTTTCGGGAGATAGTCCTACCATCATCACAGATGCCTCCTCCATAGCCTCAGGACGTTCATGTGCTTCACGGATATTCAAAGCACGGAAATTCAGAATTGACGACTCCTCAGATATAGTACCACTATCAGATATTGCTGCGTACGAGTGCATTTGCAAAGCATTGTAATCGTGAAAACCAAGTGGCTTTAAGAATTGAATTTCAGGTCGCATCTCTATTTGTTTTTTCTCAATCATATTGCGAGTGCGAGGGTGCGTCGATACTATGATTGGATAACCATACTTCACTGCAATCATATTAAGAGACAACATCAAGTTGTTGAAGTTCTTATCGCTATTGATATTCTCCTCACGGTGTGCCGACACTACAAAAAACTTACCCTTCTCCAATCCAAGTTTGTTCAACACATCCGATTGCTTTATTTGTGGCAAGTAGTGATGCAATACCTCATACATTGGCGAACCAGTTTTTATCACTCTATCCGCAGGCAATCCCTCTCTTAGCAAATACTCACGTGCAATACTCGAATATGTCAAGTTGATATCAGCCGTATGATCCACAATCTTACGATTTGACTCCTCTGGCACGCGCTGATCAAAGCATCGATTACCTGCCTCCATGTGGAAAATAGGTATCTTACGCTTCTTTGCAGCAATAGCACATAAGCACGAATTAGTATCACCCAACACCAAAAACGCATCAGGCTTCTCCTCTTCCAATACTGGGTCGATATTAATCAATATCTGTCCAGCGGTGGTAGTAGCATTTTTGCCTGCAGCTTCCAAGAAGTGGTCAGGCTTTCTCAATCCCAAATCCTCAAAAAATATCTGATTCAGTTCATAATCATAGTTCTGTCCCGTATGAACTAATACATGCTCTATGGCATCTGAGTTGTCAAGGGCGTATAATACGCGTGATAGGCGGATTATCTCGGGACGTGTGCCGACAACTGTTAGTACTTTTAATTTTTTCATTTGTTTATTATTGCACACTGATAAAACAGATTTTACAGATTTACACTGATTTAATTTGCTCTATCACTACTCAATTATTCTATCGTTATTATTTATATTCGTTTCATCCATATATTTATTGCACACTGTAATTATCTGCAGTAAATATTTTTTTTTATTTCTGGCTTTGGTCCAAAGTTAAGCAATAAACCTACTTTAATACCTGTAGCTTTCAGATAATTTACTAATTGATTACCATGTATATTATTTAATGATTCAATTGCTTTGAGCTCTAAAATAACTGAATTATTTACAATAATATCAGCATAATACTCACCTACCAACTCATCATCATAATATACATCAATAGGAAATTGTTGCTTCACTTCTACACCAGCCTTTCTCAACTCAATGCATAAAGCTTTCTCGTACACCTTCTCCAAAAATCCATAACCAAGAGTATTATAAACGTTATAGTAACATCTTATAATGGTATCTGTCAACCCTTGGTATAAGTATTTATCATACATGTCATTTATTTATTTGTGTAATCTGCTTAATCAGTAAAATCTGTGTGCCATTACAATTTAAGCGTGAAATAGTGATGAGCGAAGCGAATCACACCTCTTCAAAATACGTATCTGGCTTCTCAACATTAAAACTCTCGTTAGCCCACATAAACGTTACCATGTCTTCAGTGTCGGAAAGATTGATAATATTATGCGTATATCCCGGTATCATTTCCACAACTTCTATCTTTTCACCACTCACATAGTAATTTTGTATTGGGTGTGGATTACCTTTATCGTCTATTCCCACTTTGCGGAGCTGGATTAAGCCCTTACCACTTACCACCACAAATTTTTCATTCTTTGTGTGGTGCCAGTGCTGACCTTTTGTAATGTTAGGCTTAGATATATTTACAGAGAATTGACCTCTGTCGGGAGTACGAATAATCTCGGTAAAGCTACCACGATTGTCCACATTCATTTTTAAGGGATAAGAAAATTTATCTGCAGGCAAGTAGCTCAGATAAGTTGAGTACAGCTTCTTCTCAAACCCATTGTTTGTAACGTTAGGCACATTCAGATTATCACGTTGAGTATTAAAACCATACAATAGGTCCACAATTTCACCAAGCTTCACCTTATGCTCCACTGGCACACGACACAAATCACGCTCTTTATTTGGTTGACCCACAAGTGCCCTTATCAATTCCTCCACCACATCATCTATATATACTAATGTCATATCCACCGATGGGTCATTCACCGTAATAGGCAAATCATTAGCAATATTATGACAGAATGTTGCCACCGCACTGTTGTAGTTAGGAAGACACCATTTGCCAAAAACATTAGGAAATCGATAGATAATGGCTTTTTGCTCTTGCCCATTAGCTGTTGGCGATTGGTTGTCAAAGTGACTTCTAATAACATCTTCACCAGCCTTCTTGCTTCGTCCATATGGATTATCAAGTTCCGCCTGAATGGATGAAGATATCATTATTGGACAATAGTTGTCATACCTCTTTAGTGTTTCAAGCAAAGTAGTTGTAAACCCAAAGTTGCCCTCCATAAATTCAGATTCCTCTTTTGGTCTATTCACTCCTGCTAAGTGAAACACAAAATCAGCATTCTTGCAAGCCTCTTCCAATACACCCTCGTGACTATCACGATCGTATTCATAAATCACAAGGTCGCTCCCCAGAGTAGGGTGCTTAGCCTTGCCCGACTTTATATTGTTCAATTGCGCTACTAAGTTCTTGCCAATGAAACCTTGCGCACCAGTAATTAATATTTTCATAATTTATTTTTTTATAGCACTCAGATTTTATGGATCTAACTGATCGTCGCAGATTGTTTTTCTAGCGGATTTCTTATTTATAAAATCAGTGATATCTGCTTAATCAGTGTTATCTGTGTGCCATTTATTATTTTGAATAATATTTTTTATTGCACACAGATTCTATGGATCTAACTGATTAACGCTGATTTTTTTCACGCAGATAATCGCAGATATAAATTAAAAATCAGTGATATCTGCTTAATCAGTGTTATCAGTGTGCCAATAACGTCAGTGTGCCAATAACATTAACGAGCGAATGCGAATTACATCACTTTTTTAAGCAATTCCTTCATCTCCTCCACACTCAATCTATGCGTATTGTGCGAATGATAATCCTCAATAGAAGCTACCTCTTCATCGCCCTCCACAAAAAACTTATCATAGTTTAAGTCCCTCGCATCAGCAGGAATACGGAAATAGTTACCCATATCTTCCGATTTTGCCATCTCCTCTCGTGTCACCAAAGTTTCGTATAGCTTCTCGCCATGTCTTGTTCCAATCACACGTACAGGATTATCCGCATCCATCATTTCCTTGATGGCAATAGCAAGTGTTTCAAGTGTAGCAGCTGGTGCTTTTTGTACAAACAAATCACCACTTCTTCCATTCTCAAATGCATACAACACCAAATCCACAGCATCCTCAAGTGTCATCATATAGCGTGTCATATTAGCATCAGTGATTGTAATCTCCTTGCCTGCCTCTATCTGATCTATCCACAACGGAATCACCGACCCACGGCTTGCCATCACATTGCCATAGCGAGTACAAGTAATAATAGTGTTGGGATTATCGCCCAACGATCGAGCCTTTGCAATAGCCACTTTCTCCATCATCGCCTTACTTATTCCCATAGCATTAATAGGATAAGCTGCCTTGTCAGTACTAAGCACCACCACATTCTTCACACCATTATCCACCGCCGAGTCCAACACATTCTCAGTGCCAATCACATTAGTGCGCACCGCCTGCATCGGAAAAAACTCACACGAAGGCACTTGTTTCAGCGCAGCTGCATGAAACACATAATCCACTCCACGCATTGCACCATCCACAGATCGCTTATCACGCACATCACCAATATAGTACTTCACTTTAGGGTTTTGCAATCTATGTCGCATATCATCCTGCTTCTTTTCGTCGCGACTAAATATGCGAATCTCCTTAAAGTGTTCCGTATTCAGAAATCTATTTAATACAGCCCCTCCAAACGAGCCTGTGCCTCCAGTGATAAGGAGGACTTTGTCTTTTAATTTTGACATAATCTCTAATTGTTAGATTATATATAGTTTTTATTTGTATTTCTTTTCCAACAGCTCCGCAATCTCAGTAGTCTCTCTCAAATTGCAGCCAGTAGTTTGTATCTGCAACACATATCGTCGATCCGAATTTAAGTGCACAATATCCACTTTTCCATTTTCTTGTGGATTCTTATAGAAAGTATTACCACCCCATTCAATAGATATTGCAGATTCCACGTAAGTAGAATGCTTAAGTTTGTCCCAAAGATCTTTGAGCTCTTTTTGTCCATGATGAGAAGTCAAGTGCAGTTTTTTTTCATTCGGGTTTATTTCAGTCTCTCTTAAAGCAATAGGCGTTACTTCTTCTAAAAAGTTGGCAATTGGCTCTTGATCGAAACATTCTTTCGAGAATACATTACAAACCTCTTCAACAGATGATTTGTCACCATCTTCCACAATAATATTTATAATATTTTTACGCCAAGCAGAGCTACTGTCAAAACTGATTGTCAGATTATTACTCAGAAAAGCTGCTGTCAACCCTACACATTGTTGTTTTGATAGTTCATTTTCTAAATCCTCGTGAAAATAGTTTTTCTCTATGTATTTGTTTTCAACTTCCTCTTTTTCTTCATCAATAAATGGCTGTATCAACATATCATAGAATAAAGAGCGCAGCTCAAATGGAAAATCTTTATCAAACATCCAGTCTTTAAAAGAATAATCCAATGTTAATCCAATCTCACTTGCTGAATAATCCGATCTTATTTTTCTGATGCCTCTCTTGCGTGCTTCTGCGGTGGTCTTAGCAAATAGTGTCATTCTCTTATTTGCTTCATACTTATCACTTGATACTGGATTTATGCTTAATTCATTAAGAGATAACTCCATACTTATATCAACTTAGAAATTTGGTTGCTCCATTCATCTAACAAGTTTTCAGGATATTTGCTCAATGATCCGTTCCTGTCAATATTTATAGCAGTAATTTCAGAGTATTGCTCTTGCTCCTCAACCCTCTTGTTGAAATAATATGCAACAACCCTTTCTTTATCAATAGTTGATTCTTTCACTGCAACTCTTATTCCATTCAATATATGATCGCTATGCGTTTCAATTATTACCTGCACATCGTTTTCTGCCACTTTAGCAATAAGCTTTCCCAACTCAGCTTGTCCTCTTGGGTGAATATGTGATTCAGGATTCTCAATGATTATCAAACTTTTTGGCTTAGCTATTAATAATGCTGTCACCACATGCAAAGCATATGAAATGCCAAACCCCACATTTTCGGGCATAAACCTATTTGTACTTCCATAGCTTGGTTGTTCAAAATTATATTCAAGGAGCACCATATTTGGGTCAATTTGTCTCGCAATTACTTTTACTCCAGGTGATATCTCGCCCAACCATAAGTTAATCTGATTGCGCAACGACCTGTCAATATTTGTTTCCGAAGTAATAGCATCATAATAAGATGAATCTTTATGAAGAACATTGTCAAATACCACATCTTCATTTCCTCTCAATGCGATGTAGTGAGCTGTGTATTCTCCATGTTTACCAATACTGTTTTCATCTTTTACACTCGAAAGACTTGTTTTATTCCCATACTCAGGTTCTATGTGCTGTGCATTCAGATACTGAAAGTTATTTGAGAAAAGAGATTCATCATGCCTCCTCTTAATATTGTAATCAATATCTCCAGACATTCTAAATATATCCGCATCAATTTCATAATCGAAGCTCATTTTTATCAACTCTCTTTCATGAAACTTAATATCGAACGATAATATTTTATCCTCGCTGTATTGATACAGTGCATCTTTCGTAGTTCCAATATTCACCAATCCATTGCTACCACCATTCAGTGCCAATTCTCCTTGTTCCAGCTTTTCTGATTGTCTGAGCAACAATAAAGATTGTATAAATGATGACTTACCTTGTCCGTTCAACCCTAATAAAATATTAAGGTTTCTAAGATCAAACTTTTTATCTTTTATCGACTTGAAGTTCCTTATGTGTAATGATTCTATCATACTGTTCAATCAATTATTTATTAAATCATCAATAATATTTTTCACGATATGATGACGATTCTGCACTCTATTCTTATCTCCTGTAGAGCTTGTTACCGAAGTAAAAAAAAGATCCCCTTTACTTAGTTCTTCATATATTTGCTGTTTAAACATATCTTTCTGATCTAACAATCGTCTCCTTTCATCATCATTCAGCAAGGCTATTTGCACCGATATAGCATCAAACAAAGCTTTATTTATTGGTGGCACTCTGTCATACTCTCTATATACTTTTCTGAATGCTTCCTTTTCAAATATCTTCTCTGATATAATCATTGATTGCTTAAAGTCATACTCTATTTTGGCTAACTCTTCTTCGCTTTTATGATACAAAGTTGCCATGGCTTTGCTCATATAGGAGTCTAAATCTAAACCATAATCCTTTGTTCCGTAGTTTTCAAACCCAAATAGGTAAAAACATAGAAACCTATTTGCAAAATCTCTGTCCAACATCCTGTCAGCATCAATTCTCCCGCCCGTGGCAGAAACAAACTCTTTGCATTGAGCCAAATTTTTCACAAATATAGATGGTGTACCTTGAAACAATGCGTGACGAATTTCTTGTGCCTCCAGCACCAATCCCCCTGTATTGATACGCTTAAAAATATTAAACTTAACATCAGTAGGTGTTCCAGGCAAAATCTTATAAATGACTATCTGAGCTTCTTCTATCATTGTTTTCAAACTCAACGAAAGATCATCCCACCCCTTTCCTTCAAGATGAGTAAGGAACTCCAATTTTTGCAACTTCAGTGTTTTATCCACTATAAAGTTGCGCAAACTGCTTAACCGCTGCAATCCATCCACCACAAGCCACTCATCATTATCGGTAGCATCAAAGAAAAATGCAGGCAATGGAAATTGAATCAGTATCGACTCTATCAATCTGCTCTGTTTACCTTTATCCCACAAGTCATCTTTCCTTTGAAAGTATGAATCCGTATCCATTCTTATAGATTGACCCCTTATGCGTTTGATTATTGTGTCTAACGATGGTGTTTTTGTCTCAATCTTTATCTTTGTCGGATCAAATGGATTTTTCATGAGATCAATATTCTCATCGACTGATTCTTCTTCAATCTTCTCAATTTGAGTATCAATATCGTCTGAGATATTATATTTTTTATTCTCAATAAACTCCATATTCATTAGTTTTTGTTTTACAGTTCATCTCTATCACAAAGATAATCATAACTTCTAAGATACATATCCATGAACGTATTCTTTGATAACGAATCATTTTCTTATCCGTGCACCATTATTATTAGCGAAGCGCATAATCGTATCATAACTCCTCTCCGCAAGATATTCGTCTTGCAATAACTGCCACGCCCTCTCACCCATCTTATCACCACTTTCCAATCTCTCTATCAGCTCATCTATCCTCTGGTTCATAGTAGCTATATCGCCCGATATCACTTTATACCCACATCCCGCTTTTTCTACCACATCACCCACATCCGAGTTGAGGTCTGTCGCTGCCAACACTGGCATTCGCATCTCAAGGTATGAAAGTAATCTTGATGGAAAGTTGGGTATCAAAAAGTTTTTATCCAAGAATATTAACCCCACATCACACGATGCCAACAGCCTGTCGTAATCATCTTTTGGCAAACGCTGAAAGAGCACAGCATTCTTTGGTTTATTCATATCAAACCATTCACGCATACTTTTATATTGAGTACCATCACCCACTATCAAGAAGAAAGCTTTTTCATTCCTGTTTTCACTTATCGTTTGCAACAGAAAGTTCAAGCCCTGCGGCTTACCAAGATTACCACCATACACCAATATCTTTTTGTCTATTGGCAAGTTGTATTTCTCTCTCACCTCCCTTTTCTGTTCATCAGTATAGTTAATCACCACTGGCTCTATTGTATTAGGATTAATCTCCACTTTAGATTGTTCTACTTCAGGATTATGCTTCAATACAAAATCCACATTAGCTTGCGACATACACCCTATCATATCCGATACGGCATACAATTTCTTCTCCTTTTTCACAAAGCTCTTATGCAAAACACCACCCTGCCTCATCATACCCATATCCACAGCATTTTGCGGAAATATATCCTTTAGCAACAGATAACTCTTAGCATTATCTCTCTTTTTGATATACTCTACCACCTTCACAAATGTGATAGGCGGAGTGGTAAGCAACACTAAGTCAAATTTCTTGTTAGGGAAATACCTCTTTATAGCACTCAAATATTGATGCTCGATAGCCAAAGTAGCCAATCCCTTCTCCACCACATTTGTTTTAGTAATATTCAGCGTTTTCACCTTCAGGATAGTCACCCCCTCATCAGTTATTATATTTGTGGCAACTCCTTCTCGCCTTTGCGCTGGGCTCACAATAGTGATATCATGCCCTTCGTTTTTAAATTTGCGCAACACGTCAGAATAGATGTCTCTATCGTTTATAGATTTTATGTTGGATAAGGATAGAAATATGATGTTCATATATTATTTATTCTAAATATTATGCTCTCTCATTTTTTTCACTCCACAAAGATACAGCTAAAAAGCCTTTAATTCAAGAAAGAGAGTGTCCATTAAGTTTGAGGGTTTGTCTTCTTGAGTTCAAGTTATAAATGCAACTTTTTTGGGAAAAGGATTAATAGCTACATA
>CAZNRT010000073.1:0-13827 GCA_964575445.1 uncultured Proteiniphilum sp. | reverse complement strand
TTATTTATATTTGCACCCATGCCAATGTTATTATATTCAAGATATATAGCGGTATGCTCATTAGCCTCGCGACCCCAATTGTGCCATCTTTCGGGCTTTATTATATCATCTATATCACATTCTATGAATGCGACGTGCGCAAATGGACGCCATGGACGACCAAGATAGAAGCTATCCTTGCTTTCACCAGATATTTTACACTTATAAAAGACATATCCATAAGGCTGATCTTCGGGTGTAGATGCTGCAGTGATATAGCCATTATTTTTGCAAAAGATATCGCACTCTTCAAAATAAGCGGTGGAGGCACCAAAGATAAAATCAACAGTGCCCTCGATATAGCAGTTTTGATAATACTGCTTACTACCAGGCTTGTGGGTATAGAGAGTGTCTTGAAATCCTAAGAACCTGCAATTGACAAACTGAGCCTCATCGCTCCGCACTATTGCAGCCACTGCCTGCCCGATGGGACCAGCAGCATTCTCGAATGTGATATTCTCGGCAGTAAATCTATTGGGAGAGATATAAATGGAAGCCGAACCCGAAGTGCCAAGCTCACCACCAGACTTGACCTTCTTAGACGCAAAGTTATTATAAGAAATAATGGTTTTGTATTTGTCTTCCCCAACCAACGTTAGGTCTTGCTTGGTCTCAGGAATCACAATCTTCTCATGATAGAATCCATTTCTAATAAATATTTTGGTGGGCTGTTTTCTAAAGTCAGGCACTGCGTCGATAGCATCCTGCACAGTAGCATAGTCGCCACTTCCATTTTGTGATACAACGAAATCATAACCTTGGATATCTGCATCGAAAGGTTTGTCAAACACTTTTCTCAAGAAATTTGCTGCATATCTCACTGTAGATAAGTGCCAAGGATGAAAATGCCAGAAAGTGTGAGGGCTATCATCGAAGGTATGAACTTCAGAATACTTGCCCAAACTATCAAGCTTTTGATTAAACTCATCTCTACCATTGTGAAATCGTGGAATGGAGCTATTAATAAAACACATTGGGGCAGAGCTATCAGTCACCCAATACAATGCAGATGCCTCTTTCCACACATCTTTCCTATCGGAATAAGTACCACCAAGCCATACAGCATCAATAGGAAGTTTATCGCCAGCTTGCTTTGCAGATTCGGCTCTATCAATAGATTCAGGATTAACAAATGTAGTTATTCCATCTACATTGATAACAGCCTTTATGTGATTGCTCTTATTTTTTGTGCCTATCAAGCCCGCAAGTTGACCACCAGCCGAACTACCTGATACGGCTAATTTGGAAGCATCTATTCCATATCTTTTGGCATTCTCCACAATCCAATCAACGGCATCATTCAAGTCATCAACAGCTGCAGGATAAAGAGCCTCAGGGATAAGACGATACTCAACCGTTACGGTTACAAAACCCTCTTTAGCAAGATTCAGAGCAAGTGCCTTTTGCATATCATGAGTGCCCGAGTTCCATCCACCACCATGAATCATCATCACAACGGGATAAGTATTATTATCATCAAGTCGGTTAATGGATAAAGATAAATGCCTACTATCTGACAAACTTTTATAGGCAATACTCTCATAAGACTTTATGCCAGTAGGCAATACAGTATCTACAACATGAATGAAAGGGAAATGCTTTTTCTCTTTCAAGAAGCTTCCATGCACAGTGTAACTGGTATCACGAGGAACACCATCTACCATCACTGTCTGAGCCGACAGTGATGATAATGATAATATAATAAGAAGCGAAAGGCAAACAATATGATTGAGTGATTTCATGTCATTCCTTTTTTATTCTACTCTAAACCAATCAATAGACATACGTCCACCATCATTATTGCTAACAGTGCGAGTGCAATAAAATCCCATCTTTGCACCAATCCACTTGCCCTCTCTGGCAGTAAATGCTTTGCCAAGGTTTTTATACTTCTTGCCATCGATGCTGTAACTAAACTGACACTTAGAATCGGGACCTACTTTTACTCTCACATACAAAGTGGAGTCTATAATATTTACACTTTCATTGGTAATCTCCTTGCCGCCTCTATCTGCTTTTATACATTCATTTTGAGAAAGCTTGAATCCAGACTCAGTTTTTTCCAATACCAAAGAACCATAATCCATACCCATCACCACAAAGCCAGCCTTTTCGCCAACTATTGCAGAAGAGGGGTGGAAAGTAAACTTGCCCGTAGCAGTAAACTTGTTTGAAGGGAACTTTTGCAATAACAAATTGGGAACATCCCACAAGCTCGCATAATCCTTTGACAATGGAACTGAATACAAATGCAATAGTTTATTATTAGTATCTAAATAATGCCACCAGTCCATTGGGTTGGAATGCCATTGCCACTGCAAACCAAGAGATTGCGAATCAAACTCATCACTATCTGCAGGCGTCATGATAGAAGATGGAACACTTACTTTAGGCTTTTTGTGAACTGAAACAGGCTTGCCTATACCAGTATTGTTTTTATCCTCTCCCATCACTGGCCAATCTCCATTCCACTTCATCGGCTGCAAGTGTACGATTCGTCCCACAGTACCGACATCCTGGAAGTGATAAAACCAATCTTCACCATCAGGCGTATCAACCCACGCACCTTGGTGAGGTCCATTGATAGGAGTATCACCTTGTGCTAACACCACCTTGCGCTCATATGGACCATACACACTTTTAGAGCGGAGCACCACTTGCCACCCTGTGGAAACACCCCCTGCTGGAGCAAAAATATAGTAGTAACCATTTCGTTTATGAAACTTTGGTCCCTCAATAGTAGGGTCAATATCATGTCCATCATATATAATTCTGCTTGGTGCGATAGCCTTGGTGCCATCACTATTCATCTCGGCAATAGTCAATACACTCTTGATACCTGCACGACTGCCAGCATAAGCATGAACCAAATATACTCGTCCATCCTCATCCCAAAGCGGACATGAGTCTATTAGCCCTTTACCCTCTTTGACTAATACAGGCTTTTCCCACTTTCCAGCAGGGTCTTTGGTTTTTACCATAAAAACACCAAAGTCAGGATCACCGTAATAGATATAAAACTCACCTTCATGATATCGGATAGCTGGTGCCCAAACACCATTGCCATGCTGAGCTTGCGAGAAATGCTCATCTGGCTCTAATCTATCAATGGCATGCCCAATCAGTTTCCAATTGATCATATCTGTGGAATGCAATATAGGCAATCCAGGAATACAATTAAAACTTGAAGCAGTCATATAGAAATCGTTGCCAACACGACATACATCAGGATCGGAATAATCAGCAAATAGAATTGGATTCTTGTAGGTTCCATTTCCTAAATCACTAACCCATGCTTTTGAAACTTGAGCTTGAGAAGAGAATGTGGCGATATTAAATAGTAAAATCAAAGAGAGAACAACCCTCATGTAAAGTCTATTATTTTTCATTATGTGTCTTGTAAAATAGTTTATTGATTAAATAAATATATAAATAGTATGGTTAGTTGCATTATCATTCCACCAAAAGGTCCTTCATCATAGCCTTAAGGGTATATGCCTTAGCTTCATCATTGGTAAGTACTTTAGACCATGCGACTCTGGAGCCAGTATTGGCACCTTCACCATAATTGCTATACTCGTAATATCGGGTTGTAGTTTCGTTTTTGAGCTTCCCCCAATTGTTCCAACCATCTGGTCTTATTTGAGCAGGCAATTCACAGTTCATAAATAGAGTCATTGCATACTCGCGCCATGGGCGACCTAAGTACACAGCAGTGACACCATCGGCAACCGACACTTTGCAATTATTAAAAACATATCCAAACTCCACATCCTTGGGCGTACTTGCCGCCGTTATATATGAGTTTCGTTTGCAATGAATATCACACCTCTCGAACCATGCCGAGGCAGGACCAAATATAAAATCAGTTGTACCCTCTATATAGCAGCTCTCAAAATAATGCCTTCCATTCTTTCTGCCTGTATATATTGTATCCTGATTTCCCAAGAACGAACAATTAATAAAGATAAGTCCATCGCCTTCGGTATGAAGAGCAACAGCTTGCGAGACAGCGGGTGCATTATTCTCGATAGTAAGATTTTCAAATACAATATTACTACCCCTGACTTGAATAGTGTAAGTCTTGAATGTGCCCATATTATTAATATTGGCATGGTCATTATTGGTGATAATAGTTTTATGCTTGTCTTTGCCTACTATCTTGAGATCAGCAATGTAATCGGGAATGATTATCTTCTCATAATACGTTCCCTCTTCAACATAGATTACTGTTGACCAATCAGGATCAAAAGCTCTCACTGCATCAACGGCAGATTGAATAGTTTTATAATCACCTTTTCCCGACTTATCCACCACAAAACGCTTAATCGGTTTTTCTCCAATCCCCTTAAAAGAAAGAGACGAATAATCAATATTAGAGTTGACCATTAAATGAGATACAATGCTATTAAGATAAACCTCTAAGAGTGTATATCCTTCATCATTTAGATCTAAAGCTGTCATTCCTGGATAGTTTTTATCAAGCCAACCATCGGGTATGCCATCAGAGTCAGAGTCAGTTATTTGATGATATGTTTTATATTCAGCCCAACCACCAACATCATTTTGACTATCAATCAATCCATTACTACTCCCAGAGGAACCCTCATAACTATACGAACGCTCTCTTACATTCTCAACATATCTAATATCATGCACATCACGAATTAGAGAAAACCCACCATACCTTAGCACCTTATCATAAGCAGTCTCTGCATCATCAGTAATAACAAGAGGGAAAGAATACTCGCTTTTCGAGATAATATCCTTAAGCTTTACATTTGGAGCAAACTCTTTAAATGAACTTCCCATATCTATTCCTAAAGAGTTATCCTTAGTAACCTCAGGACTTCCATCAATATGATTACCTTTTACAAAAAACTTACCATACGTTCCCTTTGGTTGATTGTTTTGTCCATTATCTGCATCTGGATTTACGATACGGCTCATTATCTTCTTTGGAGTAGCTGGACCATATTTGAAATAATTGTTCACAATGTTATAGCTTCCACCCTCAGCAGCATACATATTGTTCCCACCCCAATTATAGATAACATTATTCCTAAAATCTACTCTCTCAAGGTCAGGACGATTGGTATATCTACTTCCGCAGAAGCGTGGGTTGCGGCTATCATTATGCAACAAAAGATTATGGTGGAAAGTAGCATTCCTACCACCCCATATTGCTCCATAGCCATGTCTTCCCTTAGGGTGTACTGAGTTTCTCAAACTCTCAGCAATAATGCACCACTGCATAGTGAAATCCTCATTATCATAAAACGATGAAACCTCATCCACACTCCAGCTCATACTGCAATGATCAATAATCACCCTATTGTTTCTTGAGCCAGAAAAGGCATCTACTGCTTGCTTAGCTCTATCCCCCAAGCGGAAGCGAAGGAAGCGTATTATTACATTATCTGCACTTATGTTGGTTTCGTAATCGCTAATGCAAATACCATCTCCTGGAGCTGACTGCCCAGCAATAGTCAAATCTCCATTCTTAATACGCAATGGACTATTGAGACGGATTTCGCCCGACACTTTAAAAAGAATTGTTCTCGATCCTTTTTGATTTATTGCCCAACGCAATGTTCCAGGGTCATCACTATCATCTAATGATGTGACATAAAGAGCTGTTCCTCCTCTTCCTCCTGTAGCATACATTCCGCCCCCCTCTGCACCAGGGAAAGCAGGTGTTTGAGACTGCACACACAAGGAAAAGAATAGCACATGAATAAATAGAAAAGATATTCTTAACTTCATATCATTATATCTATTTATTAAGAAGCAAACTCACCTTTATAAATGGTGCAACCGCTTTAGGATCATTATCTCTGATTGGCTCTGATACGTAGTACTCAAAACTACCATCACGATATACCTTCTCTCCACCCAATCCAGCAACGGAACAACAGTTGGTAACAGAGATAGAGCCATCTTCATTTTCCTTAATAAATTGTTTTACATACTGGTCATAAGCCTCAGCTCCTTTTTGCAGGTATTCATTGGGTAGATAACCATTCTGGGCTCCTTTAATCCAAGTATAGATAAACATTATTGAACCAGTTGACTCTAAATAATTGCCTTCTCTGTCGCCTTGATCAGTTACTTGATACCACATACCTGAAACTGGCTCTCTATATTTCTCCACAACACCAGACAAATCATTGAGCAATGCAATAATCTTATCTCTTCCTTCATGATTCACGGGCATAAAATCTAATACATCCACCAATGCCATCATATACCAACCAATGCTACGCGACCAGAAGTTGGGAGATAATCCAGTGACAGGGTCAGCCCAGCGTTGCTCACGGCTCTCGTCCCAGCCATGATACAACAAGCCCGTTTTGTCATCTTTCAGATCATCATATGCAGTAGTAAGTTGCAAAACCACCTCGTCAAATAGCTCAGGAGCATCGAAAGTCTTAGCATACTCCGCCAGAAAAGGACCAGCCATATACAGACCATCGAGCCATACCTGATTGGGGTATATCTTTTTGTGCCAAAACCCTCCATTAGAAATCCTTGGGTGAGTATCCATCTGACTTTTTAGGAGATCTAATGCTTTTCTATATTTCTGATTATTGGTTTCCGCCAATATCGGGAACAGCATCTTCCCTGAATTTAAGCGATCAATATTATACTCTTCAAGCTTATACGTTTTGATTGCTCCATCATCGTTCACCATAGTATCAGCATAACTCACAGCATAATCATAATACTTTTGGTCGCCCGTTTTGGTCCAGACATCATATATAGCACCCAATTCTAAGCCATGGCAATAGTTCCACTTCAACCCTTTGGAGAAGTCCACCATCCAGCTCTCTGGATTGCGCTGCATCTCTGAATCAGCCATACGGATGTAATAATATTGTGACTGCACAAGCTGGCTACAACTCATTAATGCTAAAGTCACAACAATCAAAGAAAAGATATATTTTTTCATACTTCAAGTTGTATTATTTTTTTATAAATAGTTTTCTCAACTTATTTATTTTCTGTTTCTCAATCTCTTTAACAAAGAACTCTGCTACAGATCTTGCACCCAATTCATTAAAATGAGTATTATCATCTAATCCCTTAGGATACAATTTGCTTACACCTGGAGGTAGCTTATGAAAAAAGCCATTCGATTTCTCTACTCCTGCCTCTTGCAACCAGTCGGAGGTAATTTTCTCCAAATCAATCATTGGCACATTCTCTTGCTTTGCTACCGAGCGAATAATCTCTGGATATTCGTCATGAGTGGGGACTAATATGCCACTCTCATCAAACTTACGACGTGCCACTGAAGTACATAGTATTGGATATGCCCCTTTAGCTCGCACCTCATTAACGAAAGCCACAAAGTTGAGCCTAAACTGAGCTGGTATTGTATAACTCTTTTTGGTAGGCACTTCATCGTTATGCCCAAACTGAATAATTACAAAATCACCAGGACTTGTATTTTCAATAAGTTTTGTCCAACGCCCTTCTGCAATAAAAGTGCGAGTGCTTCGCCCATTGCCCGCATAATTTTCTACTATAGCCTTATCCGATATAAACTCAGGAAGCAATTGTCCCCAACCTCTTTCCAAAAATGGTTCTTCAAAACTATCGCCCGAAACAGTGTCTGTAACAGTCTTTGTTAATGGTTTATCTGACATTGTAGAGTCTCCAGCCATCAAAATCTTGACTGGCTTTGAGGTGGAACTTACAAGAAATATAGAGATTATAACGATTAATAAATCCTTAAACTTCATGTTACTTATTATTTTAATTTGACAGCTGACTTATCAACATTAGAAGAAACTTTCACTTGATTACTCGAAACACCCGTTAGCTCAATATCAGATGTTTTGCGACCATTAATCTCAACCAAATCAGTTGATAGGTTTTCTTTTGAAGAGATATTCTCAGCTTTGAAATTCTTTACATTGTTTAGAATGAAAGGTGCTCCTTTGGTAGTAACTACTGTTACGTTTTTAAAGTTTATATCTTTAGACTCTGAAAGCTGTGCTCCATATTCTGAAGTAATGAATGCGTTCTCAACATTAATATTTTCGATATTCATCTCTGGCAGTCCATTAAAGTACATTGCCGTGCGTGCATTTCGAGATACTAAGTCTTTCACATAGATATTTTTGAAAGAAGGAGTTTTCTCGGTCACAGGAGGTAAAACCTCGTCAGTGGGCGTTGTGTCTCCATCTTCAAGAGATTCCGATGCCGACTTTCCACCATAATATAGATCAAACAAGAATGAATCTGTAGCGATATCAAACATATAAATATCTGAGATATAAATATTCTCTACTACACCACCTCTCTCACGATTACTCTTAAATCTTAACCCCACATCTGTACCTAAAAACTGACAATTCTTTACAGACACATTCTTCACACCACCAGACATTTCACTACCTACAACAAAGCCACCATGACCTTGAAATACCTTACAGTTATCAACTATAACATTTTCTGTAGGTATTCCACGACGGCGACCATCCTCATCCTTACCTGATTTGATGCAAATTCCATCATCGCCGACATCAAATTTACTATTCACAATAATAGAATTGAGACAAGACTCTAAATCCAGCCCATCACCATTTTGCGAATATCCTGGATTACGAATAAATACTCCGTCAATAATAACATTCTCACACATCAATGGGTGTACATTCCAGGCAGGAGAGTTTTCGAACAATACACCCTCAAGCAACACATTCTTACACTTAACAAAACTAACCATCACGGGACGCAAGAAATCTTTTATTTCTATTAAGAAGTCATCACTTACATCTGCATGCGGAACATTCATATCACTCATTGTACTACCTTTGAGTGCACCAGCAGAGGGATACCATATATCTCCCTTAGGATTCACAACACCACCAGATGAAACAACTTTCTTCCAATGATTTTCTGAAACCTTTCCTTTCTTAAGCGGTCTCCAAGCCTGTCCCGAGCCATTAATAGAGCCCTCACCTGTGATAGCTATATTCTCTAAGTTATATCCTGAAATAGGAGACTGACAACGACGAGTATCCAACCCCTCGAAAGAAGTCTCCACCAAGGGATATAAATCAAAATCTGGTGAAAACAGTATCAAAGCACCTTGTTCCAAGTGCATATTGATATTAGATCGAAATACTATTGGACCTGTGAACCAAATTCCCTTAGGTACAACCAGAGTTCCTCCCCTTTATTTGATAGATCAGACATTGCCTTCTCAAATGCTTCAGTATTAAGAGTAATACCATCAGGATTCCCCCCATAAGCTAACAAATTAACTTCCACTTTAGGAAACGTTGGTGGTAATACTTGAGGCATTTCAAAAGGAAGATCTTTATATAAATATGCATATTTATATGAACCATCACTAACATTGTTTGCAGTACATGCCATAATAACAACAGCAATAAAAGATAATAACAGTAACTTTTTCATTTGAATCATTTATTTTATATTTTTCTTTATCCAATCATATATATATCTACGAGTAGATTGCGATATCCAATGTTCATTAACTGGGGTAATCAAAGATTCTTTTTCAGTTTCTAAAAGATTATAAACTATATAACTTGTAGTTGCTGGACACACATCATCATTGAATCCCCATGTCATAAATATTGGAACATTTATGTGCTTTGCAAAATTGACAACGTCATAATACTCTAATGTTTTGATTTTGTCAGCAGTATCCATTCCTTCAAATTTAGTAAATAGATGAGGATATCCTCCCGCCCTCCCAGCCTTATAACCCGCCATATCACTCAATGCTGGATGATTAGCTGCACAAGCGGTAACTCTCGAATCGAGTGCTGTTGTAACCAAAGCTAATGCACCCCCCTGACTCCCTCCTTGGGCTATAAGGTTTTTGCCATCCCATTCAGGTAATGTCACCAAATAGTCTAAAGCTCTGACACAAGACAGATATACCTTCTTCATATAATAAGAATCTTTATCGTCCAATCCATTAACAAGATAACTATTATTACCACTACCAAAAGCTCTACTTATCTCCTGATAAGTTTCTTTATCAAGATCTGGTCTTATACCATGAATTTCCATATCAAACCTTATAATTCCCCCCTTAGCATAGAATAGATCTTTCAAAGGATCCATTGGTTTGATGCCAGCTCCCGGAGGTGAAAAAACAACTGGAAATTTTCCTTCCCTCTTAGGTAACGTTAAATAGCCATAAATGTACTGTCCTTTCTTGTATGATTGTACTTTTACAAGAAAGCAATCAACACTCTCACTTGAAAACTGCGGCACAAAAGTCTTTGTTACCTCCATTGGACATTTTAAAGCCTCAGCCTTTGCATTTTCCCAAAACACTTCAAAGTCATTGGGCATCTTAGTGTAAGGTTTTAGTAGTTCTGGCTCGAAACCAACTTTTATATGATGTCTGTAAGTCTGTCCGTCAATCGTAGCCCTCAACTTACAATCTCTGAAACCTGGCTCCGACATACTGCCAATATTTAGCTTAGCTTCACCATTTTGCAATTTGATTTTCCCCGTTTTATCAGCTGGCATCAATTCAGCACCTATTTCATATTCTATTTCAATGTTATCTTGAATAACACCATACTTATGAATAGAGATAGAAATAATTGCATCTTCATTCAGATTATATATCCAGTTTGAATTTGATGGGGTAGTTGTCCACCACACATCATCTCTAAAAGAATTGTTTTGTGCTGGCAAAAATGAAGCACAAACCAATAATATTAGTATTGAACTAAAATATCTTGGCATTGTTTTATTTTGATTTAAAGTGATATACACGATTAGGTTCAGATAAAAACTCAAACACAAATAAATCTTTCAGCTGAGGATCTATTATATTTGCCTTATCACTGATTATTGGAGTCTTAATATTTGCATTCTTATAAAAAGAGTTTGAGTTTTTTGAATATAAATCAGAGGCGTTTAACTTTACATTTCCTTTAATTTCGTTTGGTAGAATAATGCGACAATTACCCCCTAAGCTTGAAGTAACTGTAAGCTCTTGTACATTACCCTCATTCCACTTCATATCTACAACAAATCCTCCTCTTGCTCTCAGTCCTTTAACTTCTCCTTTGCTCCATTTATCAGGCAATGCAGGTAGCAAATGGATGCCCCCATTATGGCTTTGCATCAACATCTCGGCAATACCCGCAGTACATCCAAAATTGCCATCGATTTGAAATGGTGGATGAGCATCAAACAAATTGGGATATGTGCCACCATTTTGACCAGACTTATCTTCTGGAGCGGGAGATAGCTGATCCTCGATAAGCTTATAGGCTCTATTACCATCTAAAAGTCGCGCCCATAGGTTTACTTTCCAACCCATTGACCAACCAGTTGATTCATCCCCTCTATACTCAAGTGAATTTCGTGCTGCTTGAAATAATACGGGAGATTCAAATGGGGATATCTGATTAGAAGGATACAAACCATATAAATGTGATACGTGACGATGGTGATCATTTGTTCGATCCCAATCTTCCATCCACTCTTGCAACTGGGCATGTTGCCCTACTTGCATTGGAGCTAAACGATCTATCATCAAATTAATAGAGTCAGCAAACGAAGCATCAACATCCAAAATAGATGAAGCGTCAATTAGATTAGAAAATACATCAAAAACAAGTTGATTATCCATTGTTGTGCCTGCAGCCATCGTAACACCACCTACGTGCCTATTTTCGGGAGACATTGACGGACTAACAACCAACCAATTATTTTTTGGCTCAACTTGCAAAACATCTGCGTAAAATAATGCTGCTCCTCTTAATATTGGATAAATTTTTTCTAAAAAGACTTTATCTCCAGAATAAAGATAATGTTGCCATAGGTGCTGGCTTAACCAAGCTCCACCCATTGGCCACATACCATAATAAGCACCATCAACAGGACCAGTTATTCTCCACAAATCAGTATTGTGATGAACTACCCAGCCACGTGCATTGTACATCTTTCGTGCCGTTTCTTCTCCAGTTTTAGACAAGTCCTCTATCATATCAAATAAAGGCTGACTTAATTCAGCTAAATTTGTAACTTCAGATGGCCAATAATTCATTTCTGTATTAATATTTATGGTGTATTTGCTATCCCATGGTGGAGAAAGATGATCATTCCAAATACCCTGCAGATTTGCGGGTTGGTTTCTAGGTTGTGAAGATGATATCAACAAATATCTACCAAACTGAAAATATAAAGAGATAAGCTGTGGATCATCTCCACCTTTAAAATCAACAACACGTTTATCTGTTGTGTTATTTACTGCATCTGTTACTCCTAAATCTAAAGATACTCGATCAAAATAAGATCGATAATGGGCTATATGATCTTTCTTTATTATATCATATGGCTTTGATTCTATACCACTCAAATACTTCATCGCAACCTCTGAGGCATTACCACTAATATCATTATAGTTTTTAAAGTTTGTCCCTATAGACACAAATATAGTAGCAGTATTTGCATTCTCAATTCTTATGGTTGAATCTGTTTCTATAATCTGACCACCATCAATAACTGGTAAATATTTTGCTTGAAAGTTTACTTTTCCTTCTTTGCTTTCAAACGATCCGCTTGTACCATTTAATACTAAAGCTTTATCTTGTGTTTCAACATCATACTTTTTTTGTGGGCTATCTGTTCGCATTGTAAATGATATTTTACCTATCTGATTAGCTGAAAACCTAACAGCTATTACTTGATCAACTGCAGTTGCAAAGTATTCGCGTCTATAAGTTACTTCATCAATATCATATTTTACAGAACTAATAGAATTTGCAATATCAAGATCTCTATAGTAGTTGGAAACAACTCCTCTATGATCAAAGTCAAACCACAGGTTTCCAACAGTTTGATATGGCATTCCATAGTTCATACCCTCACCTACTTGTCGAGGCAAACGAGATGTTGCAAGATCTTGAGCCTCTCCATACTTCTCATTGAATATTAGTTCCCTAACCTTGGGTAACACTTCGTGTAAATTATTTGGAACATTATTGCCTGGCTCACCTGCCCAAACAGTTTCTTCATTTAACTGCAATTGCTCAGTTTCAATTGCTCCAAATATCATTGCCCCCAATCGACCATTGCCTATAGGTATGGCCTCTTCCCAATTATTAGCAGGTTTATCATAGAACAACTTCATTAAACTGGAGTTTTCTTTTTCAGAACAACCAACTATTAATAATACAAAAAATACAATAAAACACTTTTTCAAAAGACTCATTACTATTTATGATTTTAGTTTATATCCTTAATATATTTTTTTGATAGCACAATAACTAAAGTTATCTTAAGTTACTCATTCAATCTATTTATCCAATTATCATATCTATCAAATATTTCATCGGGTCTATTTGTATACCAAGAATATCCATTTCGTCTCTCATAGCTTATCTCTGATAATAATTCTCGCTTAATTCCATCTCGACTACAGAAATATGGTTTTCCAGTATCCAAATCATAAAATCTTGCCCATATCGGAGTAGCATCCTTATCTGATATTACTACTCTATCTCTCTCATTGTTTGAGTTTAATTCATAAGAAAGTCTAATCCCTTCTATTTTATTACTATCAAACCATTCTACAGCACCATTAATAGCATCAATGACTGGCTTAGACGGTTTTTCAATATCCATTAGTAATAATACAATACCTACAGATTCAGCTCCACTAAATGATTCAAGCTCATAACTCCTGGCTTTCACAGGCAATAGAGTTATAAAATCATGTTGAGCACACCAAACAGTAGGCTTACCATCAACTATTATTTGAGTATTTAATAT